>JAQXJZ010000052.1 GCA_029009515.1 bacterium
TTGACGGGCTTGGGCTTCTTGTGTTATTCTGTCCATGCAGAGAGCCTCCTCGTGGTTGTGTGTTGTCGCAAACTCATTATACCACTTGGCTCTCTGTTTTTCTTTGTTTATGTTACCGATCTATTGTACCTCAACATTTTGCACAAAAAGTGCTTTCTTTTTGTTGGCTTTTGCCACCGAATGTTGACAGGGAAAGTGACGTTTTCGTCATTTTGCTTGACAGGTTCATTGTATCATTGTACAATAGTATCAAGGTTTATTCGTTAACACCCCCGGGGCTTTTTCATATGCTGAAAATGCGGAAGCGCTTTCATTGTATGCAGAAGTCTCAGCAAAGAAAGGAAGGAAAAATCACATGAAGAAACTGTTGGCTCTCCTGCTGGCTGCCGTCATGGTGTGCTCCATGGTTCCCGCTTTTGCGGCCACCGAGTATGACGTCACCGAACCCATCACCATTACCTGGTGGCATGCTCACGAAGATCAGCTCACCGAGTACCTCAACTACATGGTGGACAAGTTCAACGCTGAAAACGGCATGGGCATCACCGTCAACCCCGTTTACATCGGCAGCTACTCCGAGATCAACACCCAGTTCATCGCTGCGGCTGCTGCCGGCACCGGCACCGTTCCCGCTCTGGTGACCTGCAACACGTCCTATCCTGCCAGCGACGGCAAGGACGGCCTGTGCGAGGTGCTGGATCCCTACATTGACGCTTTCGAGTACGACGTGGAAGACTTCGGCGAAGGCCTCATCGCTTCCACCAGCTACGACGAAGAGCAGATCGCTCTGCCCTACCTGATCTCCACTCAGGTCATGTACTACAACAAGACCGCTGCGGAAGCCGAAGGCATCACCATGCCCAAGACCCTCGATGAGATGGAAGCTTTCCTGGAGAAGGCCACCCTGTTCAACGAGGACGGCACCACCAAGCGCTACGGCACCGTGTTCGGCGGCTGGGACTACTGGTACTATGAGATGCTGTACAAGAACAACGGCGTCGAAACCGTGCTGAAAGACGGCACCACTGATGTGAACTCCGCCAAGTCTGTGGAGATCACCGCCAAGATCAAGGAATGGATCGACAAGGGCTACGCTTACTATGCCTACGGCACCGGCGCTTCCTCCAACATGCGCCAGCTGTTCTGGGACGGCGGCGCCTTCAGCGTGTTCCACACCTCTTCCCTGTATGACACCTACGTCAACAACGTGGGCGACAGCTTCGAAGTGGGCATGGCCTGGCTGCCCGGCGGCAACGACGGCGAAACCTTCAAGTCCGAGGTTGGCGGCGCTGCCATCCTGATCCCCGCTGCTGCTTCTCAGGCTGAGAAGAACGCTGCGTGGCAGTTCCTCATGTTCATGACCAGCCCTGAGATCAACCTCTACTGGGCTGACAAGACCGGCTACTTCCCCACCCGCGGCAGCGTGCAGGGCACTGCTGAGTACGAAGAGTACCTGAGCCGCAAGCCCGCGATGGCCGACATCGTGGCCATGGCTGGCTGGATCAACCCCCGCAACCAGAACCCCGCTTACGACGCCTGCGCCAACCTGTGGCGTACCGCCCTGTACGAGATCTTCAACAACAACGCTCCCATCCAGGAGACTCTCGATCAGCTGGCCGTCGAAATCCAGGAGACTCTGGACGATCAGTAATCCATCCTTGTAAAGCACACAGGGGGCCGTATGGCCTCCTGTGCTTGTAAATTTTAGGAAAGAAGCCATCACACGGGAGAGGAAGCGCGCTTCCTCTCCCGTGCGGTACAAACGAGGGATGCAAACGTGAAAACTGCGGCAGATCGCGCATGGAATAAAGAAGTGCGCCTTAAAGAAAAACAGCTTATCTCAAAGCGGCAGCGTGTAAGCGGCATTGTGCTGATTGTGCTTGGCGCGCTGGTGCTTTCCGTGGGCCTGTTCGGCTGGCTGGCCGGCGATATGCAGCTGGGCATTTTTGACGACCTGGCGGATCAGGTGTACGCTGCGCGTGAGGCCGCGCAGAATGCCGGCACCAAGGTGTCGGGCGCGCTGGACATGGCTGGCGAGGACAGCGGCGTGCATGTGTTCTACGCCGAGTACACCGCCGGAGCTGAAAACGGTATGATCAATGCCCAGGAGTTTGAGCTGGGCGAAACCAAGAAGTCCCTCAAGGGCGAGGGGCTGCAGTTCCCCGGCACGAAGGATTACCTGAATCTGGTCGTGGCCGAGGAAGAAACCGTGAAGCTGGATAACGGTATGGAATTCACCCAGAGCGTCAAGCTGCCGGGCGCCGGATCCAGCAAGTACCGCAGCCTGAAGCTGACCGTGGAGGAAGCCGGCACGCTCACCGTGTACGCCACCTCTTCTCTGGCAGATCAGGAGCGCCGCATGGTGCTGGTGAACACCAAGAACGGCGCTGAAGTGGCCGAGGCCATGGCGCCCGTGCCCTCCGGCACGGTGAAGGCCGTCACCCTTGCCATTCCCGAGGCGGGCACCTTCTATCTGTCCACCAAGGGCGATATTCCGCTCGCGCCTCTGAGCACGATCATGAATATCGCAATCGTGCTGATTCTCATCGGCGCGATGCTGCTGTTCAACGGCATCATGATGCTCATCCAGCGCTGGGAGCGCATGAAGGACCTGTTCTTCGTGGAGCCGGTCATCCTGTTCTTCCTGCTGTTTGTGTATTATCCGCTGATTGACCTGGTGCGCATCTCCTTTACGGACATGGGCATCCTGACCACCGGCAAGCAGGAATTCATCGGCTGGGGCAACTACAACTGGCTGTTCAACCAGTCCGGCGCCAAGTATTTTTGGGAATCCCTGCGCATCACCGGCATCTACACCTTCTGGGAAGTGGCCATCACGGTGGCGGGCGGCATGCTGCTGGCGCTTTTGTTCAACCGCATGACCCGCACCTTCAACGCCTTCCGCGCGATCGTGTTCATGCCCAAGTACATTGCTGTTTCCACCAGTGCTGTGGTGTTTATGTGGATTCTCTTCGCGCCGGCCGCCGGCAACAGCGGCAGTCAGGCCGATGGTATCCTCAACTTTGCTCTGAGCCGCTTTGGCATTACCGGCCCCAGATGGCTGCTGGATGAATCCACCGCCCTGGCCGGCGTGCTCATCCTCACCGCCTGGCGCGTGGTAGGCTACGCCATGATGATCTACCTCTCCGCCATGCAGGGCATCCCGAAGGATTATTACGAGGCGGCCTCCATCGACGCTGCTGACGGCGTGCAGCAGTTCCGCTTCATCACAGTTCCGCTGCTGGCTCCCACCACCCTGTTCCTGTTTGTGACCACGTTCATCGCCTCCATGAAGGTGTTCCAGAGCGTGGACGTCATGACGGGCGGCGGCCCCGGCACCGCGACCAACGTGATGGTGCAGTGGATCTACAACCTCACCTTCAAGGATTTCCGCACCGCGCGCGGCGCGGCGGTTTCGCTGGTGTTCTTCCTGCTCCTGTTGGTGTGCACGGCTGCAACCATGAAGTACTCCAACAAGAGCGTCAACTATGATTCTTAAGAAAGGGGCGATCGTATGCTGAATCAACAGAAAAAAATCGGCATCGCGCTGGTGCTGGCTGCGGCCACGCTCCTGATCGCTGCCTTCCTGGCTGTTCCCTTCGGAGCGGCTCCCGCCGTGCGCACGGTGCTGACCGTGATTGGCATTGTGATGCTGCTGGTGGCTGCGCCCATCATGTGGAAGGACGGCATGACCAAGATCAAGGCCCAGCCCTGGCGCAAGGGCAGCCTGCACACCATGCGTCAGAGCGGCTTCTTTGACATCGTGATGCTCATGCTCATCGTGGCTGCGGTCATGCTGGCGCTGGGCGTGTTTGGCCATGTCACCTACAATGCCACGCTGAATAAGCACGTGGCGCTGGCTGGCGGCACTGCCTCCACCCTGGAGGAAGCCCGGCTGATTCCCGAATTTGTGGAATACAACTTCAACAAGGATCTCAACCTCATCGCCGGCAGCTATGGCGTGTTCTACATCATCGCGCTGGTGTTGGCTGCGGCCTCTGCCGTAGCACTGGTGTACATGCGTCTGGTGTCGCCCGTTGTGCGTGCGGACGAAAGCCTGCAACGCGCGCATCGCGTGTACCGTATGGTGGCGCAGTACGCTGCGGCCATCTTCGTGGTTATGATCATGCTGTTCCCCATCTACTGGATGATCATCTCCTCCTTCAAGACCTCCACCGAGCTGCTCGCTCCGGTGCCCACCCTGTGGCCCAAGGAGTTCATGTGGGAGAACTACCCCAACGTGCTCAACCGCGCTCCCTTCGTGAAGTATCTGGTCAACACCCTTGTGACCACCGCCTTCATGATGCTGGGCGAGCTGACCATTGGCGTGATGGCCGCCTACGGCTTTGCCAAGGGTGAGTTCAAGGGCCGCGAGTTCATGTTCATGCTGGTGCTGGGCGCGCTGATGGTTCCCATCCAGGTCACCTTCGTGCCTATCTATGTGTTCATCGCCCGTCTGAACACCATCGATACCTACATGGGCGTCATCCTGCCCAACCTGGTCAGCGCGTACTTCATCTTCATGCTGCGCCAGAACTTCATGGCGGTTGATAACAGCTACATCGAGGCTGGCAAGGTGGACGGCATGGGCCGCTTCGGCACCATCTTCCACGTGCTGTGCCCCATGTGCAAGCCCACTCTGATCACCGTCAGCATCATCTCCTTCATCAACGGCTGGAACAGCTACTTCTGGCCCAAGATGGTCACCAAGACGGAAGCCAGCCGCACCATCGCCGTTGGTGTTCAGCAGTTGAAGAACACCTTTGCCGGCATGGAGGTCTCCAACTACAACGAGATCATGGCCGGTGCTGTGATGGCCATTGTGCCCATCATCGCCCTCTTCCTCATCCTCCAGAAATACATCATGACCGGCATGTCCAAAGCCGCCATGAAGTGAGGGGCTGAGCCCCTCAACCCGCTCTCTGCGGCCCGTGAAACGGGCCGCAGGGGGCTTCTTTTTTTGTTTGCAGCTGCATCTAAGACCGCCGGAGGTCGGAAGGACCTCCGGCTCGCTTGACGGTACTGCTCTTCTTGTTTGTTGGATGGTAAAGACCGCCCCTCCTCGGAAGGAGTCGGGGCTCGCTTGAGTGTAACGCGTCCTGTTACTCTCTCTTTGAACTCAAGCGAGCCGTGGCACCCTCCGTGCCACGGCGGTCTTAGATGCAACAATAAACATAACAAAAACCGTGCACCTGAATGGTGCACGGTGTGCGGGGTGCAGGGGGCTCAGCCCCCTGCCGGGATCCAAGGGCAGAGCCCTTGGCGGCCCCTTACTCCAAAATGTTGCTCGTAATGTAGTCCACGCCGCACTCGATCACGCGCTGAGCATCTTCGGGGGTGTCGACGGTCCATACGTTCACTTCCAGACCGGCCTCGTGCAGAGCGCTGACCAGATCGGCGGTGACGGCGGTGTGCTTGATGTCCAGGTCGAGGTTGTGCTTCTTGAGGGTATCCACCAGCCATTCGGTCTGCTCGGAGATGAGGAACTGCGCGCGCTGCTGGGGCAGATGTTCGCGGATGCAGATCATGTTGGGCAGGTCGAAGGAGATGAAGATGGTGCGGTCCAGCCAGCCGATTTCGCGGATGATTTCGACAATCTGGTAGATGTGCTCGGGCTTGAAGTGATTCTTCAACTCCAGCACGGCGTCCTTATCGTACTTCTTGCAGATGGAGATGTACTCAGCCAGGGACGGCATGATGAGGTCATAACGGCCCTTCTGGCCGTCCTTGTCCACCAGACGGATGGAGCGCAGGGTGTCGAAGGTGGTCTTTTCCACGATCATTTCATCCGCCGCAACGCGCTTGGTGTTGTCGTCATGGATGATGACAAACTGGCCGTCAGCGGTGATGTGCACGTCGGTTTCGATGCCAAAGTAGCTGCGGTTGCCGGCGGCGACGAAGGCGGAGTTGGTGTTTTCCAGCTCAATGCCGCTCAGGCCGCGGTGGGCGATCATGCGGACATTGGTGTTGATGCGGATGGTATCATGAGTCATGGGGCTTTTCCCTCCGTATTTCCGGCCCGTAAAGGGCGGTTGTTCAGTATGCTGGATTCATTATAGCACGCCGGTTTGCTGCGTGCAAGGCAGGTCAGTTGAGGTTTTCAATCAGCATGATCAGGCCGTCCTCGGACACGATGGGGCAATCGCCCAGAATGTCCCAATCCATGCCCACCTCATGGGCGATGAGGTAGGCGTGCTCCTCTTCCTCCATAAAGGCGTCAATGCCGCCGTCGCGGCAGTCCAGTCCGCCGTAGAGCACAGCGCAGAGCAGGTCATCCTGCACCCAGACGCGGTAATCCACCTTGGAGGTGTAGTTGTTGACGGACTCGTACTGGATGTAGACGGGCGTACCCTCGTCAAAATCACGGTCGAAGTTTTCGATGATCATGCGCTGGTAGGTATCATGGTTCTCAACGGCGGATACCTGCTGCCAGTTGCCCAGCCCCCACCAGCCCATCAGGCCGAAGCACAGGGCGAGGCTGATCAGGCGCAGCGGCCATTTTCGGAGGCTGAGAAGCTCGCGGCAGCACAGGCCGAAGGCAATGCTCAGCGCGGGCAGCGCCACGAACAGGTACCAGCGCAGCTTGCTGACGCAGATGCTGTACAGAATCAGCGGAACAAGCACCCACAGCGCCACGCCCAGCTGATCGCTGCTCAGCTTCACACGGCGGATGATCTGCCAGACCAGCACGATCAGGCACAGGGCAATGGCCAGCACGCAGGCAGGATCGCTCAGCAGGAAGCGCACGTAGTACAGCGCATCGCCGTAATGCGTTTCGTGCACGGTGGTGGCGCGCGCCACGATGTCCTTGCCGATCATGGGGCCGAAGAACGCCATGCCATCGCGCATATAGCGGGCAATGGCCCACGGCGCGATGGGCAGCAGGCCGAAAAAGAGGAGCAGCAGGTAGTTCTTCAGCTTCAGCTGCTTGATCTGCCCGGTGATGCAGACAAAAACGAAGCAGGTAACCGGGATGAGCGCGGCGTGCCAGCTCTTGCTCATGAAGGCAAGGCCGAAGCACAGAGCGCTCACGTACAGCCAGTTCAGGTTCTTGCGGCTGCTGAGCATGCACAGGATGCCGATGGTGTAGAACAGCAGAAGCTGGGCGTCGGCATCGCCGAAGCGGGCGAAGTGTTCGCCGTAGAAAACGGCGCACGCCAGCAGAAAGCTCTGCGCCGCCAGGCTGGCCACGCTGCCGTAGTGCTTTTTCATCCACAGGCTGACGGCCAGCATGCACAGCCACATGCTCACCGCGCTGTAGATGCGCATGCCAAAGGCGTTGAAGCCGAAGGTTTTGAAGCCCAGCATGATGCTGTACATGGACAGCGGCGGCTTCAGATTCCAGTAGTCGGTTTCGCCGCGATAGGTGCTCACCACGTAATCGCCGCTTTGCATCATTTCATAGGCATTTGCGCCGTGGCGCGCCTCATCGCAGTCGCTGATGCCGGCTTCGCCCAGATTGGTCAGCAGCAGATATGCGCCGGCCGTCAGCAGCGCCAGCAGCAGGAGCCAGTACAGCGCCTCCTGCCAGAAACGTTTGGAACGCAGCATGTGCTCGCCTCCTTAGAAATCAACGGACAGATTAACCCACAGCTCCAGCTTGACCGTTTCGCCAAGCGTCAGCCTGCAGGGAAGATGGCAGAGCATGTGGTCGCCATCGCAGGTGTGCAGCATGACGGGATAGCGATGCTCATCCTGCTGAAGCACTGCGCGGTAGCTGCCGGAAGCCAGATGCTGCTTGCCTTCGTCCATCAGGCAAAGCGCACAGCGGCCTTCTTCGTCCTGGCCTTCCACCGTGGCGGCGATGGCATAGGGGCGCTTGAGCATGGCGCGCGCCTTGTCCACATCGCCCTTTTGCAGCAGTTCACGGATGACGGTGGAGCTGACGTCCTCGTTATCCAGTGTGATCTTGGGCACAATGGAGGTGGCAAAACCCAGCGCAGCGCCCAGCGCGTTCAAAAGCGCAGGCGTGCCCTGACCCTTGCGGCCGAAGGTGTGGTTGTAGCCGCACACCACGTCGGTGGGGTGGAAGCGGCGTACCAGATGGCCCACGTATTCCTCAGGCAGCATGTTCATGGTTTCAGGGGTGAAGGGCATGGCGCACAGCACGTCCACGCCCAGCGCCTCCATCAGCGCGCAGCGCTCGGGAAAGCTGGTGAGGCTGGGCGGACATTTGTCCGGCGCAATCACGGCCAGCGGGTGCGTCTGGAAGGTGCATACCACCAGCGGAATCTTGCGCTGACGGGCCAGCGCCGCGCCGCGCTCCAGGAGCACGCGGTGTCCCAGGTGCACGCCGTCAAACATGCCCAGCGCCACCACGCTGCGCTCGCAGCAGTAGTTTTGATCGAGGATAATCTTCATGGTTGATCCTCCTGTAGATCGGTTATTCGGCAAGCCATGTGCGGATCTTGACCTGATCCTCATGCCTCTGTGCAATGGCGCAAAGCGCGCCGTTCATCCAAAGCCCGAAGGGCGTGCCATCTGCCGCCGGTGTTTCGTGCACGGCTTTGAACCGTTTCCACGGCAGATGTCCGCCGTTGATGACCGGTTTTTCCAGCCCGGCAGGCACATCCATCATGGGCAGATGCTGAAGCGCAGCCTGCGGCGGCAGCAGCAGATCAGCCAGACGGCCTTCCTGCGCAGCCTGTGCCAGGGCTTCCAGCGTGTGCGCGTTCTGCAGCGTGAAAGGCCCGCTCTGTGTGCGAAGCAGGAAGCGCATGTGCGCAGGACAGCCCAGCTTTTCGCCCAGATCCTTGCACAGCGTGCGCACATAGAAACCCTTGGAGCAGCGCACGGAAATGAGCGCGCCGTGGTTTTCCATCATGGAATGCAGCGTGAGGGCATGCACGGTTACTTCGCGCGCAGGAATATCGGCTTCCTTGCCGCTGCGCGCCAGCTCGTACAGTCGCTTGCCATCCTGCTTGATGGCGCTGAACATGGGCGGAGTCTGCATCATGACGCCGGTCATTTCAATCAGCGCTTTGCGGATGGCTTCCTCATCGGGATAGTCTTCACCCGTCTCCAGCACCGCGCCCTGCGCGTCCTGCGTATCGGTGGACGCGCCGAATGCCGCCTCGGTCACATAGGCCTTCTCCTTGTCCTGCATGTAGTCAAACAGCCTCGCAGCCTTGCCCACCATCAGCGGCAGCACGCCCGCAGCCTCAGGATCCAGCGTGCCTGCGTGGCCCACCTTCACCTTGCCCAGCATCCGGCGCACCGCGCCCACCACATGGGCGGATGACATTCCCGGCGGCTTGAGCACGTTGATAAAGCCGCACAGCGGCTTGTTCAGCTCACTCATAGCGCAGCCCCCAGAGCAGTGCGGCCTCGATGGTGCGCACAGCCTCATCCAGAGGCATATCCAGCGTTACGCCCGCAGCCAGCTTGTGGCCGCCGCCGCCAAACTGCGCCGCAATGTCATCCACCCGATACGGCTCCAGCGCGCGCAGGCTGGCCTTATGGCGGCCGTCCGGCAATTCACGGATGAAATACGCCATGCACACGCCTTCCAGATCGATGGCGTAGTTTACGATGCCCTCGGCATGGCCGTCGTTTGCGCCCACCTTGTCCATCTGCGCCTGCGTCACATAGAGTCCGGCGACTTTGCCATCTCTGGATACACGCAGCGAGGGAAGTGCCTCAGCCAGCAGACGCACGTGCTTTTCTTCCTTCTGACGGAAGAGCATGCGGCTGTACTCAGCCAGGGGCAGACCAGCCTGCATCAGACCGCTCATCATGGAAAAACTCTCGGCATTGGTGCTGTCGTAAATGAAATTGCCGGTGTCGGTGGAAAGCGCCGTGTACAGGCAGATGGCCTCCTCCTGCGTCATGGAAAGCTCCATCTGTTCAAACAGCCGGTACACCAGAATGGCAGACGCAGGCGCATCCGCATCAATCATGTTCACCTGTGCGTAGCCGCTGTTGGTGCCGTGATGGTCGATCAAAGCCGTCTTTTCAGCGGCAGCAAAGAGGCTCTCGCACTTGCCCAGCCTGTCCGCGCTGGCCACGTCCACCGCCAGCGCCAGATCATGCGCAGGAACGGGGGAATCCGGCGCGAGAATGCCATCCGCGCCCGGCAGAAACGCCAGATACGAAGGCACAAAGCCATCCACCATCACATGAGCCTGCTTGCCCATGCGCTCCAGGCGCAGCTTCAGCGCCAGTGCGCTGCCCAAAGTGTCGCCGTCCGGCGAGATGTGGCAAAACAGCAAGACGCTGCCCGCCGAAAATACGGCGGACAGCACCTCGTCCTGCTGATAACGCTCATTCCTGATCGTCGTCATTTTCATCGTTTGTTTCGTCCTCCGGGTGCACCTGCTTGAGCACAGATGCAATATGGATGCCGTATTCGATGTTGTTGTCCAGCTCAAAAAGAATCTCCGGCGCGTAGCGGATAATCATGCTCTCGCGCAGCTCGTGACGCACAAAACCCGCCGCTTTCTTCAGCGCGGCCATCATGGGCGCACGGTTTTCTTCTTCCAGAATGCTGACATAAACCTTGGCATAGCGCAGGTCGCGCGTCACATCCGCACGGGTCACGCTGAACGTGCCCTTCACGCGGGGATCGCTCACACGCTCGCGGATGATCATGTCCACCTCGCGGCGCACCTGCTCGCTGATGCGGTCAATACGCTGATAACTCAATGCGTTCTCCTTTACGGGGCAGGGACGAGGGACGAGGGGGGAGACTCCGTCTCCCTCCACCCTCTGCTTAAGGGCTTCGCCCTTAAGAATCCCGTGTATGACCGCGTTTCACGCGGTCAGGGGTAAATACAAGTTGCTTTGTTGGCGACAAAGGAAGGGATTCCAAAGGGATAAATCCCTTTGGCGGGGTTGTAAGGGGCTGAGCCCCTTACCGTTCGATTTCTTCCATGATGAAGCACTCGATGACGTCGCCTTCCTTGATGTCGTTGTAGTTGTCGAAGCTGATACCGCACTCGTAGCCCTCGGCCACTTCCTTGGCGTCGTCCTTGAAGCGCTTGAGGCTGGACAGCTTGCCTTCGTAAACAACGATGCTGTCGCGCACAAGGCGAACCTGCGCGTTGCGCTGCACCTTGCCGCTCTTGATGTAGCAGCCCGCAACGGTGCCGGCGCCGGTGATGCGGAAGGTGTTGCGCACCTCGGCAGTGCCCAGCATAACTTCCTTGAACTCCGGATCCAGCAGGCCCTTCATGGCCTTCTGCACATCTTCGATGGCCTGGTAGATGACGCGGTAGAGACGGATATCCACGCCTTCGCGCTCGGCGATATCGCGGATGTTGTTGTCAGGACGGATGTTGAAGCCGATGATGATGGAGTCGAACGCGGACGCCATGGTGATGTCGCCTTCGTTGATGGTGCCGGCGGCAGCGTGCAGCACGCGCACCTTGACTTCTTCGTTGCTCAGCTTCTCCATGGCCTGCTTCACAGCTTCCACGCTGCCCTGCACGTCGGCCTTGATGATGATGTTGAGCGTGGTCTGCTTGGCAGCATCCATGCGGCTGAACAGATTGTCCAGAGACAGCTTGGAGGAGGCGGCAACGCGGGCAGCCTTCTGCTTCTCGCGGCGCTCTTCCACAACCTGACGGGCCAGGTGCTCGTCTTCAACGGCCATCATGTCGTCGCCGGCGCTGGGCACATCACCGAAACCGGCAATTTCAACAGGCATGGCGGGACCGGCTTCCTTCACGCGCTCGCCGCGGTCATTGAGCAGCGCGCGCACACGGCCGGAGGCCATGCCGGCGACGATGGCGTCGCCCACATGCAGGGTACCGTTCTGCAGGAGCACGGTGGCAACGGGGCCGCGGGCCTTGTCCAGCTTGGCCTCGATGATGACGCCCTTGGCCATGCGGTTGGGGTTGGCGCGCAGCTGCAGCATGTCGGCCTGCAGCAGGATCATCTCCAGCAGGTCGTCCACGCCCTCACCGGTGTGAGCGCTGACGGGCACGCAGATGGTGTCGCCGCCCCACTCTTCGGGCACGAGGTTGTGAGCGGTCATATCCTGCTTCACGCGGTCGGGGTTGGCGGTGGGCTTATCCATCTTGTTGATGGCAACAATGATGGGTACTTCCGCAGCCTTGGCGTGGTTGATGGCTTCCACGGTCTGGGGCATCACGCCGTCGTCCGCAGCCACAACCAGCACGGCGATGTCGGTGGCCTGCGCGCCGCGGGCACGCATGGCGGTGAAGGCCTCGTGGCCGGGGGTATCCAGGAAGGTGATGGGACGGCCGTCCAGCTCGACGGTATAGGCGCCGATGTGCTGGGTGATGCCGCCGGCTTCGCCCGCGGTGACGTGGGCGTTGCGGATGTAGTCCAGCAGAGAGGTCTTGCCGTGGTCGACGTGACCCATGATGGTGACGACCGGGGGACGGGGGAGGAGATCCTCTTCGGCGTCCTCGAAGGCGGTTTCTTCAACCAGCTCGTCTTCGGCGGTCTTGTCCAGCTTCATCTCCAGCTCCACGCCAAAGTCGGCGCAGACCAGGCTGGCGGTGTCAAAGTCCAGCTCGCTGTTGATGTTGGACATGATGCCCAGCATAAGCAGCTTCTTGAGAATTTCACCGGCGGGCTTGCCGATGCGCTCAGTCAGGTCCTTGACGGTGATCGTCTCGGCGGTCATGTAGGCCTTTTCGATCTTGATGGGGGCCATCAGCTGCTGCGCGCTGGGCTTCTTGGTAGCGCGCGCACGGCGGCCGCCGCGGATGACGTCGTCATCATAGCCGCTGAAGCCGCTTTCACGGGCCAGCTGCTTGCGGTTTTTGGCCACACGCTCGGGATCGTGCTGACGCACGTAGTTCTTCTTGTTGGGGTCGTAATTGCTCACGCGCTCTTTTTCAACAGCGGGAGCCATGTCCAGCGCGGGCTTGCGGGCGCCCATGGAAGGACGGCCGGCGCCGCCGGCAGGACGATTGCCGCCAAAGCCGCCGCCTGCAGGACGGGGGCCGCCGGCACCGGGAGCACCGGCAGGACGGCCATACTGGCCCTGTCCCTGGGGATTGGCAGGACGGCCATAGGGGCCCTGCGGATTCGCGGGGCGGCCATAGGAGCCCTGAGGATTGGCAGGACGGCCATAGGGACCCTGCTGGCCCTGCGGGTTGGCAGGACGGCCGTAGGGGCCCTGAGGATTGGCGGGACGGCCATAGGGACCCTGCTGGCCCTGCGGGTTGGCAGGACGGCCATAGGGGCCCTGAGGATTGGCGGGACGGCCATAGGGACCCTGAGGATTGGCAGGACGGCCGTACGGGCCCTGAGGATTGGCCGCAGGACGCGCGGGCTGACCACCCTGAACGGGACGGGCAGGCTGCTGACCCTGCGCAGCGGGACGAGCGGGCTGCGCGGCAGGACGGGGCTGCTGAGCAGGCTGCGCGGGACGCGCGGCGGGCTGCTGCTGGGCAGGCTGGGCCGGACGGGCCTGAGCGGGCTGAGCCACGGGCGCGGCAGCGGGCTTGGGCGCTTCGGCTGCAGGCGCAGCGGGAGCGGCCTGCTTGGGCGCGGGCGCAGCGGCCTCCTTCACAACGGGCTTGGCTTCCTTGGACTGCTGCACGGGAGCCTTCTCCTCGGCCTTCGCAGCTTCCTTCACAACGGGCTTGGCTTCTTCTGTCTTCTTCACGGGGGTCTCCACCGCCTTTACGGGTTCCGGTTTCTTTTCCTCCACCGGGGCGGGCTTTACAGCTTCCGCCTTGGGGGCAGCCGGCTTGCTTTCCTCTTTGGTCTCCACCTTGGGCGCCTGCACGGGTTCATCCGTGTCGGGCATGGTGTATGCTTTGGTGTGCTGGCTCATCAGGCGCTGCTGTTCAGCCTGCTTTTCTTCCGCCTTGCGCTGTTCCTCTTCCCGCAGGAATTTGGCTTCCAGCTTTCGGGCGGCTTGCGCCAGATCGTCCGCGTTTTTGCGCATGGACGAAACGCTGCCGAGCACATCTCCCGCGCCCTTGAGCAAATCTCTGGTGGCATCCTTGAGTTTCACTTTGGTCATTGTACCGCTTGCACCCCCGCATTATTTCGCAATGTAATCTGATCCAGCGGCTTTGGCATTACAGCTGAGGCTCCTCCTTGAGGAGGCCCAGCAGATTCTGCGCCATGCCGTCGTCCTTGAGCGCGATCACCATGCGGCCGCGCTTTCCAATGGCGGCCCCGAGGGATCCCTTGCTCAGCATCCACAGCGGCGTATGATGGCTGTGGCACGCATCCGTGATACGCTTTTGGGTGTTTTCGGATGCGTCGGCATCCATCAGCACCAGCGCCGCTTCCTCGCGGCGGATGAGATCTACACAGGATTCCTGACCGCTGATGATGCGGCCGGCCCGCATGCACAGGCCCAGAAAGCCGGTGACACGGTTTTCCGTCTGCTCTGTCATGGCTGTTTCTCCTGTTCGGCCAGAAGTTGCTGCATGGTTTGGGTGAGCTGGGCGTTTACTTCCTCGCTCAGCTTCACTTCCAGCTGGCGGTCCAGCTGTCCCTGCTTGAGGGCCCTGCGCAGACATTCGGCGTTATAGCAACAATATGCGCCGCGGCCGGGCTTCTTGCCTGTGGTATCCAGGCTTACCTGACCATCGGGGGAGCGTACGGCGCGCAGAAGCTCCTTCTTGGGCTTCATTTCGCGGCAGCCCACGCACATGCGCATGGGAATCTTCTTGGGCTTGACCGGCACGTTCCTCACTCCTTTCGTATGGCGCTGGACGCATGCGCCTTACAGCGTGTCGTCCTCGTCGGAATCGGTATCCAGCGGCAGGTCGCGCAGCTCGGGCAGACCGGACTCCTGCAGGTCCTCCAGAGCGGCGGGCTCGTTGTAATAGGGCTGGAAGCCGAGGGGCTCCTCGGGCAGCACGTCTTCCATGGGCAGGTCGAACATTTCGGCGGCCTGGCTCTGGCTCTTGATGTCGATGCGCCAGCCGGTGAGCTTGGCGGCGAGACGGGCGTTCTGGCCTTCCTTGCCGATGGCGAGGCTGAGCTGGTTATCCGGCACGACCACGCGGCAGGCCTTCTCATTCTCGGCCACAAACACGCTCAGCACGTGAGCGGGGTTGAGGGCGTTGGCGATGAACTCGGCAGGATCGGAGGACCACTTGATGATGTCGATCTTCTCGTTCTTCAGCTCGGTTACCACGCGCTCCACGCGGTTGCCGCGGGGGCCCACGCAGGCGCCGACGGGATCGATGGTGACCTCGGTGGAGTGCACAGCCATCTTGGTGCGGCTGCCGGCTTCGCGGGCGATGGACTTCACCTGCACGATACCGGCGGCAATCTCGGGCACTTCCATCTCAAACAGGCGCTTGACCAGGCCGGGATGGATGCGGCTGACGCGCACCTGGGGACCGCGCAGCATTTCGCGGCCGGTGCGGTTAACCTCCAGCACGTAGACCTTGATGTGGTCGTCCAGGTGGTATTCTTCGCCGGGCATGAAATCGCTGGGCTCCAGAATGCCCTCGGTGCGGCCCAGTTCCACATACACGCCCTTGGGCTCGATGCGCTGCACGATGGCGGTGAGGATTTCGTTTTCCTTTTCGGAATACTCGTCGTAGATCTTGCCCTGCTCGGCTTCGCGGATGCGCTGCATGATGACCTGCTTGGCGGTCTGGGCAGCGGTGCGCAGGAAGCCGCTGGGGGTCACGTCGATCTCGGCGATGTCGCCCATGCGGTAATCGGAGCGGATCTTGAGCGCCTCGTCCAGCGTGATCTGGTTGATATGATCCTCAACCTCTTCCACGATGGTCTTGCGGGCGAACACATGGGTAACGCCGGTGTTGCGGTCGAGGTTCACGCTCAGGTTGGTGGGCGGGTTCTCGTCGCGGGCGACGTTCTTTTTATAGGCGGCCTTCAGCGCTTCTTCGATGGCGCTGAAGAGCATTTCTTCGCTGATATCCTTTTCGCTGGCCAGAGCTTTGATGGCCAGGATGATTTCGGCCTGGCCGCTGGCAGGCTGGTTCTTCTTGGTCGTTCTCATCGTCGATCCCTGCTTTCTTATTCTTCGTCCAGTTCAACGTCGGCAAAATCCATATCGTCCAGTTCGACCACGGGCTTGATGAGCGCGACGGCCTTGCGCTCGAAGGTGATTTCTTCCTCTTCGGCGCTGGTGATGGTAACGGTCTTGTCGTTCATGTCGGTCAGCGCGCCGGTAAAGAGCTTGGAGCCGTTCAGGGGAGCAAAGAGCTTCACTTCCACCTGAGCGCCGCGGTTCTTTTCAAAATCGCGCTGATTCTTGATGGGGCGGTCCACGCCGGGGCTGGACACCTCCATGATGTCATAATCCACGGCTTCCAGCATGGGCTGCAGGCGCTTGTGGTAGCGTTCGCAGTCGTCCAGCGTCAGTCCGCCTTCCTTGTCCACGTATACGCACAGACACTTGCCGCGGCTTTCCTTCTGAAGGGTGACCTCCACCAGCTCCAGGCCCAGCTCATCCGCTACAGCCTGTGCGCAGGTTTCCGCCATGTGCACGGTATTTGGTCTGGCGCCGCGCGCGCCCTGGTTCTTGGCCATGTTTACCCCACTATTTCTTTCAAAAATACCGATGGAAAAATGCAATCAAAAAGAGCGGACACGACCGCCTGTCGCTCTTTACGCCGCTGCGCTCTGCAACTGCAAAGACCAGCTCCGTTCATCACGAACGGCGCTGTGCGGCACAAAGGACAGGCGATACCCACTCTTTACGGAAAACCCTTCTTTCTCATCGGGTCGGAATGTAACAATGAAACCGCCTGCTTAAGCAGGCATGAAACAGTATACCACAACGTTTTAGGAAATACAAGCGTTTAAGGGAGCCTTTCAAGCAAATCTTGTCTGCTTTGCACGCTTTACACCCAAGCCGGGGTATGGTATGCTTGCCTTAGCCAAACGGAATGGAGTGGAAGTGAAGATGGTGCTTTGCAATCTGTGCCCCAGAAGGTGCAATGCCGAACGGACGGAAACGGAAGGAAAGGGATTTTGCCGCATGGGTACGCGGGCCGTGGTGGCGCGCGCTGCGCGTCATATGTGGGAAGAGCCGTGTCTGAGCGGCACGCGCGGCAGCGGCACGGTGTTTTTCAGCGGCTGCACGCTGGGCTGCGTGTTCTGCCAGAACGAGCCCATCAGCCATCACGAGCTGGGGCAGGGCATGGACGCAAAGCAGCTGTGCCAGCTGTTTGAGCGAGTGGAAGCCCTGGGCGTTCACAACCTGAACCTCGTCACGCCCACGCATTTTGCGCCCGTCATCTTCGATGCGCTGCGCATGCGCAAAATGGGCATTCCGGTGGTGTGGAACTCCAGCGGCTACGAGAGCGTGGAGATGATTGAACAGGCGCGCGGTCTGGTGGATATCTTCCTGCCGGATTTCAAGTACGCCACGGAAAAGACCGCCGTCCAGCTGGCCAAGGCGCCCGACTATTTTGACGTAACGCTCCGCGCCATCCGCGCCATGTGCGATGTGACCGGCGCGCCGGTGTACGACGAAGACGGTATGATGCAGAAAGGCACGCTGGTGCGCCATCTCATCCTGCCGCTGCGCACGGCGGAGAGCATGCGCATTCTGGACGCCATCGCCAATGAGCTGCCCGCAGGCACGCCCGTGAGCCTCATGCGCCAGTATACGCCCATGAACGGCGTGGACATTCCAGGCCTCGACCGCAGACTGACCAGCCGCGAGTACATCCGCGTGCGCGATCACATGTTTGACCTTGGCCTGGATGGATTCCTGCAGCAGAAGGAATCCGCCGACAGCGCCTACACGCCCGCCTTCATGGATGAGGAAAGCACCCGGCTTTTCCCGTCAAAATAACTTTTTTCAGAAAAAATGAATTTTTTTCGAAAATAGGGGTTGACAATCTGCGCGGTTGGAGTATAATAACTTTCGCTGGTTGAAACAACCGCGTGCACCATTAGCTCAGTTGGTAGAGCACCTGACTCTTAATCAGGGTGTCCAGGGTTCGAGTCCCTGATGGTGTACCACCTTTTATGCACCATTAGCTCAGTTGGTAGAGCACCTGACTCTTAATCAGGGTGTCCAGGGTTCGAGTCCCTGATGGTGTACCACAAACCCGAAGCTTCGTGCTTCGGGTTTTTTTGTTGGACTGAAGAAAACCACCGGCTCAGCCGGTGGTTATGACTTGTCACATGCCCAGCACCGCCGTGGCCACCATGATGAACAGCGGCATCATCACAATGGAGGCCACCGTGCTCAGCGCCACGGTCTGGCAGGCGTAGGGGTAATCCGCATCGTACATCTGCGCATAGACGGCTGCATTGGCGCCCACGGGCGCGGCGGCGGAGATGAGCACCGTCATGCACATCGTGCGGTCCAGCGGCAGCAGCCAGAAGAAAAACAGCGTCACCAGCGGGATGATCCACATGCGCACGATGCTGATCCAGTACAGGCGGGGGATGAGAAACAGCCTGCTCAGCTTGGTCTGCGCCAGATACACGCCCAGCACCAGCATGGCGATGGGGCCGTTCAGGCCCGCGATGCCGCTCATGGCGTCCTGCACAACGGAGGGCAGCTTTGCGCCCAGACCGGTCAGGAACAGGAAAAGCCCCAGCAGCGTAGACAGCGTAAAGGGCGCCAGCAGGATGCCCTTGGGCGAGATGGTGGCCTTCCGTCCACTAATGTACGCCGATCCCCACGTCCACTGCAGCACGTTGACCCATATCAGCATGCCGCACAGGAAGAACACCACCGATTCGTCAAACGCGGCCGTCACCAGCGGAATGCCTATGAAGCCGCAGTTGGAAAAGGCGGCGGAGAAGCAATCCAGCGGGCTTTTGCGGAAGATGATGAGCGACATGCCGATGGAAAGCGCCATGGCCAGCGTGCTCAGCAGGAAGCTCTGCCAGAGCATGGCCACCTTTTCCGGCGTGCACTCCACGCACAGCGAACGCACCAGCACCACGGGAATAATCAGCCACAAAAGCGTGTTGGCCAGCGTGCGGCTGCCTTCCAGCGTAATCTTGCCGCCCTTGAACAGCACATAGCCGCCGGCCATGTACAGCGCCATTACAAGGGTTTGCTTGAGGATAATCATAGCCATTTCCATGGTTTTCAGCCTCCGTGAAATGATTGCGAAAACGGCATTCAGTATACTTCCTTCGCCGAAAGAAGTCAACGCCTCTCTTGCTCTTGCGCTGCATTTACGATACAATAGGCGTAAGGCTGCTTTTGCCGCTACCGCAAGAACATAAGGAGGAACAACATATGTCTGAAATCCTTCTGCGCAAGGATATTCCCGAACAGTACAAGTGGGATCCCACCCACCTGTATGCCACCCAGGAAGCCTGGGAAGCCGACTTTGAATGGGCCAAGGAACAGATGGGCAAGCTGGCCGGCTATGCCGGAAAGCTGAACCAGGGCCGCGATACCGTGCTGGAGGCCCTCAAGCTGTATGCCGATGTGGGTGAGCACTTCTCCCGCCTGTACACCTACGCGGGCATCAGCCTCAACTCTGACAACTCCGATTCCTTCTATCAGGGCGTCATGGCCCGCGTGTCCAGCCTGTACGCCCAGCTGATGGCCTCTGCCGCCTTCCTCAGTCCGGAACTGCTCTCGCTGGATTCCGAGGTGCTCAAGAGCTACATCGCCGATCCCGACTTTGCCGACTTCGACACCATGCTCAAGGATCTGGAGCGCATGCGTCCGCACACCCTGTCCACCGAGATGGAAACCGTGCTGGCCAGCGCGCAGGAAGCCCTGCAGAGCCCCGGCAACATCTACGACATGCTCACCGACGTGGACATGAAGCTGGGCAAGGTGAAGAACGAAGAAGGCCAGTTTGTGGAGCTGACCCACGCCCGCTACGGCTCCATGATGGAAAGCATGAACCGCAATGTGCGCAAGGCCGCCTTCGAACGCATGATGAAGGCCTACGGCGCTTACGGCTCCACCTTCGCCGCGTCCTACGCCGGCAATGTC
The DNA here is from genome assembly GCA_029009515.1 of bacterium. Lineage (GTDB taxonomy): Bacteria > Bacillota > Clostridia > Christensenellales > Aristaeellaceae > Limiplasma. The sequence goes on from JAQXJZ010000052.1 coordinate 19,847, forward strand.
AAGGCGGATGTGTTCAACGCCCGCACCCACGGCTATGCCTCGGCCCGTCAGGCCGCGCTGTATCCGGATGACATCCCGGAAAGCGTGTACGACAACCTGCTCTCCGCCATTCACGATGCGCTGCCCACCCTGCACGCCTACTGCCAGATGCGCCAGCAGGCCTTCGATATCCCCACCGTGCATCTCTACGACCTGTACGCGCCCATGCAGAAGGGCTTTGACGCCAAGCTGACCTTTGACGAGGCCTACGAGCTGCTGCTGGAAGGCGTTGCGCCTCTGGGTGAGGACTACGTGGACGTGGTGCGCAAGGCCAAGGACAGCCGCTGGATCGACGTGTACGAAACGCCCAACAAGACCACCGGCGCGTATTCCAGCGGCGGCGGTTACGGCGTGCATCCCTATGTGCTGCTCAACTTCCGCCCCGAGCTGGACGGCCTTTTGACCCTTGCCCATGAGATGGGCCACGCCATGCACAGCTACTATTCCAATACCACCCAGCCCTATGCCAAGAGCGATTACACCATCTTTGTGGCGGAGGTTGCCTCCACCTGCAACGAGGTGCTCACCATCAACGCCCTGCGCAAGAAGTATGCCGGCAACAAGGCCGCGCAGATGGCGCTCATCGGCCAGCTGCTGGAAGGCTTCCGCACCACGGTGTTCCGTCAGGCCATGTTTGCCGAGTTCGAGATGAAGGCCCACGCCATGGAAGAAGCCGGCGAGCCCCTCACCCGCGAATCCCTCAGCGCCATGTACTACGCCCTCAACAAGCAGTACTACGGCGGCGGCTGCCGTGTGGACAAGCTGATTGAGAACGAGTGGATGCGCATCCCGCACTTCTACAATTCCTTCTACGTCTACAAGTACGCCACCGGCTTCTGCGCGGCGGTTGCGCTGGCCAGGCGCATTCTGGAAGGCGGCGAGGAAGCCGTGGCTGCCTACCGCAAGTTCCTCACCCTGGGCGGCAGCATGTCTCCCATCGAAGAACTCAAGGTGGCCGGCGTGGACATGTCCACCCCCGAACCTGTGGTCTCTGCGCTTGACATGTTCGCCGAGCTGCTGGCAGAGTTCAGCGAATTGATGTAAGAAAACGGGGGATGCCTCCGGCGGCCAAGGGCTCTGCCCTTGGATCCCGCAAGGGGCTGAGCCCCTTGACCCGCTCTCTGCGCCTTCTTGAAAAGAAGGCGCAGAGGGTGGGATTTTTTCGTTTGGGGCTGCAAATAAGACCGCCGGGGCACATACGGGTGCCCCGGTTCGCTTGTACTATGCTCTTTTCAGGCTCCTTGCGGCCATGAAATGGCCGCAATCTACGGGCTTCTTAAGGGGTGCTGCGCACGGCATAAGTAACGGAACATGTGCCCACCGCAGGTGCCCTTGAGCGGGTTTCCAAAGGGCAGAGCCCTTTGGCCGCCGGAGGCCCCGTCAGTTCCTGTTAAACTTTTTCAAGAGGGTATGAATCTGCTTGGCCATCTTCGCCTGCGTGCGCGGACTGGCTTTTTTCATGCGGTTCAGGACATGATCCATCAGCTTTTCGGCGGCGGTTACCAGCTGGCCGTAGGCGCTGGAGCGGTCGATCTCCTGCTGGGCGGAGGCCTTCTTTTCAGGCTGCTTTTTGGCGGGGGAAGGCGGGGTCTGGGCAGGCAGGGTGTCCATGGCAGCGGCTTCCCTGACGGGCTTCTTGAGACGCACGTGGTTGCCCTCGGCGATCATCTCCAGCTTGGGGGTAATCTGCCAGCTTTCGCCGTTGTAGGGCGCGTTGGCGCTCATGGCCAGCTCGTTTTGCAGGCGGTCGGCAAAGATGCCGGCCACCTCATCGTCGCCGTGGACGACAAAGACGTGCTTGGGCTTGGGATCGAAGGAGGACACCCACTTGATGAGGCCCTTGTTGTCGGCGTGGCCGCTCTTGCCGGCCAGCTGCTCGATTTTGGCGGCCACCTGAATGGTCTCGCCAAAGAGCTTTACCTTGGTTGCGCCGTCGATGAGGCTGCGGCCCAGCGTGCCCACAGCCTGATAGCCCACGAACAGCACGGTGCTTTCAGCGCGCCACAGGTTGTGCTTGAGGTGATGGCGGATGCGCCCTGCCTCGCACATGCCGCTGGCGGAGATGATGACCTTGGGTGTTTCATCCACGTTGATCTGCTTGCTTTCATCGGCCGTTTTGGCGATGCGCAGACCGTCGAACTGGATGGGGTTGATGCCGGCCCTGATCAGCGCCATGGTTTCCTCGTCGGCGCATTCGAGGGTGTTTTCGTTGAGCACATTGGTGGCCTCGATGCCAAGCGGGCTGTCCACGTACACTGGGAAGCCGTCGTGGCCTTTCACAAGGCCCTTCTGCTTGATCTCGCGGATGAAGTAGAGCATCTCCTGCGTGCGGCCCACGGCAAAGCTGGGAATGACCACGTTGCCGCCGCGGTCGAAGGTTTCCTGCAGGATGCGGGTGAGATCGCCCACATAGTCGGGCTCCTTGTCGCCGTGTGCGCGGTCGCCATAGGTGGATTCCATCACCACGTAGTCGGCGCGCTTCATGTACTGCGGATCGCGCAGGAGGGGCTGGCGCAGGTTGCCGATATCGCCGGAGAAGACGATGACGGTCTCTTCGCCGTCCTCGTTGACGGTGACTTCGATGGAGGCGGAGCCCATCAGATGGCCCGCGTCCACCATGCGGATGGAGACGCCGGGGCAGAGCTCCACATTCTGGTTGTAGTGGCAGGAGCGGAACAGCTCATGCGTGCGCATGGCATGATCCTGTGTGTAGATGGGCTCCACCGGCGGCAGACCCTTGCGCTCGTTCTTGCGGGTTTTCCATTCCGCGTCGCTTTCCTGAATGTGCGCAGAGTCCAGCAGCATGATTTTGCACAGGTCGCTGGTGGTTTCGGTGGCGTAGATCACGCCGCGGAAGCCGTTTTTGTACAGCAGGGGCAGATAGCCGCTGTGGTCGATGTGCGCGTGGGTGAGCAGCACGTAGTCGATCTGGCTTTCCATGATGGGCAGAGCGGCGTTTTCAAACAGATCCACGCCCTGTTCCATGCCGTAGTCCACCATGATGTTCTTGCCGCAGGCCTGCAAAAGAAAACGACTGCCTGCTACTTCACGCGCTGCACCCAGAAAGGTGAGCTTCATGCGGGGTTCCTCCTTTGTTTACAGATGAAGAAGCGACGGCAGCTGCCGCTCGATGTCCCTCGCGGCGCGCTCATACGCCGCATCATCGCCGCCGTAGGGGTCGGAGATGGGCGGATCGTCAAAGGCGCGCATGGGCGTGTGACAATCGGGGTACATCATGCGCAGCTGCAGGATGTGGCTCTGGCTCATGCCGATGATGAGATCCACTTGCGAAAGAAGCACCGACGTGACCGCCTGAGAACGGTGGCTTTCCAGCGAAAGCCCGCGCCGCTGCATGGCGCGCTGCGCGCCGATGGATGCTGGAGCGCCGCTCATGGCGTAGGTGCCAGCGGAGGCAATCTGCCAGCCGTCGCCCGCCAGCGCGCGCATCATGCACTCCGCCATGGGGCTGCGGCAGGTGTTGCCGGTGCACACAAACAGGATTCTTTTCATCTGTCAGCCTCCTTTTTGATGATTTTACCACAACACCATGGAATCTGTCACGAACGAAAAAATGGCATGTGCACAGGCACATGCCCAAAAAGGAAGGACCAGTTACTCGAGGAAAGCCGCGGGAACGCAGGCCGCCATGGCCTTTGCGCCTGCAAGGCTGGGGTGGAGATGGTCGCCGCTGTCGTATTCCGGCGCGCGGTGAGAGGGATCGTCGGGGTTGCGGATGGCGGCGTCGAAGTCCACACAGCCGTCCGCTTCGGTCTGCGTGCGGATCCACGCGTTCACTTCCTGACGGATGCCCTCCTTGTACTCGCTGGCGGACGGCCAGCCCAGCATGGTCACGATGGTGCCCAGATACACCTTCATGCCCATTTCGTGGCCTTTGCGCACATACCAGCGCAGGCCTTCAATCAGCTCGGCTGCCGTGGGCAGATCGCTCCACGGGCGCAGCGGATTGACACCGTCAGGGTGGATGAGATCGTTGATGCCGTGCATGATGATCACGCGGTCCGCGCCGCTCAGCTCGCGCTCGAAACGGTCCGCACCGTGCGGGCCGTAGCTGCGGTGCTGCAGGTTCTCATACTGCCTCAGCACGCGGCTGCCGCCGATGCCGCGGCGGATGACACAGAGGTTGGCGCGATCCTCGTCCAGACAGCGCTGGATGAGGAAATCCGGCCACGACTGTGCGGTGATGCTGTCGCCAAAACAGGCCAGCACATCGCAGTCACTGGCGCTGCGCACTTCCACCAGATCCAGAAAGAAAACGGTATCGTGCTGCATGCGGTTCATCACGCTCAGTTGCGCGTCCTTTGCACAGTTGCCCTCGGCAAACCAGAAGCGGCTGAGCGGGCCGGTCACATCCGTGCCGGAGGCCAGCGGTGCGTAATCGCGGATGTACAGGCTCACGCACACATCGCCGTTTCGCACAGTTTCAAAGGCGATTTCGTCGCTCTGCACGGTGCCGCCGGCAGGAATGACACAGCTTTCGCTGCCGCCAAAGTTGACGGGGCGCAGCGCGGAAACATCCTGCGTGTGCTCGTCCAGCATGGGCGCGATGCAGATCATCTCAATGGGTGCATCCGCCCTGCCGCCAAAGTTGGACAGGCGCAGGCGGATGGCGTCGCCGCTGAGCTGCATGCGCAGGATGAAACGCAGGGTGAGATCCTTGGCGTAGCGCGCAGGACGCGCAGGCGCGATGGCGGGAGAGCTGCTCCACGCAGCGGTCCATTTCGGCTGATTCATGGGTTGATTCCTCCTTGCAAAAGAAAAAACTTCGGAGGGGGATGGCTCCTCCTCCGAAGAAACAGGCTGTGTCAGCGCAGCAGTTCGTCCAGCACGCGGCCGTCCACTTCGCCCAGCTCCACGCCCAGCACCTTGGCAATGGTGGGCGCTTCATCCACCAGACGCGCGCGTTCGATGCATGCGCCGGGCTGGAAGTCCGGGCCGAAGGCGAAGAACGTGGGCTGCGGGCCCTTGTCCGGGTGATGGCCGTGGGTGGCGTTGCCGTAGCGGTAATCGGACAGATCCTTGTTGCGCACCAAGGGCATGAGCCAGTCGTTGTGGAAGGAGGTGTAGCCGTCCGTTTCCAGCACGAAGGAGAAACCGCCCGCGAGGTGTTCCTCGGCCCTGGCTTCCTCGGCGGTATAGACGCGGCTGATGCCGTACACGCCTTCCGAGCACATCCAGCTGAGCAGATCGTACGTGCGCTTGAGAGCCTCCGCATCCTCCGGATTCTTCAGATACACCTGCGCAGACAGACCGGTGGATTTGCAGAACGCTGTCCAGTCGGCAATGCCGCCGTTCTCGTCCACGTCGATCAGGCCGTTGCGGGCGAACATGGCGTTGATGGCCACGGCGCGCACCACGTTGATCTGGCCGTGATCGCTGATCATGATGAAGTCGGTATCCTCGTAGATGCCCGCATCCTTCGTGGCGTTGATCAGCTGACCCATCCAGCTGTCGATCTCGTGCAGGCCGTGCGTCACCTTCTCGGAGAACACGCCGGTCTGATGGCGGTAGCCGTCCACGTTGGCCGGGTGGATCATGAGCAGGTTGGGCTTGAATTCGCGGATCATGGAGCAGGCGCAGCCGTAGATGTAATCGTCGCAGTAGGGATGCGTGCGGTTGACCAGGCGGGTCAGGTTGGGCTCCACCACCTTGCGCATCACCTCAGGGCTGCTGCCGGAGTTGGCAAAGCAGTCGTGCAGGCTTTCTTCGAGGGTCTGCGGCCAGTACTCGTTGACCAGATAATCGATGTTGGGATGGTTGCCGGTGATGGGCCAGAACACGGCAGCGGTGGTCAATCCGGCTTCCTTGGCAGCGTCAAACAGATCGCGGCCCTTGATGTCCTTGCGGAACAGGTGCCAGATGGACGTGCGGATGAGCAGCTCCGGCGTTTCGTTGTTCACGATGCCGTGCTTGTCCGGGTAGACGCCGGTCATCATGGTGGTGTGGCAGGGATAGGTGAGGCTGGGGTACACGGAGCGCACCCGCTTGGCCTGCGCCATCTGCTCCCACAGGGAGGCAAAGACGGGCAGACGCTGGAGTGTGGCGAGATCCTCATAGACCATTGCGTCGTTGGAAATGACGATCACATGTTTTGCCATGAATGTTTCACTCCTTTGTTACAGTTCCACGCGCCATACCTGTACGCCGGGCGCGACGGCCTCGTAATCCGCCTGACAGAAACCGCCGGTACCGGCGTTGAGCGCGCTGGCGCAGGATACGCCAATGGCCAGGCGGAGGCTTTCCTCCGCGTTCAGACCGCGCAGGGCAGCCACGGCGAAGGCGGCGGTCATGCTGTCGCCGCAGCCGACGGTGTTAACGGCTTTGATGGCCGGCGGCTGACCGCGGAACACGCCCTCGGAGCAGGCCATCAGCGCGCCGCGGCTGCCCATGGACACCACCACGCGGTCGATGCCGCCCTTGTGCAGCTTCATGGCTGCTTCGGCCAGCAGCTGCTCGTTGTCCACGCCGCAGTCGGTCAGCGTGCCGATTTCGTCCTCATTGGGCTTGATGTAGTACGGGCAGCTGGCAACGGCGGCCGTCAGCGCCGCGCCGCTGGTATCCAGCAGCACGGGCTTGCCCGCCTTGCGCGCACGCTCGATGAGCTTGGCATAGGTATCCGCCGGCATGCCCTTGGGCATGCTGCCGGAAATGGTGAGCACGCTGCACTTTGCCAGCAGCTCGTCGTAATCCTGCAGGAAGCGCTCCTGCTCCTCTTCGGATACGGGAGAGCCGGGTTCCAGATACTCGGTCTGCGTGCCGGTGACGGTATCGCAGATGTTGATGCAGGAGCGGCTTTCGCCCTGCACCTGCGTGAAATGATGGGCGATGCCTTCCTCGTCCAGCCTGCGCAGGATGTAGCGTCCCGCGTCGCCGCCAGCGATGCCGCCGGCGATGACGGGCTCGCCCAGCGCATGAATGACGCGGGCCACATTCAGACCTTTGCCGCCTGCGGTGTACACGCATTCCTGCACGCGGTTGACCTTGTTCATGGCGCTGTTTTGCACCACGTAGCGGCGGTCAATGGAAACATTGAGCGTAAAAGCAGCGATCATGGTTGTCCCTCGCTTAATCTTTGTTTACCAGCAGGATGCGGCCCTTGACCTCGGACGGATTCAGATAGCAGTCGAAGGCTTCCCTGCACTGGGACATGGGGAACACCTTGTGGATGAGGCGCTTGTCGTACTTGAGCTTGCCGCTGCTGAGATACTCTGCGCACATGGTCCACGCCTTGCCCGGGAAGGGAGAGGTGTAGCTCATCCAGGAGCCGGTCACCAGCAGCTCGCGGCGGTTGATGGTTTCCCATTCCTTGGCGGTGAAGGTGATGTCGCCGGTGGGCGTGCCGATGAAGCACACATGGGCCTTGTTGGCGGTCACGGCAAAGCAGGTCTTGTAGCTGGCAGGCGCGCCGGAAACGCCGAATACGTCGTTGAAGCCCACGCCGCCGGTGAGGCGCTTGACCGCGTCAACGGGGGATTCCTTCAGGGTGTTCACGCCTTCGCAGCCGGTGATTTCCCTGGCCAGCGCCAGACGGTCGTCGTCGATGTCAAACAGCACCACTTCCGCTGCGCCCAGCAGCTTGGCCCACATGGCGGTCAGCACGCCGATGGTGCCGGCGCCCACGACGGCCACCGTGCCGCCGCCCTTGAAATTGTTGAGCAGCACGCCGTGCAGCGCAACGCTGGCAGGCTCGGTGAGGGCAGCTTCTTCAAAGGAGTATTCGGGGGAGAACTTGACCACGTTGGCGGCAGGCACCACCACATAATCGGCAAAACCGCCCTGAATGCGGGAGCCGATGAAGGTGTAGTTCTTGCACAGGGAGAAGGTGCCTACGGCGCAGTCCGGGCAGTTGTAGCAGGGAATCAGCGATGCGCACACCACGCGGTCACCCACCTGCACATTGGTCACGTCGTCCGCTACCTCGGCAATTTCGCCGGAGAACTCGTGACCCAGCACGATGGGGTAGAAGTGCGCGCCCTTGCCCAGCACGCGCGGAATATCGGAACCGCAGATGCCGCAGGCTTTCACGTGGATTTTGACATGACCGGGTTTCATTTCAGGGGCGGGGTAGTCCTCATACCGAATATCATTTTCAGCGTGCACGACGGCCGCTTTCATCATTTCACTCATGTTCTGCCTGACCTTTCATCATACCCTTGAGCTGGGTGTAGAGTGTTTTGTATTGTGTAAAGCCATTGGCATAGGTTTCGGTGTTGTGTTCGTTGGGAAGGTAGGGGGGCTGGAGCGCTACGAAGCGTCTGCAGGCTTCATCAAAGCTCCTGATCACTCCGCTGCCCACGCCCGCCAGCATCAGACAGCCGATGGCTGTTGCGTCGGCGTTGGCGACGGCACGGATGGGGTAGCCGGTGACGTCAGCTTTGATCTGCATCCACAGCGCGGATGCGGAGGCGCCGCCTACGGCGCGAAGTTCGGTAGGGATCGCGCCGCACTGCGCGGCGTGGTCGAGGTTGTGTTTGAGCGAATAAGCCGTGCCTTCCAGCGCTGCACGCACCAGATGCGCGCGGGTTTTGGAAAAGTCCAGCCCGTAGTAGACACCTTTTGCATTAGGATTCCAGATGGGGGAACGTTCTCCTGCCATGTAGGGCAGAAACAGCACGCCCTCCGAACCTGCCGGAATGCCGGAAGCAATGCGGGTCAATTCTTCGGTGCGCTGTGCTCCTGACGCCTGCGATCCATCCGGGTAGAGCTGCTGGCTGATCCAGCGGAACACGCCGCCGCCGCCAACCGTGCCGCCCTGCACCAGCCATCGGCCGGGAACCACGTGACGGCCCAGGATGAGCCCGGGTGCGGGCTGATAGCGATCCGTACAGATGCTCATGCCGCCTGCGCTGCCGCTCTGCTCCTGCGCCGGGCCGGGATTGACCACGCCTGCGCCCAGCACGCCGCAGGCGGCGTCCAGACCGCCTGCGATGACCGGCGTGCCTTGCGCCAGTCCGCTTTCCTGTGCGGCCCGGGCAGTCACGGCGCCAATCACCTGCATGCTTTCGCACAGCGGCGGCAGCCAGTTCAGATCGATGCCGAGCGCTTCGGCCATCTGCTCGTCCCACGTGCCGTGCTCCATGCTGTAAAACGCCCAGCCATAGGCCTGCGAAGCATCCTGCGCAAAGCAGCCGGTCAGCTTCCAGCCCAGATAGCCGTTGCTGGTCACCACGCGGTCAAGATGCTGGAAACGCTCCGGCTCGTGCCGACGGTACCACAGCAGCTTGGGTGTGGCATAGTAGGGCTGCACGGGATTGCCGGATGTGGCCATCACGCGCTCTTCGCCCACCAGACGGCAGATGTCCTCGCATTCCTGCGTGGAGCGGGTGTCGTTCCACAGGGCGCAGCGCCCCAGCGTTTCGCCGTTTTTGCCCACCATCACGGGCATCCAGCTCACGCCGTCCACGCCGATGGCGGCAATGTCGGATGCGGCGATGCCGGCCTTTTCCAGCAATGCCGGTATGCCGCTGCACACGGCGCGCCACCAGTCCTGCGGGTCCTGCTCGATGGAGCCGGGCGCGGGGTAGTGGGTGGGGTAGTCCGCCGAAAGGCTGACCTGATGCTGGCCGTCCAGATGGGCCAGCATCAGTTTCAGCCCGGAGGTTCCCTGATCAATCGCCAGGAGATAGTTTTTCATGCCATCAGGCCTTTCCGGAGGCGTTGCAGTCCTTCATCCACTTTTCGACAAGCGCCTGCACCTTGGCGCGGCCAGCCTTGCCGTAAGCCTTGGGATCGATGGGGTTCTTTTCAAGCGCTTCCTTCACGCCTTCGGTATAGGCAATGCGCAGCTCGGTGGCGAAGTTCACCTTGCAGATGCCCTCGGCGATGCAGCTCTGCACCTGCTCGGTGGTCAGGCCGGATGCGCCGTGCAGCACCAGCGGAATCTCCACCACCTTGCGGATGGCCTTCAGGCGCTCCACGTCCAGCACGGGCTTTTTGCTGTACACGCCGTGCGCGGTGCCGATGGCCACTGCCAGCGAGGAAATGCCGGTGCGGGAGGCATATTCGGCAGCCTTGGCAGGATCGGTGTATTCGTCTCCGGCGTCTTCCAGCGTGTCTTCCTTGCCGCCCACCTTGCCCAGCTCGGCTTCCACGGGCACGCTGAGCTTCTGCGCTTCAGCCACCACTTTGGCAGCCTGGGCGATGTTGTCCTCGAAGGACAGGCGGGAGCCGTCGATCATGACGGAGGAGTAACCGGCGTTCAGGCATTCCACAGCCAGCTCGTAGCTGTCGCCGTGATCCAGATGCATGGCGACGGGCACGGTGGCTTCCTTCGCCAGAGAAGTAACGATGGCCGCATAAGTGGCGGGCTTGGCATACTTCAGGGTGCCGGGAGTGGTCTGGATGATGACGGGCGCGCGCTGGGCTTCCGCCGCGGCGATGACCGCCTGCGCCATTTCCATGTTTTCGATGTTGAACGCGCCAACGGCGTAATGCTTCTGCTGAGCGTCCTTGAGCATTTCGAGGGTGGTGACCAGAGGCATAAGAATGCCCTCCTTTACTTGATGCCGCTGTAGGCAAATGCGCGCACGATGCGCTTGTGGAAGATAGCGTACACCGCCACGATGGGCATAACCAGGATGACGTTGCCGGCCATGATGATATCCCAGGCAAAGTCTCCTTCCACGTCACGCAGGGCGGCGATACCGATGGTCAGGGGATACACTTCCTTGGAGGTGGTCAGGATGAAGGGCCAGAAGTAGTCGTTCCAGATACCGATGAATGCGAGCATCAGGATGGAGACGAGGGTGGGCTTGCCCATGGGCAGCATCACCTTGGTCAGCACCTGGAACTCGTTGGCGTTATCCAGACGGGCGGATTCCAGCAGCTCGTCCGGCACCTGCATGAACGCCTGACGCAGCAGGAAGATGCCGAAGGCGTTGACGCCGTGAATGAGAATCTGCGGCCAGAGGGTGCGCAGCAGCTGCGCCTTGGCAAACATGTGGTAGACGGACACGAAGGTAACCTGGCCAGGCACCATGAACGCTGCCATCACGATGCCGAACAGCACGCCGCGGCCGGGGAACTTATACTTTGCAAAGGCGTAGGCGGCAGGCACCATGACCGCCGTCTGCAGCACCAGAGAGGTGACGGTGACGATGACGGAGTTCATGGCATACAGCGGGTAGGGGCCGGATTCCCAAACGCGCTGGAGGTTAACCCACTGCCACTTGGCAGGCCACAGTGTGGGAGGCATCTGCAGGGTTTCCATGTAGGTCTTGAAACCGGTGATAACCATCCAGTAGAACGGGAAAATGAAGATGACGATCAGCGCAATCTTGAACAGCGCGCCGATGATGGATGAAATGGTGATTTTCTGTTTCATACTGCTTTCCTTTCGGCAAATGCCTGATTATTGGTAGTGCACTTTCCTGGAAAGCGCCCAGAAGTAAACGCCAGTCAGGATGCCGACGATGATCATCAGGAATACACCGGCGGATGCGGCCAGACCGATCTTGTTGAGCTGGAAGGCCTGCTTGTAGATGTAGAACACCAGCACCTGCGTGGACGAGCCGGGGCCGCCGCCCGTCATGATGCGGATGGTCTCGAACACCTTGAAGGAGCCGATGGTGGAGTTGATGAGCAGCATGAACATCTGGGGAGAGATCATGGGCAGGGTGATTTTGAAGAAACGGGAAGTGCGGCTGGCATTGTCCAGATCGGCCGCCTCATACAGTTCGGCAGGCACGTTCTGCAGCGCCGCGTAGATCAGCATGACATTGTAGCCCAATGCCTTCCACATGGCCACGATGATAACGGACATCAGCGCCGTATCGGACGAGTCTATCCATTTGAGAGGCGGCAGTCCGAAGAAACCAAGCACGATGTTGAGCAGACCGTTGTCCTTGTTCATGATCCACGTCCAGACCATGGCAACGGACAGAAGGGCGATAACGTGGGGCATGAACATCACGTTGCGAAGCGCGTTGTTCAGGCGGGTGCTCTTCTGCAGCCACACGGCGATGATGGTGGCCAGGGGCAGGCCGATGCCAACCATGGAAACGGTGTAGATGCAGGTGTTTTTGATGGAGTCCCAGAACTCGCGCTTGCGGAAGTTGTAGGCAAAGTTTTTCCAGCCCACCCACTTGGGCGGCTTGATCATGTTCCATTCCTGGAAGGAGCGGATGATGAGGTCAATGACGGGGTAGACCACGAAGATGGCCAGAAAAACCATAGCGGGCAGGATAAATACATACGGCCGGATTTTTTCCCAGGGTGTTTGCTTTCCGTATTCCATTATCGTCACCTCACAGCTGGGCCATCATGGCAGCATAGCGGGCATCCTCGGGAGCCACACGCAGCTCTTTTTCGTCAAACAGGTGGATATCCTCCTCGTTCACGCCCATATAGATCTCGCTGTCGGCGCTGAAGCTGTCGTCGAGGCTCTTGACCATGATGGAATGGTTGTCGAAACGAATCTGATAGATGGTTTCGGAACCCAGCATTTCCTTGGTCACGATGGTGCCCTTGCGGGTGTAGAACATGTCGGGAGCCGTTGCGCTCAGCTGCACCTTTTCGGGACGGAAGCCGTAGCAGCCCTTGCCCTCGCCGAAGGATACGGTGTTCATCTGCGGAGAGCCGATGAACTGAGCGGTGAACAGGTTGTTGGGGTTGGTGTATATTTCACGGGGAGAGGCGATCTGCTGAATCTCGCCGTTGTTCATCAGAATGATGTTGGTCGCCATGGACATGGCCTCGGTCTGGTCATGCGTGACGTACACAAAGGTGGTCTTGAGGCGCTTGTGCAGCTCAATCAGCTCCGTGCGCATGCTCACGCGCAGCTTGGCGTCGAGGTTGGAAAGCGGCTCGTCCATCAGGAAGACCTTGGGCTTTTTCACCATGGCGCGGGCGAGCGCAATGCGCTGGCGCTGGCCGCCGGAGAGGGTATTGGGCTTGCGGTCGAGCAAATCGGCAATGCCGACAATTTCAGAAATTTCTTTGACAAGGGCGTCGCGTTCCGCCTTGGGAACCTTGTTGTTCTTCAGGCCGAACTCGATGTTTTCGCGCACGGTCATCGTGGGATAGATGGCGTAGTTCTGGAACACCATGGCCACGTTGCGCTTGGCGGGAGCGGTATTGGAAATATCCTGGCCGTCCAGGTACACTTTACCGGAGGTCTGCGGGCCGATGCCGGCGATGATGCGAAGCAGGGTGGTCTTGCCGCAGCCGGAGGGGCCGATCATCACAGTGAAGGAACCGTCCTCGATTTCGAGGTTCATATTGTCCAGAATGGTCTTGGTGCCAAATTTCTTGGTGATGTTTTCAAAACGAATGTGTGCCACAATAGCCTCCTATGATCCAGAGCATAGTGCTCAAAATTGAACAAATCCCCCGCATCCGGATGTGGCTAATACGGGGTAGAACAGGAGACCCCGAAGGGTCTCCTGTCGAAAAGTTGAACCGAGGTTCTGATTACTCGTAGGTCTCAACAACGCCGTCCGGGAAGATGGAGGTCATGATGTTCTCCAGCTCGGCATAGCCCTCTTCCACAGTCAGGTTGTCCATCGCGAAGGCCTTCAGAGCATCCACGACTTCAAGGTCGATCTCGGCGGTGTAGATGGAAACGTAGGTCTCGTTCACGTAGGCAAGCTGATCGTAAGCGACCTTGCGGGCGGGTTCAGCAGCCCACTTCTCCTGCACTTCGGGCAGATCGGCCAGGCCGTTGTGGTTGAGCACGTAGCCGGTGGCGAAGGAGTGATACACATTGCTTTCGGGGCTGGTGATGAACTTGATGAACTCCCAGGCAGCAGCCTTTTCTTCATCGGACTTGTTGCTGGCCATCATCACGTTGGCGCCGCCGGTGAACAGACGGTACTCGATGCTGCCATCCTCATGCTTGTAGCCGGGCAGGAAGCACACTTCCAGATCGAACTGGCAATCAGCCAGAGCGCCGGTCAGAGAGCCGGTGGAAGCGAAGGAGATGGGCAGGTTGCCCAGCTTGAACTCGGCCCAGTGGCCGGAGGTGGACAGGGAGGGAACCATGTACCAGCCCTTGTCGATGGAGTTACGCCACTGGCTCAGAGCCACGCGCCAGCCGTCGTTGATGTTCATGCAGGCGCCGGTGCCGGCCTTGTTGTAGTACTCGCCGTCAGCCATGGAGGTGATGTAGTAGGCAAAGTAACCGCCGCCGATGTCGTGAGAATAGGTGGGCTTGTCATACTTGGCCTTGTAGGCTTCCGCGATGGCATACAGCTCTTCCCAGCAGGTGGGAGCCTTGGCATCGGGACCCATCACATCACGGATCAGATCCATGTTGCAGTACATGATCTGGGTGGAGCGGGCATAGGGCAGGGACCAGACATCGCCGTTGCCGTCAGTGGAGAACACCATCATGCCGGGAAGGAAGGTGCCCATGTCATACTCGGGATCGTTGGCACGGGCATACTCAGACAGATTTTCCATCACGCCGTTCTGCGCATGAGTCATGGTCATGCAGGCGTCGATGACGTTCACAGCGGGGTTCTCGTTGGCGGAGTAGCCGACGGTCACCTTGGACAGAACTTCGGCATAGTTGCCGACAAAGGTTTCAGTTACGTGGATCTTGCCTTCGTTGGCGGCGTTGAAGTCGTTAACGAGCTTCACGATGGCTTCGTAGTTGGCGCCGCTGCCCCAGGCATGCCAGAATTCCAGTTCGATGGGGCCCTCTGCGCTTGCGAAGGAGACGCAGCTGAGCATCATCAGCAGAGCCAGGACCAGAGATACGAGTTTCTTCATGATGGGAACCTCCAATCAAGTTTTTTATCGAGAAGAGATCCTGCGCCAGGTCTCCTCTTGCCGGAATTTGATTGAGGGTGACAGAAAGCATTCACCCTCGTCTCAAAGATTGACGAGTTTCTGTCAATCTTTGAAATGACTTTTTTTCACAAAGGAAGTATTTTAAACCATTGAGATTGTTGACATCCGGAAATCATAATGCTATTATAAATGCACCGAATCCAAATTTCAATAGTGACAGAAAAAACGAAAACTTTTCAAAATCTGTCACTTTTCTCCGCTAAATTGCCACGAAAGATGACAGGAGATGAACGATATGATCACGGTGGAACGACGTGACAAAATTCTTGAACTGATGAAAGAAAACAACTACCTGACCATTCAGGAGATCTGTCAGCAGCTGTGCTTCAGTGAGTCTACCGTCCGCCGCGATCTGAAGAAGCTGGAGCGGGACAACCTCATCCGCCTCACGCGCGGCGGCTGTATGTTTAACGATCATCCCAATCTGGAAACGCCTCAGGCGCTGCGACGGGGAACCAATCTTCATCTGAAGCGTCCCCTTGCGCGCGTAGCTGCGGAGATGGTGCACGACAACCAGATCATCATGCTGGATTGCTCCACCACGGTGATGGAGATTATCCCCTTTCTCAAAAGCCGCAAGAACCTTACCATCATCACCAACTGCCTCACCATCGCATCGCTGGTTGCGCAGCAGCTGGAATGCTCGCTGTTCTGCACCGGCGGCAAATACAACGCGCCCGGCGCGTCCTTTGTGGGCTATTCCGCCGAAAGGGAACTGCGCAACTGGTTTGCCGACATCGTGTTTTTCTCCGTCAACTCCATTGATGAGCACAACGGCCTGACCGATCAGGGCGACGAGGTGGCGCGCATCAAAAAGGTGATGATGGAGCAGTCCCGCCAGCGCATCATGCTGGCCGACTACACCAAGTTTGGCCGCACCGCCAGCTACCGGCTGGGCTCCGCCAAGGACATGACCGGCATTATCACCAATGAAGCTCCCTGTTTTGACGAACCGCGCTGGAGCGAATACCGCAAGATTATGACCTTCGTAAAGGCCTGATATATGGAAAGGAGAACTGCACAAATGAATTTCAGCGCTCTGGATGATTTCCTTGTAAACCTGGACAAACGCGGCAAGTCCGCCACGGACTGCGCCATCTATCTGGATGGCAAGCTGGTGCACCGCCATATGCGCGGCCTGATCGACCGCGAGCATAACATCCCCGTGGGAGAGGATACGCTCTACCGCATGTTTTCCATGACCAAGCCCATCACCTGCGTGGCCATGATGCAGCTGTATGAGCAGGGCAAGTTCCTCCTCAGCGACCCGGTCAGCGTCTATCTGCCGGAATTTGAGCACATGATCGTGGCGCACCGCCAGCCCACCGAGGCGGCTTCCATCACGCTGCATCAGCTGTTCACCATGACCTCCGGCCTGAGCTACAACCTGGAGACGGATCCGCTCCGGGCGCTGTATGCCAGCAATCCGGATTATTCCACCCGCGATTTTGTCAAAGCCATCGCCAAGTCGCCCCTGCTGTTCCAGCCCGGCGAGCACTGGTACTACAGCCTCGCCCACGATGTGCTGGCCGCCGTGGTGGAGGTCATCTCCGGCATGCGCTTCAGCGAGTATCTGAAGAAGAACATCTTTGAGCCGCTGGGCATGAAGGACTGGTACTTCCACGTTCCGCAGGATCAGATTCACCGCAGCTGCGTGCGCTACTGCTACGACGCCAAAGAGCAGCGCTACTACCGCGATATCAACGAGACCGATACCATGCGCTACAACATGTACCAGCGCGGCCCCAACTTTGAAAGCGGCGGCGCGGGCCTGACCACCACCGTCAACGAATATGCCAAGTTTGCCAACATGCTCACCCGTCTGGGCACGGCGGAGGACGGAACCCGCATCATCGGCGAAAGCACGCTGAACATGATGCGCGAAAATCACCTCAATCCGCAGCAGGAGCATGACTTCAACTGGATTCAGTTCCACGGCTATTCCTACGGCCTGGGTATGCGTACGCTGGTGAGCCGCGCGCAGGCCGGTTCTGCCGGTGCGCTGGGCGAGTACGGCTGGGGCGGCGCGGCAGGCACCTACTTCCTGTCCGATCCGGCCAACCGTCTGACTGTTGTGTACGCGCAGCAGGCCACGCCCAACGACGAGGTGTACGTGCAGCCCAGACTGCGCAACCTGATCTACGCAGGGCTTGAATACTGAAGCTGCGCGGAGGAATGACCGTGCTACACCCTGTCCATCCGTCCATTCTCCGGCCTCAGGCTGTACGGCCTGCGCGGTCAGGCCAGCGCGCCCACGGCCAGGGATGCGGCATTCTTTTCAGAACGCCATGAGCTGATCATGCAGGATGGCTGCCTGACGCTCAAAGACCTGCATCTGCCGCAGGAGCTGCTCAAATCCCTGCTCAGCCCGCGCCTGTCGGAGCTGTTTGCCCCAAGGCGCTGTGAGTGACCGCATGCAAAGCCCGGCAGTTTTCCTGCTGCCGGGCTTTTGACTTGCTTTTTTCCTGTACATGGTTTAGACTGTATGCAATCCATTTTGCAAGGAGGAACCATTCACTATGCAATACCGCCAACTGGGCAACACCGGCGTAACCATTTCCGCTCTGGGCTTTGGCTGCATGAGGCTCAAAGAGATCGAGCAGCCCGACGGCACCTTCGTGGTGGATCAGGAGCACACCAATGCCATGCTGCGCCGCGCCTACGAGCTGGGCGTGAACTATTTTGACACCGCTTATTACTACTGCCACAGCGGCAGCGAAGCCGCCGTGGGCATTGCGCTTCGCGATATCCGCGACAAGGTGTACATTTCCACCAAGTGCCCCATGGAGCTGGTGAAGAAGCCCGAGGATTTCCGCAAGACGCTGGAAACCAGCCTGGAGCGCCTTGGTACCGATCATGTGGATTTCTATCACTTCTGGTCCATCAACCAGAAGGTGTTTGACGAAAAGATCGTGCCCATGGGCCTTCTTCAGGAAGCGGAGAAGCTCAAGGCCGAGGGCAAGATCCGCCACATCTCTTTCTCCTTCCACGACAAGCCCGAAGCCCTCAAGCACATCATCGACAACGCGCCTCAGATGGAAACCATGCTGGTTCAGTACAACCTGCTGGACCGCGCCAATGAGGAAATGATCCAGTACGCCAAGGAAAAGGGCCTGGGCGTGCTCATCATGGGCCCGGTGGGCGGCGGCCGTCTGGCGGCTCCCACGGAGCTGGTGCAGAAGCTGGGCGGCGAAGGCCTGAACACCTACGAGCTGGCCCTGCGCTTCGTGCTGGGCAACCCCAGCGTCAGCTGCGCGCTCAGCGGCATGCAGAGCGTGGAAATGGTGGAGAAGAACGCCGCCGTGGCCGCCATGGAATCGCCCATGACGGAAAAGGAATGGCGCGATGTGAGCCAGAGCCTGGAAAACCTGCACAAGTTCTCCGAGCTGTACTGCACCGGCTGCGGCTACTGCCAGCCCTGCCCCAAGGAAATCAACATCCCCAGGATCTTCCAGGCCTACACCCATCACAACGTCTACGGCCTGAGCGAGACCGCCAAAAAGATGTACAACGGCTACGTCAACAACGAAAAGAAGCCCGGCGCTACCTCCAGGGACTGCATCAACTGCGGCTTCTGCGAGCGCAAGTGCCCGCAGCATCTGGACATCCGCAACCTGCTCAAAAAGGTAGAGGATGTGCTGGAAGCTCTGTAATGGGGGACGAAATACAAAAAGCAAGGCATTTCGGTGCCTTGCTTTTTGTGTGGGGATGAAAGGGGGGCCTCCGGCGGGGCAGGGCGCGGCCCATGGGTACAGGGTTAAGGACAACGCCCCCCCAAAAAAACAAAAAAAACAAAAAAACAA
>JAQXJZ010000053.1 GCA_029009515.1 bacterium
ATATCAACCTGCTGGCTTACATCGATCCCGGCGTGACGGTGAATATCATCCGCGATGGCAAGCTGGTGGAAAAGCGCAAGCCCGATATGCCCGAGCGCATTGTGAACGTGATGAAGTGCAAGAACCCGCGCTGCATCACGCAGGTGGAGCAGGAACTGGACCATGTCTTTATGCTGACTGACCGCAAAAATCAGGTGTACCGCTGCATATACTGCGAGACGCAGTACAAGGGCTGACAAACCTTCGGGAGGACGTTGGATAGGCGTCCTCCTTTTCTGTTGTCCGAAACATACGAAACTATTGATTTTTAGGCGTTTTTGTAGTATATTGAGCTTACGAAAACGTTATCGTAACCATATGGCTGATTCGATAGATAATGACATAGGAGGCGGACATCACATGACCTACGGCTATTTTGACGATGCAAGATCGCAATTCGTCATCACCCGACCGGATACGCCCTATCCGTGGATCAACTATCTGGGCAGCGAAGATTTCTTCTCCCTCATGAGCAACACATCCGGCGGTTACAGCTTCTACAAAGACGCCCGCCTGCTGCGCCTCACCCGCTACCGCTACAACAACGTGGGCACCGACGCCGGCGGACATTACTTCTACATCAACGAAAACGGCACCGTGTGGAACCCCGGCTGGCAGCCCACCCAGACCCCGCTGGACAGCTACGAGTGCCGCGTGGGCACGGGCTACACCGTGATCGAATCCAGCAAGAACGGCCTGCGCGCCAAGCAGACCGTGATGGTGCCGCGCGGCTTTACCGCCGAGGTCACCCGTCTGGAGCTGACCAACGAAACCGACGCGCCCAAGGACGTGAGCCTGTTCAGCTTCGTTGAGTTCTGCCTGTGGAATGCGCAGGACGACAGCACCAACTTCCAGCGCAACTACGCTCTGGCTGAGTTTGAATACGAAAACGACGGCGCGGTGCTGTATCACAAGACCGAGTACCGCGAGCGCCGCAATCACTACGCGGTGTACGCCGTCAACACCAAAATCGACGGCTTCGATACCGACCGCGAAAGATTCCTGGGCCTGTACAACGGCTTCGGCAAGCCGGACGCCGTGTTCGAAAACAAGTCCCGCAACAGCGACGCGCACGGCTGGGCGCCCATCGGCAGCCACAACATCAAGCGCACGCTGGCTCCCGGGGAGCATGTGAGCTTCATCTTCGTGCTGGGCTACTGCGAGAATCCTGTGGAAGAGAAGTTTGATTCGCTGGCCGTCATCAACAAGAAGCCGGCCCACAAGCTGCTGGCCGAGTTTGCCACCGACGAGCAGTTTGAAGAGAAGCTGGCTGCCCTCAAGGCCTACTGGGATGCGCTGCTCAACCACTTCCATATCGAGAGCGGCGATGAAAAGCTGGATCGTCAGATCAACCTGTGGAACCAGTACCAGTGCATGGTGACCTTCAACATGAGCCGTTCCGCCAGCTATTTCGAAAGCGGCATCGGCCGCGGCATGGGCTTCCGCGATTGCTCTCAGGATCTGCTGGGCTTTGTGCACCTCATCCCCGAGCGCGCCCGTCAGCGAATTCTGGATGTTGCCGCCACGCAGTTCCCGGATGGCAGCGCCTATCACCAGTATCAGCCGCTCACCAAGCGCGGCAACATGGAAGTGGGCAGCGGCTTCAATGATGACCCGCTGTGGCTCATCTATGGCGTGAGCGCCTACATCAAGGAAAGCGGCGACATGAGCATTCTGGATGAGATGGTCGACTTCGACAACGACGCTTCTCTGGCCGCGCCGCTGATGGAGCATCTGCGCCGTTCCTTCCACTTCACCGCTGAGCACAAGGGCCCGCATGGCCTGCCGCTCATTGGCCGAGCCGACTGGAACGACTGCCTCAACCTCAACTGCTTCTCTGCCGAGCCCGGTGAGAGCTTCCAGACCGTTACCAACAATGATACCGGTATCGCCGAGAGCGTGTTCATCGCCGGTATGTATGTAGGCGTGGCGGAGGATTACGCCCGTCTGTGCGAAATGCGCGGCGATCACGAAGAGGCCGCTTTTGCCCGCGCTGAGAAGGCTGCCATGACCAAGACCGTGGAAACCTACGGCTGGGATGGCGAGTGGTTCCTGCGCGCCTATGACGCCAACAGCGACAAGGTGGGCAGCAACGAGAACGAAGAGGGCAAGATCTATATTGAGCCGCAGGGCATGTGCATCATGGCCGGTATCGGTCTGGACAACGGCATGGCTCAGAAGGCCATGGATTCCACCTGGAAGCATCTGCTGTTTGAGCACGGCGTGGTGCTGCTGTCGCCCGCGTACAGCCGCTATCATCTGGAACTGGGCGAAATCAGCAGCTATCCGCAGGGCTACAAGGAGAACGGTTCTGTATTCTGCCATAACAACCCGTGGATCATGATCGCCCAGACTGAACTGGGACACGGCGACGCTGCGTTTGATCTGTACCGCCGCATTGCGCCCGTGTACATCAAGGATCAGAAGCTCCACCGCACTGAACCCTACGTGTGCGCCCAGACCGTCAACGGCAAGGAGGCCTATCTGCCCGGCGAAGCCCGCAACAGCTGGCTGACCGGTACGGCTGCGTGGATGTTCGTGGCTGCGTCTCAGGCCATCCTGGGTGTGAAGCCCCAGTTTGATGGCCTGATGATCGATCCCTGCCTGCCGCAGGATGTGAAGGATCTCAAGATCCGCCGTGAATTCCGCGGCAATGTGTATGAGATTGAGGTCAGGAATCTGGCTGGCGGCGAGAAGGGCAGGCTCTCTCTGGTGGTCGATGGCCAGCCTGTGGAAGGCAAGATTGTGACCTGTCCGCAGGAAAAGGGCAAGACCATCCGCGTGGAAGCGACCATTGCCTGAAGATGAATTTTGAATGGCCGAACGATATGATCGACATATCGTTCGGCCATTTCCGTACGTTCAAAGCGTGTTTTTACTTATAAGTTCGGGAGAATAAAAAATCTCAAAAAAATCTCAAAAAATTTCAAAAAAGGTGTTGACATCTATAAGGAACCATGCTATTATGTACAAGCTCGCTCGAGAGCACAGCGATCGAGAGGGCGCCGAACCTTGAAAACGATACAGAAACAAGAAACGCAAAACGACAGTCAATAACTTGAGTTGATACTGCTCGAAAGAGTAGTTTAACGGATTAAACATAAGAGTTTGATCCTGGCTCAGGACGAACGCTGGCGGCGTGCCTAACACATGCAAGTCGAGCGGGGATCACTTAGTGAAGTTTTCGGATGGATCTGGGTGATTCTAGCGGCGGACGGGTGAGTAACGCGTGAGCAACCTGCCT
>JAQXJZ010000054.1 GCA_029009515.1 bacterium
AAGCTGAGCGCACGATAGCCCCAGTCTGCCCATCCGCCGCCTGTAAGGAGTGGGGGAATGACAAACAGAAGCAGTGCCGCCGCGCAGACAGCAGGCGTGTAAACGCGGGCAAAGCGAGTGATGAAGTTTTCCACGTGTGCTTTTCGGTCACTGGCGTTTTCGACCAGATCCAGAATTTTGGCCACGGTGGAATCGCAGTACGGACGCGTGACACGGATGCGCAGCAATCCGCTCTGGTTGATGCAGCCGCTGATAACCTCGTCATCCGCTGCAACATCGCGCGGCAGGCTTTCGCCCGTAAGTGCTGAAGTATCAAGAGAAGAGACGCCTTCCACAATGATACCATCCAGCGGAATGCGTTCTCCTGCGCGCACAACAATGACCTCGTCCGCTTCGACCTCGTCAGGATCGACGGTGAGGACTTCGCCATTTCGTTCCACATTGGCCGTTTCCGGGCACAATTCCATCAGCGCGCTGATAGAGGCGCGGGATTTGCCAACGGCGTAGCCCTGAAACCATTCGCCGATCTGATAAAACAGCATAACGGCGACGGCCTCGTGATATTCGCCAATGATCAGTGCGCCGACGGTGGCAATGCACATCAGAAAGTTTTCGTCAAAAAGCTGACCATGCACAATCCCCATGAACGCCTCTTTGAGTACGTCGAATCCAGCCAGCAGATAGGCGGCCAGCATCAGCGCCAAAGAAAGCGGTTTGCTGGGGATCAGAAGACCAGCTAAAAAGAGAACCATGCTTGCTGCAATGCGCAGCAAATCCTGCTTCTGTCTTCGCGACATGGTTTACGCCTCCAGGGTTTCATTTACATCACAATACGGCAATAACGTTCGATTTTGGTGATGGCCTTCTGCGCCTCCTCCAGAATGCGGGGAAGATCAGCCTCAGCGGCCTCCAGGGTGAGCTTCTGCATCATAAAATTGACGCTGGCTTTTTCAACGCCGGCAATCTTTGAAATGGCCTGCTCCATTTTAGCGGCACAGTTGGCACAATCGAGCTCCTGCAGTTTGTACACCTTTTTCATTACAACGTCCTCCTAATTATTCGGTTACGTGTTCAATACCCTGATTGATGATGGCGCGCACATGGCTGTCGGCCAGGGAATAAAAGACGATTTTTCCTTCGCGGCGCGATTTGACCAGCTTGTTTTTCTTCAAAACGCTCAGCTGATGGGAAATAGCGCTCTGCGTCATGTTGAGAAGCGTGGCAATATCGCATACGCACATTTCGCTTGCGAAGAGGCAGTAGAGAATACGGATGCGGGTGGAATCGCCAAAGACCTTAAAGAGTTCGCTCAGATCAAACAAAACGTCCTCGTTGGGCATTTCATGGCTGACTTTTTCAACAATGGCGTCGTGAACATGGATAAACTCACATTGCATATTTTCAAATTCAGATGGCATGCTGCACCTCCAAACATATGATCAACTGTTCATATGAATGATAACTCATACGTCTTTTCCTGTCAATACTTTTTTCAGCGTTTTTTACAATTGACGCAGAGAAAGACAAATGATAAGATAACAGCGTTTTGGTACAAAGGAGGAAGAAACCATGATTCGCCTTGTTGCAACCGATCTGGACGGTACACTGCTGGAACCGGATGGCAAGCTGCCGAACGGCGTGTTTGATATCATCCGCAGACTGTCTGCAATGGGAATTCGCTTTGCTGCATCCAGCGGCAGACAGCATGGCAACCTGCGCCGTCTGTTTGGCCCTGTTGCGGATGAAATGGCCTATGTCTGTGAAAATGGCGCCATCAGCGTTGTCGATGGTGAAACGGCAGGCGTGATTGCGATTGAAGAAAAGGAAGCGCGAGAGATCATTCAGGATATCAAAAATGCAGGTATGAATCTGCTGATCAGCGGCAGACATACCTGCTACATGCTGGATGAGAACCGTCATTATACTGACGATATCGTGTACCGGCTGCGCAATACCATTACCATCCTATCCTCGACGGACGAGATCACGGAACCGATGCTCAAGATCTCCGGCCAGATCGACGAAGGCTTAGACAGGATTGCGCCCGTGCTGCTTGAAAAATGGGGGAACCGTCTGACGGCTACGGTTTCCGGACGCGACTGGTTTGACATCACGGCCGCCAACAAGGGAATGGGTATGCAGCTGCTCATGGAGCACATGGGCATTGGAAAGGATGAAGTCATCGCCTTTGGCGATAACTTCAACGACGAGACCATGCTGGATGGCGTGGGGCATCCCTTTATCATGGCGCATGCCAATCCTGCGCTTCTGGCCAAGGGATACCACACCTGCCGCAAGGTTCTTCCGGTTCTGGAGGCTCTGCTGGAAGCCGGCGGCAATGAGGAACGCTTCTATCAGCTTCTGTAAAATTTGTTCATCGGGCTGGCACGCGCCAGCCTTTTTTGCACACAAAAACCGGCTGACTGATGCCAGCCGGTTTTGTTTAGCCATCAATTAGGCCTGCTCGGGAGCGCCAACAGGGCAGGTGCCAGCGCAAGCGCCGCACTCGATGCACTTGTCAGCGTCGATCACGTACTTGCCATCGCCTTCAGAGATAGCGTCCACGGGGCACTCAGCCTGGCAAGCGCCGCAGCTGATGCATTCGTCGTTGATAATGTAAGCCATAGTTGCACCTCCAACAAATTTAACCAATCTTATTGATCGGTTATCACTTGCAATATTTTATCACAACTGATGTGTGTTTGCAAGCCTTGCATTGTATCCGTTCTGCTTTAATCTTTTTTCTGGGCGGCATTCAGCGCTTCTTCCACGGCACGGAGCCAGTCGTTGGACTGATCCACGGGCTTCATGGCTTCTTCCACAGCGTCATCGGGAGTGGTGGTTTCTTCCACAGGACCAGAGGAAATCGCGGGCTTGGCAGGACGGGCGCGCTTGAGCTGCTTCTTGCTTTCACCCTTGTTTTCGCCGCGGTTTTCAGCGGGCTGAGGAGCAGGCTTTGCCCACTTGACCTCTTCCAGCGGGAAGGTCTTGAACTCGGAGCTGTCACCCTTAAAGATGCGAACGGTCAGGGTTTCCTTGAGCACGTTGATGTCCATAACCGTGCCGTAGCCCTCGGGCGTTTCCACTTCCTTGCCAACCTTGGGCATGCGCTTGCGGGTAGATTCGTAATGATCCTGCTCAAACTTGAGGCAGCACATCAGTCGGCCGCATACGCCGCTGATCTTGGTGGGGTTGAGGGACAGATTCTGTTCCTTGGCCATCTTGATGCTGACGGGCTGGAAATCGCCCAGGAAAGTGCCGCAGCAGATGGGACGGCCGCAGGGACCCAGACCGCCGAGCATCTTGGCTTCATCGCGCACGCCAATCTGGCGCAGCTCAATGCGGGTATGGAACACAGAGGCCAGATCCTTCACCAGAGAGCGGAAGTCAACACGACCGTTAGCGGTGAAATAGAAAAGAATTTTGGCGTTGTCAAAGGTCTGCTCCACGCCAACCAGCTTCATATCCAGCTTGTGCTCTTCAATCTTGTGCTGGCAGATTTTGTAGGCTTCCTTCTCAAAACGTTCGTTTTCCTGCGCGTGCCTGGCGTCTTCGGCGGTACCGATGCGCAGCACCTGCTTGAGGGGAGAAGCGACCAGTTCGTCGTCCACCTCACGTACGCCGGTGATGACCTGGCCGTACTCCACGCCTCGCGCGGTTTCCACCACTACAAAGTCGCCTGCAGCAGGCCACAGTTTGCCCGGATCAAAATAGTACAATTTACCGGCGTTTTTAAATCTTACGCCAACGACTGTTGCCATTTGGTATGTTCCTCCAATAGTCTCATCATCAGATGATCGATATTTGACTGCCAGTTGACCTGGCCTGCTTTGCGCCGCCTTGTTTCAAAGATGGCGGACAAAAGCGCGTTGAAATCGGATACAGGGGCGCTTTGGGCAGCTTTCTGCCAAAGCGGGGGATAGGCGGACAGCAGGTGATCGTCCAGCTGGCCGGTGCGTACCATCAGCGCCTGATGGATGTTCTGTTCAATGGCGTTGAGATAGGCGTCGGCATTGCCTTTGTCCTCTTTGAGTCGGGTGCTGAGGCTGACAGCGGCAGCATCGCTGGAAACGGCAAGCGCTTCCATGGCGAAAAGCTGAGCCTCGTGATCCAGTTTGCTTTCATCCAGCATTTCAACCGCAGTGCCGATGTTGCCACCGCAGCGCGGCAGAACGGACAAGATGCTTTCCTGCGGATGGCCGAGTGCCAGCAGCGTTTCGTGAAGCACGTCATCAGGCCAGGGGGTAAGCTTTACGCGGATGCAGCGCGATGCTATGGTGCCCAGCGTGGCGGTCAGCTCATGCGTCATCAGCAGAAACACCACATTGGCGATGGGCTCCTCCAGCGATTTGAGCAAGCAGTTCTGCGCCTGCACCGTCATTTTTTCCACCGGCTCAATCAACACAACGCGATAGCCAGTGCCAAAGGCATGCTGAGATACCTTCTGGATGATGTCGCGCACCTGATCGACGCCGATGGAGCTGCCGTCATCTGAAAAAACGGTCAGCAAGTCTGGTTCGTTCCCGTCGTACATTCTGCGGCAGGCCTCACAATGACCGCAGGGTTTGTTTTCGGACACACAAAACAGGGCGCTGGCCAGCACCTTTGCAAGTGTGCGCTTGCCAAGGCCGCGCGCGCCCGTCAGCAAATAAGCATGTACCGGCTCCTGCCGGCGGAATTGCTGGAGCACAACACCGATGCCTGCGTTCAGCCGCTCATACTGCATGAACGCAGGCAAACGGGATGACTGGTTCTGTATCAAATCGGTTGCCTTTCCAATCAAAGCTTGATGAACTGGTCAACAGACAGCACAAAGATGGTCGCGCCGCCCACAACAACCTCGATGGGATAGGGGGTATAGGAACCCGGCATGCCCACCATGGAAGAGGGAGAGGGCGCAATCTGCTTGCGGCTCTTGCAGACCTTTTCGATGATATCCATAGCAGTCTGGAAACGATCGTCATCAACGCCAACCAGCAGCGTGGTATTGCCAGCGCGCAGGAAGCCGCCGGTAGTGGCCAGCTTGGTTACACCAAAGCCGTCATTCATCAGCTGTCCGATCAAGCGGGAAGAGTCTTCGTCCTGTACGATCGCGATGATCAGTTTCATTCGTCGATCCCTCCAATTATGGAATCTGGATTACCACTTTCAGTATACATCAAAAACGAACTTTTCGCAACAGGCGTGTAACACAACTGGCCTGTTTTTGAAAGCTGTGGTACAATATGAGCAATGCAATAAGGAGGAGTAGCCATGATCAGGCCTTTGATGAAAGATCCGCTGTTTTTGTGCCAGAAGAGCGAGGAGGCAACGCTGGCAGACTTGCCTGTGCTGACAGATCTGCTGGATACGCTTCGCGCTCATCAGGAGGGATGCGCCGGTATGGCGGCCAATATGATCGGTGTAAGAAAGCGGATCATCGCCTTCTTTATGGGACCGATGGCGATTGGGATGATCAACCCGGTCATCGTACGCAAGAGCGGCCCTTATCAGACGGAAGAAGGCTGCCTGTCACTGAACGGAGTGCGCAGCACAACGCGCTATCAGACCATTGAAGTTGCGTATCAGGACGCAGCTTTTCAAAAACATCAGATGACCTATACCGGCTGGATCGCTCAGGTGATTCAGCATGAAATTGACCACTGCAATGGCATCCTCATCTGAGGATGCCATGTTTTTCATCCCGGGCGCATTACATGGAAACCGCACTTTTCTCACAAGATACCACGGAACAGGGGAAAGAAGC
Source organism: bacterium (assembly GCA_029009515.1). Taxonomy (GTDB): domain Bacteria; phylum Bacillota; class Clostridia; order Christensenellales; family Aristaeellaceae; genus Limiplasma. Next base: position 5,747 of record JAQXJZ010000054.1, read on the forward strand.
AAAAACGCCCCGCGAATGGAGGGTATCAGTTGGTCAGTGCGGTTTTGTTTGTGATTCAGCTGCTGGTAACGCTTGTGGTAGGCATCTATTTTTATACGCAGCTTCGCCAGCAGCGTAAAACCCAGCCGGCGCACCGCAAGGAAAGCGGACGCGAGTTCGACCGGCTCCAGAAGATGCGTGCGCTCAAGCTCAGTGAGCCGCTTGCGGAAAAGGTCAGGCCGGAAACATTTCAGGATATTGTGGGGCAGGAGGATGGTATCAAGTCTCTCAAAGCCATTCTGTGCGGCAAAAACCCTCAGCATGTGCTGATTTACGGACCTCCTGGCATCGGCAAGACCTGCGCTGCCCGTCTGGTGCTGGAGGCTGCCAAGAAAAGCAAGGATACGCCTTTTAAGCAGAATGCGCCCTTCATCGAGATGGACGCCACCTGTGTCCGCTTTGACGAACGTTCCATTGCCGATCCGCTCATTGGCAGCGTGCACGATCCCATCTATCAGGGCGCTGGACCGCTGGGCGTTCAGGGCATCCCGCAGCCCAAACCGGGCGCAGTCAGCAAGGCGCATGGCGGCGTGCTGTTTCTGGATGAAATTGGCGAGCTGCATCCTATCCAGATGAACAAACTGCTCAAGGTGCTGGAAGACCGCAAGGTTATGCTGGAATCTGCCTATTACAACGCGGATGACAACGCAACGCCGAGATACATTCATGACATCTTCAAAAATGGCCTTCCGGCAGATTTTCGTCTCGTAGGCGCTACCACGCGCAGCCCGCAGGAGATCTCGCCTGCGCTGCGCAGCCGCTGCATGGAGGTATATTTCCGTGCGCTGGAACCTGAAGAGGTGGCGGATATTGCCTTTCATTCCGCAGAACGCGCGGGATACAGCATGTCGCATGAGGATGCCCAAACCGTTGGCCGCTTTGCCACCTGCGGACGCGATGCAGTCAACATTGTTCAGATGTGCGCAGGTCTTGCGCAGATGGACAACCGTACGGAGATTACGACGGCAGACGTCGAGTGGGTTATCTATTCCGGGCATTATGCCGCGCGGCCTGAACAGCGTGCTGATACGGAAAACCGTGTTGGCGTGGTGCATGGCCTGGCCATTATCGGCAGCCATCAGGGTGCAACGATGGAAATTGAGGCCGTTGCACAGCCGGGTAATGGCAAACTGACGATCACGGGCATTGTGGAAGAGGAAGAGATCGGCTCCGAAGGCCGGAAGATCAAGCGCAAATCCACAGCCCGCGGTTCGCTGGAAAATGTGATGACGCTTCTGCATTCCATGGGCTATCGCACACAGGATTATGATCTGCACATCAACTTTCCCGGCGGTACGCCGGTGGATGGCCCCTCGGCAGGCGTCGCTATGGCGGTTGTTGCAGCAAGCGCCATGACTGGTCGGCCGGTGGACGGGCATGTGGCCGTAACGGGTGAGGTTTCCGTCCGCGGTCTTGTCAAGCCTGTCGGCGGTGTGCCGGGCAAGGTGGAAGCGGCAGAGTACGCTGGATTGACGACGGTGTTGATTCCGTTCGATAATCAGCTGGAGCGCTTTGAACATACGACCATCGAGGTGAAACCCATCCGAACTCTCGAAGAAGCGCTGGACAGAATGCTTCTTCCGGCAGAAGTTGCGCTTCTTTCTGCACAGCCCAATGCTGCACAGAGCATTCCGGCTGCAGTGCTTTCCGCCGAGGAACACACAGCTGCACCCAACAGCTGAATCCAGCACTAAGCTTTTCTGGCATTCCCGAACGGGCGCTTGCATTTGACCGCAAATCCCGCTATAATCTATACGCGGTTTTGCAGCCGCAAGTAAGCCCGCTTTTTTTCGGGCATCAGGAGGAACAAACATGCAGGAAACCATGCGCAGAGGTACGCTGATTCAGCTGCCTGTGCTGCCTTTGCGGGGAATGATGGTATTCCCTCATATGGTGCTTCATTTTGATGTGGGCCGTCCCAAGAGCGTGGCCGCTCTGGAAAAGGCCATGATTGAAGACCAGCGCATTTTTCTGGTTGCCCAGCAGGAAGCGGAGATCGACGATCCTTCCATGAATGATCTTTGCCGCGTGGGTACCATTGCGCAGATCAAACAGGTGCTCAACCTGCCAGGCGACAGCATCCGCGTGCTGGTGGAAGGTGTTCAGCGCGCCGTGCTGAGCAGCATTTCTGAGACGGAACCGTGCATGATTGGCGTCATTCGTCCTGTTCGGGAAGAGCCTGTGCGGGATTCTGCCGAGATGAAGGCGCTGGTGCGCACCGCCCACGAGTTTTTTGAGGAATACTGCAACGCCAGCATGCGCGTACCGCAGGAAACCATGCGCTCCGTCATGGAGGTGGACAAGCCCGATCAGCTGGCCGATGTGATTGCCGCCAATGTGCTGACCAAGCTGGAGGACCGTCAGGCTATCCTGGAAAAGCTGCGTGCCCGCGACCGTCTGGAAGCGCTGTGTGCCATTTTGCTCAGGGAAACGGAGCTTGCCGACGTTGAAAAACAGGTGCAGGCCCGCATCAAGCGTCAGATTGAAAAGAACCAGAAGGATTACTATCTGCGCGAGCAGATCAAGGCTATTCAGACTGAGCTGGGCGACAAGGAAGCCACGGACGTGGAAGAACTGCGCGAGAAGCTGGCCAAGACGCCTGTCAACGACGAAGCCCGCGAAAAGGCCGAAAAGGAGCTGGAACGCCTCAGCCGCATGGCACCCGGAACGCCGGAAATCGGCATCAGCCGTACTTATATCGAATGGATTCTCGACCTGCCGTGGGGCAAGATGACCGATGACAATCTGGATCTCAAGCGTGCCCGTAAGGTGCTGGAAGAGGATCACTACGGTCTGGAGAAGGTCAAGGAACGCATCATCGAGTATCTCGCCGTTCTTCGCATGAAGAAGGATATGAAGGGCCCGATCCTGTGCTTCGCAGGACCTCCCGGCGTGGGCAAAACGTCCATCGTGCGCGGCATTGCCAAGGCAGTCGGCCGTGAATTTGTGCAGATGTCGCTGGGTGGCGTGCGCGATGAGGCCGAAATCCGTGGTCATCGCCGCACTTATGTGGGCGCCATTCCTGGCCGCATCATCTCCGGTATCAAGCAGGCTGGCACCATGAATCCCGTGTTCCTGTTTGACGAGATCGACAAGATGACCTCCGATTTCCGCGGCGATCCTGCCTCCGCTATGCTGGAAGTGCTGGACGCTGAGCAGAACTTTGCTTTCCGCGATCATTACATGGAGCTTCCCTTTGATCTCAGCCATGTGATGTTCATCACCACCGCTAACAACATCGAAAACATTCCTCCGGCTCTGCTGGACCGTCTGGAAATCATCGAGGTTCCCAGCTATACGGATGAGGAAAAGCTCAAGATCAGCCGCAAGCATCTCTTGCCCAAGCAGATCGCTGCCCATGGCCTCAAGCCTCGCAGCGTGAAGGTAAACGACAAGGTGATGCGTACCATCATCGAGGGCTATACCCGCGAAGCAGGCGTTCGTACGCTGGAACGTACCATTGCCCGCGTCGTGCGCAAGGCAACGGTGGAAATGCTGGACGACAAGGTTGAAACCGTCACCGTTAATGCTGAAAAGCTCAACAGCTATCTGGGCGCTGTGCGCTTTACCCGCGAAGAGCTGGAGAAGGAAAACCGCATCGGCGTGGTCAACGGCCTTGCCTACACCACAGTCGGCGGCGAGATGCTGCAGGTGGAGTGCACCATCATGCAGGGCAGCGGCGTACTGCAGCTGACCGGCAAGCTGGGCGACGTGATGCAGGAAAGCGCCAAGGCAGCGCTCAGCTGGGTTCGTGCGCATTGCGAGCCGTGGGGTATTCCTGCGGAGTTCTTCAAGCAGCACGATATCCACATCCACGTTCCCGAAGGCGCAGTGCCCAAGGATGGCCCCAGCGCTGGCGTGACGCTGATTACCGCGCTGGTGAGTGCGCTGACGTCCATTCCGGTCAAGCAGAGCGTTGCAATGACGGGCGAAATCACCCTGCGTGGTCGCGTGCTGCCCATTGGCGGACTGAAGGAAAAGCTGATGGCGGCTTACCGTGCCGGCGTCAAGCTGGTTCTGATTCCGCACGAAAACGTAAAGGATCTGGAGGATGTGGACGCGGCGATTCTGGAGCGCATGGAGATCAAGCCTGTCACGGATGTGACGGAGGTCATCCGCACGGCTCTGGTCTGCGAGCCGCCCATGGTGAGCGAAAGCCAGATCGAAACGCCGCTGCCTATTCAACCAAAGAGCAAAGCGAATGCATACAGAGGTTTATAATTATGGAGATAAAGACTGCATCCTTCGTGACCAGCCTTGCGCAGTATCACGAGAATGATCCTATCAATCTGCTGCAGCTGGCTGTGGTTGGCAAGAGCAACGTGGGAAAAAGCTCGCTGATCAATGCTCTTTGCAATCGCAGAAAGCTGTGCAAAACCAGCGCCACGCCTGGCAAGACCCGCCTGATCAACATCTTTTTGATCAACGAGCAGTTTCATCTGGTCGACCTGCCCGGCTATGGCTTTGCCAAGGTGGACAAGAAGGAGAAGGAACGCTGGGGCGCGATGATGGATCACTACTTCCAGGACAGCACGAAGCTGATGCACGTACTGCTGCTGGTGGATATCCGTCATGATCCCACGCAGGATGACGTTGCCATGGCGCAGTACTTCCGCCAGATGGACATTCCCTTCACTATTGTTGCAACCAAGGCGGATAAGATCAGCCGTGGCGCGCGCATGAAGCAGCTTGCGCCCATCTGCCGTCAGATGCTGGTGCAGCCGTGGGAAGTGATCGTGTCTTCCAGCGAGGACAAGACAGGATGCGATAAGCTGCTGGAGCTCATCGAAGAGCTTTTGCAGGAAGAAGCCGAGCTGGATGCAGCTGCAGCCCAGGCAGAAGAATAAAACACGCAAAGACCATCCCGATGTCCTGCCTCGGGATGGTCTTTCTGTTTTGATAAGGAGAATGGATCATGAAACTGTGCTGTAAGGATTCCTTTGCAGTGATCGGTAAAATGGGATCTACAGAGGATGGGGAAGGGTTCATCCAAAGACTGTGGGAGGATGCGAACGCGCATTTTGGCGAAGTGAGCGCCCTTGCCAGGACAGATGAAAATGGCTGCCTGTGCGGCGTCTGGGGTGCGATGAGTGATTTCAGCGGTTCCTTCCAGCCTTGGGAGGAAGGATTCTCCCGTGGACTGTATCTGGCAGGCGTAGAATGCGGACTGGATCAGGACGCACCGAATGGATGGACGAAGTGGGTGATTCCGGCATTCGAATACTTTGTGCTTGCAAACGGTTCTTCTGATTCTTTTGCAAAGGGGCTGATGGCATTGGAAAAACAAGGCCTTACCCTTGCGGGAGCGGTGCAGGAATACACCTGTCCGGCGGATGGCAGAAGCTATCTTTATTATCCTGTCAGAAAACTGGATTAACAAAAGGGGCGCGTTGCAAAACACTCCCCCCAAAAAAACAACGAGGGAAGGAAGCCGAAAGGCTACCCAACCCTCGTTGTTTGCTTTAAAATGAATGTATGCAAACCCATTCAAAGCAAGAACAGTATAAGGTATACGAAAGAAATGGTCAACTGTTCTTTTCAGTAAACACAGAAATGGAATTGCCCGCAAACGCCCCGGTACGGCTGACAAGCGCCCAGCTTGAGGAACTGGATTACAGGAAACTGTATCGCGTCTATTCTCCGAAAGGGAGAAAATCGAAAGTCGATCCGAGAGTGTTGTTCAAAGTCATGGTATATGGATATCAATGCGGGATCTATTCCAGCCGCAAGCTGGAAGAAGCCTGCCGGTACCGCATAGACTTCATGTGGCTTTTGGAAGATATGCCGGCGCCGGATCATGCAACGCTTGCGCGCTTTCGCACCGGCAGATGCGCCGAAGCGGCAGAGGAACTGTTTTACCAGTATGTGAAGCTGCTGGAGGAGCAGGAAGAAACCGATCACGAAACGGTGTTCATCGATGGAACGAAAATGGAAAGCCGCGCGGGACGCTATACCTTCCGCTGGCGCAAAACCGTCGAAAAGCAGCTGGCCAAAGTGAAGCAGAAGGTTCTGGCGGCAACGGGTCTGGAAACGCTCGAAGCGCTTGCACAGCACGTGGAGGAAAGCAAGGCGGGGATTGCTTTTGTTCACGGAAAGGGCCAGCGGAAAAGCCAGGAGCAGCGTCAGTGGGAAGCTGCGGACGCATGGCGCAGCCGCTGGGCAGGATACGAGCAGGATCTGGCGATCATGGGAAGCAGCCGAAACAGCTATTCAACCACAGACCACGACGCCACCTTCATGCGCATGAAGGAAGACCACATGCGCAATGGTCAGCTGAAGCCGGGTTACAATGTGCAGATTGCCGTCAACAGCGAGTATATCACCGGCGTGGATGTTTTCTCCAACCGGACAGATTCCGGCACGCTGATTCCGTTTATGAAGCATATGGAGAAAAAGCACGGTTCCCGATACCGTGAGGTAGTTGCCGACGCAGGGTATGAAAGCCTGCATAATCTGCTTTTTCTGGAAAGCAGCGGACAGCTTTGCTTTGTGAAGCCAGCCAATTACGATGCACAGAAAACAAAGAAATTCCGTTCTCAGATCGGACGCATTGAAAACATGCGCTACGATCCGCAGGAAGACGTCTTTCTCTGTGCGCAGGGCCGCAAGCTGCTGTGCAGGAGAGAACAGACCGAAACTTCTTCGGGCCAGCCTGTGACCACGGCATGGTACAGATGCGAAAGCTGCCATCATTGCCCTCAGCGCAGCCTCTGCTGCAGAGCGAAAGACGCAGAAACACCCAAAGAAATCAAATGGAACCGTACATTTTGGGAAAAACGCGCCCAGGCTCAGCACAACATCTGCACGCCCCGCGGGATCGTTCTGCGCATGTGCCGTTCCATACAGGTCGAGGGCGCTTTCGCCCTGCTCAAAACCGACTTCGCCTTCCGTCGATTCCTCACGCGCGGCAAGGCCAATGTCCGAACGGAGATGTTCTTCCTTTGTCTGGCTTTCAATCTCAAAAAACGCTGGATGAAGCGGGAACACATACGCCTGAAAACACATCTTTCTGAAATAAGGATCGCGTAGCCGCACACAAACAGAATACGGAGCTCAGAAGCGCTGCGTTGGAAGCAGGGCCTGGTTTGTTATGCCCGGTTTTCAAAAAATCCAAAAGTTTTCCACATGCTTGAGGTGTAGTCAGCTTGTCCAGCATCAAAAAAGCTGCCGCAGAATTTTTGCGTTCTGCGACAGCTCC
>JAQXJZ010000055.1 GCA_029009515.1 bacterium
CAGAATGTCACATCTGACAAACTAATAGTGTACATTGCTTCTAACAGTCAAGGTCGGGTAGTATTTGCTACGCAAATCTCCACCCTTCCCTTGACAGTACACTTGGCTCACACATGTTACCGATGTTTGACACCCCTACAAAAAAGAAAGCACTTTTTGTGCAAAAAGCGTTTACAAATCAGCCTTCGCGTGGTAGAATAAAAGATGTGCGTGTGCACAAAGAACCGTACCCGCAGCCGGCATGAATGCCAACGGCCGGCTATGAGCACGGCGATTACCCAAGGAACGGTGGAAGCCGTTACCAAAACAAGGAGGCAACCCATTATGGAAAAGTCCCAGATCATTGCCACTTACGCCCGTCACGAGGGTGACACCGGTTCCCCCGAGGTTCAGATCGCTCTGCTGACCGATCGTATCAACCACCTCAACGAGCACCTCAAGCTCAACAAGAAGGATCACCACAGCCGTCGCGGCCTGCTGCTGATGGTTGGTAAGCGTCGTGGCCTTCTGGACTACCTGAAGAAGACCGATATCGAAAGCTATCGTACCCTGATCGCTCAGCTGGGCCTGCGCAAGTAAGGGTTTCAGGATTTCGGCCGCACCTGCGGGGCAGCCCCACAGGCGCGGCCGTTTTCATGTGTATGTGCATACGGCTGATAAGGATGCAGCCTGTGTATAGAGGAAAAGCGCCATGGCACGAGGCCGTGGATGCTGGATGTGTGGAGAGGAGTAGTTTTGAAAATGGATTACAGAGTTTTTTCTACTGAACTGGCGGGCCGCCCGCTTTCCATCGAGTTCGGCAAGTATGCCCAGCAGGCCAATGGCTCTGCTTTCGTCCGTTACGGCGACACCGTCGTGATGGTCAACGTCACCATGAGTGAAAAGGCGCGCGAGGGCGTTGATTTCTTCCCTCTGAGCGTCGACTTTGAAGAGAAGCAGTACTCCGTGGGCAAGATCCCCGGCGGATTTATCAAGCGTGAAGGCCGCCCCACCGAAAAGGCCACCCTCACCTGCCGCCTGATCGACCGCCCTCTGCGCCCCCTGTTCCCCAAGGGCATGCGCAACGACGTGCAGGTGGTTGCCACCTGCCTGAGCGTGGATAAGGATATTCCCCCGGAAATTCCCGCCATGATCGGTTCCTCCGCGGCGCTGACCGTCAGCGACATTCCGTGGGGCGGCCCCACTGGCACCGTGGTTGTGGGCTGCGTGGATGACGAGTTCATCATCTGCCCCAACGAAGAGCAGCGCCAGCGCAGCACCCTGCACCTCACCGTCAGCGGCACCAAGGAAGCCGTGCTGATGGTGGAAGCGGGCGCCAAGGAAATGAGCGAAGAGAAGATGCTGCAGGCCATTCTCTACGCCCATGAAGAGATCAAGAAGATCGTTGCTTTCATCGAAAGCATCCAGGCCGAAATCGGCAAGGAAAAGGCCGAAGTGGATCTGGTCACCACCGGCGAGGACGTCAAGGCCGCCGTGCGCGAGTTTGCCTATGACAAGTGCTGCTGGGTGTTCGAGACCCCCGACCGCCACGAGCGCAAGGAGCGCGAAGACCAGGTGCAGGCCGAGTGCAACGAGCACTTCGCCGAGCAGTTTGAAGGCCGCATGAGCGAGGTCGCCGACGCGATCTACTACCTGAAGAAGGAAATCATGCGCAAGAAGATCCTGGAGCAGGGCATCCGTCCCGACGGCCGCGGCCTGACCGACGTGCGCCCCATCTGGTGCGAAGTGGGCATCCTGCCCCGCACCCACGGCAGCGCCATCTTCACCCGCGGTGAAACCCAGGCCATGACCGTGACCACCCTGGGCAGCATGAGCGACGTGCAGATTTTGGACGGTCTGGGCACTGAGGACAGCAAGCGCTACATCCATCACTACAACATGCCCCCCTACGCCACCGGCGAAGCGGGCCGCATGAAGAGCCCCGGCCGCCGCGAGATCGGCCACGGCGCTCTGGCCGAGCGTGCGCTCGAGCCCGTCATCCCCGGTGAGGACGAGTTCCCCTACGCTCTGCGTCTGGTTTCCGAAATCCTGTCCTCCAACGGTTCCAGCTCCATGGCTTCCGTCTGCGGCTCCACCCTGTCTCTGATGGACGCCGGCGTGCCGATCAAGCGCCCCGTGGCCGGTGTTGCCATGGGTCTGATCAAGGATGCTGAGAGCGACAACGTGGCCGTGCTGACCGACATCCAGGGTCTGGAAGACTTCCTGGGCGACATGGACTTCAAGGTTGCCGGCACCGTGCAGGGCATCACCGCCATCCAGATGGACATCAAGATTGCCGGTATCGACCGCCCGATCCTCGAGCGCGCTCTGAACCAGGCGCTGGCTGGCCGTCTGCACATTCTCAAGATCATGCTGGATACCCTGGGCCAGCCCCGCGAGCACCTGAGCAAGTGGGCTCCCAAGATCATCCGCTTCACCATCAATCCTGAGAAGATCCGCGAGGTCATTGGACCCGGCGGAAAGATGATCAACAAGATCATTGCCGAGACCGGCGTGAAGATCGACATCGAAGACGATGGCCGCGTCTACATCGCCACCCCCGACGAAGTTGCCGCCAACAAGGCCCGCCGCATCATCGAGGGCATCGCCAAGGACGTGGAAGTGGGCGATGTATATCTGGGCAAGGTTGTGCGCATCATGAACTTCGGCGCCTTCATCGAGCTCACCCCCGGCAAGGACGGCATGCTGCACATCAGCAAGATGGCCGACCACCGCGTGGAAAAGGTTGAGGATGTCATGAACATCGGCGACGAGATCGAAGTCAAGGTCCACGAGATCGACTCTCAGGGCCGCGTGAACCTCATCCGCAACGACATCGTCTATCCCGCTCATGACGCCTCTGCTCCCCGCGCCAATGGCGGCGAGCGTCGTCGTCCCCCGCGCCGTGACGGCCGTCCCTCCGGCGGAAACGACCGCACCTGACGCTAACTGAATGAACCATTCCAAAAGCCGCCGGCTGTATGGCATGCGCCATGCATAAGGCGGCTTTTGCCTTCATGGATCAGAAAGGAAATTTGCCAATGTTTGATCACATCACCCTGCCCAACGGCCTGCGCGTAGTGGGCGAAAAGCTCGGCCATGTACGCAGCTGCACCGTGGGCGTGTGGGTCAAGGTGGGCAGCATGAACGAAGCGCCCAAAGAAAACGGCCTGAGCCATTTCATCGAGCACATGGTGTTCAAGGGCACCAAAAACCGCTCCGCGCGCGACATCGCCGAGGAGATGGACATGGTGGGCGGCCAGCTGAACGCCTTCACCAGCAAGGAGTGCACCTGCTACTACGCCAAGGTGACCGACGATGCGCTGGAGCTGGCCGTGGACATTCTGGCCGATCTGGCCCTGCGCCCCGTGTTTGACGAAAAGGAGCTCAACAAGGAGCGCGGCGTGGTGCTGGAGGAGATCTCCATGGTGGAGGACACCCCGGAGGATCTGGTGCACGAGCTGCTCAGCGACGCCCAGTACGACGGCTCCCTGCGCTTCCCCATCCTCGGCCCGGCTAAGAGCATCCGCCAATACAGCCGCGAGGACATGGTGCGCTATTGGGAAAAGCACTACGTGCCTGAAAACATGGTGCTGGCCATTGCCGGCAACTATGACTGGGACGAGCTGCTCGAGCTGGTGGACAAATACTTCGATTCCTTCCCCAACCAGCGCACGCAGGACGAAGCTCCCTTCGTGCCCCAGCACTTCGTCAGCGGCCGCAAGGCGCGCAACAAGGACGCCGAGCAGCTGCACATCTGCCTGGGTTATCCCGGCGTGGAGAGCAACCACGACGATATCTACCCGCTCAGCATCCTCAACAACGCCCTGGGCGGCGGCATGAGCAGCCGGCTGTTCCAGCGCATCCGCGAAGAGCTGGGCATGGCCTACAGCGTGTACACCTACCCCAGCTCCTACCGCGGCGTGGGCAGCTTTAACGTGTATGTGGGCACCAATCCCGAAAACGGCGAAACCGTCATCCGCGAGCTCAAGGAGCAGCTGGCGCTGTTCCTTGAAAAAGGCATGACGGAAAAGGAATTCAAGAGCGCCAAAGCCCAGCTGCGCGGCGGATTCCTGCTGGGGCTGGAAAGCTCCTCTGGCCGCATGCAGAGCCTTGGCCGCCGGATGCTGCTGTTTGACAGCATCACCAGCCCGGAGGAAACCATCGCCAAAATCGACGCCGTCACCATGGAAAGCGTGATGGAGCTGGCGCAGCGCCTGCTGCGCACCCAGCCCAGCGCAGCCATCGTGGGCAAGGACGCACAGAAGTATCTGGAGTACATCGGAGGCTGACACATGGATAAGCTCGACCACATTTTTGAACTGCAGAAGGGCTTTCAGGAAAAGCTCAAGCGCGAACGCGAGCTGGATTACAAGCCCGAGGAGTGGATCCAGAAGCAGACGCTGGCCATGATCAGCGAGCTGGCGGAGCTGCTGGAAGAGGTCAACTTCAAGTGGTGGAAGAATCCGCACGAGCTGAATGCGCACAACATCCACGAGGAGCTCAGCGATATCCTGCACTTTTTCATCAGCATGTGTCTGGAAAGCGGCATGACCGCTGATGACCTGTACAATGTCTATGTGGGCAAGAACAAGGAAAATCATGCCCGTCAGGACGGTACTAGCCAGAAGCACGGTTACGAGACGGGGCTGAAGGCATGAAGGCGTACGCACGTCTGCCGCAGGGCTTCCGTTTTCAGGAGCGGATTGATCTGGTCAAGAACCGCAAGCAGCTCATCACGGTGAATGTGCTTTCCATCGCACTGGCGGCGCTGACCGTGGCTGCAGGCGTTCTTTTCAGGCCGCAGAACGCCTCCTTCGGCTGGGTGCAGTGGATCTTTGCCTTTGCCGGAATCGCCCTGTACATCGTCGGCCACGAGGCTGTGCACGGCGTGCTGATGTGGCTCATCAGCCATGAAAAACCGCACTTTGGCTTCAAGCTGATGTACGCCTACGCGGGCAGCTCGGCCTACTTTGACAAGCTCGCCTACCTGCTCATCGCCATTGCGCCGCTGGCCGTTTGGACGATTGTGCTCAGCGTGCTGGCGTTCGTGCTTCCTGCCGTGTGTTTCTGGCCCGTCTGGGCTGTGCAGGTGATGAACGTAAGCGGCGCGGCAGGCGACCTGTACGTGTTTTTCCACCTCATCAACCGTCCCCGCACCATTCTGGTGCAGGATGACGGCGCGGCCATGACCGTGTGGCGGCCTGTCTGATTTTGCAAGCGCCAACACCCTTCTTTGCGGGCATACTGCCTGTGAAGGAGGGTGTTTTTCCGTATGAAGATTCTGTCGATTGCTCTGTGCGCGCTGCTGCTGTGCACGTCCTGCGCATCCGGCAGCGCTCAGACCGCGCCATCGCCCACGCCTGAGGGCGCGCAGGTCAGGGCCGATCCCACGCTGCGCGTCTACGTGGTGGATGAAAAAGTCGTGCGTGAGATGGACATGGAGACCTATGTGGAAGGCGTGCTGGCAGGCGAGATGAAGAACGACTGGCCCATGGAGGCGCTCAAGGCGCAGGCCATTCTGGCGCGCACCTTTGTGCTCAAGTTTCTCGAGGACAAACGCAGCAAGTACCCGGACGCGGACATCTCCACCGACATCGAGGAGGCGCAGGCCTATGACGCATCCGCCGTCAACGACCGCATTCGTCAGGCGGTATCGGAAACGCGCGGCCTGGTGCTCAAATCCGGCGGCGCTCTCCCCTACGCCTGGTTCCACGCGCACAGCGGCGGGCAGACCGATCTGGCCACCGTGGGTCTCGGCTGGGACAAAGCCGAGCCTGCCTACACGCACAGCGTTTCCGGCATGGAGCCTTCATCCGCTGACGATCAGCAGGCTTTGCGCGACGCGCAGAACTGGGCCTGTTCCTTCCCACTGGAGGAGGTGGAATCCGCCCTCGCCAAGCTGGGCAAGCCCATCACCCTCACCGATTCCACGCGCGTTGCCATTGGCGAAAAAGGCGAAAGTGGCCGCGCTCAGACCCTCATCTTTGGAGACGAAAGCGTATCCGCCGCCGACCTTCGCATCGCCCTTGGCAGCACCAAAATGCGCTCCACCCTGCTCAACACCCTCAGTCTGCAGAACAGTCAGCTGCACATGAGCGGCCGTGGCTACGGTCACGGCGTAGGCATGAGCCAATGGGGCGCCTACGGCATGGCCCAGCAGGGAAAGACCGCTGTGGAGATTGTGCGGCATTACTTCCGCGGGGTGACGGTGGAACGTTATTAAGGGGACGCTGGGCGCTGCCCAGACCCGGCAGGGGCTGAGCCCCTTGACCCGCACACCGCCCCTTCTTTGTAAGAAGGGGCGGTGTTGGTGTATGTTTGGGGTTGGATCTAAGACCGCCGGGGCACATGCGGGTGCCCCGTCTCGCTTGACGGTACGTTTCTTCTTGTTTGTTGGGTGGTAAAGGCCGCCGCTCCCCGGAAGGGGTCGCGGCGCGCTTGCGTGCAGGAAGACGCTCAGCTTCTTCCATCAAAAAAGGACTGCCGCTTGGGCAGTCCCCTCTTTTCTCACTGGTTCTGTGCAGCAAACTTCTGCTTCACCTTGTTAATCTCCTGCTGCTGCGCCTGCTCGTTGGCATACCAGCCTTGCGCCGCCATCTTCTGATAAATGCCGTCCTGCATGCACAGGCTCTGCTCCAGCGCGGCGTCAAAGGTGCTGTTCACATTCTGCGTGCTGGACTCAATGGCGCCGTGCAGATACAGGTCGCACACGCCCTTGGTGGTCAGCAGCAGGTTTTCCATAATCTTTTCGTCATTCATGCCGCATTCCTCCTTTACACCAGCTGGTACAGTTTCTGGAACAGCTGCTGATGCTGCTGCGCCAGCTGGCTGACATACTGCTTCAGCTCCGGGTTCTGCAAAGCCTGGGCGGCCTGCTGGCACTGGGTTTGCAGGAAGGTTTCGTGACCCAGCGCATCCTCGATGTACATGAGTTCCTTGGGACTCATTTCAATCACCTCCGGAACACAGGATGCACCAAAACGTGAAGAAGTATACAAAAAAGGAACGCCTGATCTCTCAGACGTTCCTTTTGCACTTGGCAGAATTACTTCATGCGCTCCTCGTAGACCTTGGCATTTGCATCCGCAATCCACTGCTCCAGAGTGGCGTTGATCTTTTCAGACTGCTTGGTGGACAGCAGCTCGGCGGTCAGATCCTCACGCACAGTCTCCAGACCGATTTCGCCTTCAGCCACATCGCCAGCGTACTGGATGAGGTGGATGCCGTAGCTGCTCTTGACGGGCTCGGACACATCGCCGATGTTGGCCAGAGCCATGGAAGCGGCGGTGAACTCGGGCACCCAGTTGGTGCTGGCCTCATGCACCAGATAGCCTTCGCTCTCGGCGGTCATGCCGGGATCCTGGTTGTACTCGGTGATGAGGGCGTTGAAATCAGCGCCTTCGGCCAGCTTGGCCTGAATCTCCTCGATGGTGGGCATGATGGCGGCATAGGCAGCCTCGGTCTTTTCATCCAGCTGAGTCTTCAGCTCGGTCACGTCCTCACCAGCGGCGACCTTTTCATTCATCTGAGCGTTCAGCTCATCGATGGCGGTCTGGTCTTCCTCCGTAAATTTGACCAGGATGTGCTTCACGGTGCGGTAGCCGGCGGGGGTGTAATACACGGTGGAACCGGCGGAGCTGGCGGCAGTGCCGTAAGCACCGGGATTGTCGCCGTAAGTGGTCTTGGCAGCTTCCAGACGGCTGGCGTACTCGGCAGCCAGCTCATCCTCGGAAACGGTCACGTCCTTGACCATCTCCTCCTGCAGCTTGGCAGAAGCAGCGTTCATCTTGGCTTCTTCCAGAATGCCTTCCTCGTCGGGATAGCCCATGTTGAGCATTTCGGCCTTGATGGCAGCATCCAGCTCGTCGCCGGTCAGCTCGGTATCGCTGAAGAAGTACATCTTGATGGTGTCGTAGTACAGCTGATAATCTTCAGCAGCCTGCTTCTCCATCTCGGCGATCTCTTCCTCGGTGAAGTTGTTGTAGCCGCCTTCGGCAACCTTCTGATCCACAACCGCGCTCTGGATCAGGTTGTCAATGGCCTCAGCCTGAGCAGAGGCAATGGTTTCGGCATCGGTCTTGTCATAGCCGTAGCCGTAGTACATGCTGTACATATACTCGTTGTAGTCCAGCACGGACTGGGTCATATCCTGCACTTCGCCCTTGGTGATGGTCTTGCCGGCCACTTCGATGATGACCGTCTGCTTGTCCACTTCCTCATCCTTGACAATCAGGGAACAGCTGGTGGAAGCCAGCAGAGCAAAAACCAGAACCAAAGCCAGAAGGACACGCTTGCGCATTGTCGTTTCTCTCCAATCTAAAAAGGTATTTGTGATAAAGACACTTTTGCTATTATACCCGATGAACCGGCAAACAGCAAGACTTTTTTGACAAATTCACCGCTTGTTCATGCAAAAATGGTTTATTCTGCCTGCCAGACAAGCAGTTCTGCGCCAGTCTCCAGCTCTTTGATGGAGAACACGCCGTTTTCGTACACCATATAGCTCTTGGGCTGGCCTTCCTTGGGCAGCGCGGCAGAGCCGGGGTTGACGTAGGTGTAGTCGCCCTGCGGCCATACGCCGTGCACATGGGTGTGGCCGTGGATGAGCACATCGCCCTTCTTGTGGGGCGGCGGGCACTGGGTGTTGAACAGGTGACCGTGGGTGACAAAGGCGCACTGCTGGCCTTCCAGCGGCAGGAGCATGTAATCCGCCTGGATGGGGAACTGCAGCACCATCTGATCCACCTCTGCATCGCAGTTGCCGCGCACGCACAGCGGGGTGACGGGATAGCCGTTGAGCAGGCTGGTGACCGCCTTGGGATCGTAGCGGTCGGGCAGGTCGTTGCGCGGGCCGTGGTAGAGCAGATCGCCCAGCAGAATCAGGCGGTCGCATTTCTCACTTTCAAAGCGGCTGAGCACCATTTCGGCGGCGGACGCGCTGCCGTGGATGTCGGAGGCAAACAGAATCTTCATTGATTTAATCCATCCCTTCCAGTTCCAGAATAACCGGGCAGTGATCGCTGCCCATGATCTGATCGTGAATATCGGCAACCTTTACGTTGGGCGCAATGCGCTCGCTGACCAGAAAGTAGTCAATGCGCCACCCGATGTTCCTCTCCCTCGCGCGCATCATGTAGCTCCACCAGCTGTAGCGGTCGGTTTCATCCGGATGCAGCAGGCGGAAGGTATCCACAAAGCCGCGGCTGAGCAGCGCGGTCATCTTGTCGCGCTCCTCGATGGTGAAACCGGCGTTGCGCACATTGGTCTTGGGGTTCTTGAGGTCAATTTCCTTGTGCGCCACGTTTATAGCCCAGCCATCATACACACCGACCGCAAAAGCCTTTCATGGGATTATACACCCAAAACCCATCGAAAGGAAGATGTAAATGCGAGTAGTATGGAAAGACAGCCGCACCTATAAAACGTACCAATACAGAGGATACACCATAGAAAAGGGCCAAGGCGGATGGATCACCAACGTGCCGGGGGATGAATACATCCACTACTCCGCCGAAACAGCCCACAACGCCGTGGATAAGCTGCTCGGCGGAAAGACACGGAAGGCCAATCCGAGCCGCCAGCGGTTCGGCATCAAAGTCATCGGCAAAAAGGGCGGTGACCATTCATGCGCATAGTATGGAAAGACAGCGCCGTCCCGAAGGAATACAAGCCCATCAGATACCGCGGCTTCATGGTATGGGGCACGCCAAAGGGCTGGGAGATCACCGTGCCCGGCGACGATAACATATACAAGGCTCACTACTGCGCCCTGAACGCCATCGACCAGCACTTCGGCGACTATGGGCAGCACGGCACAGAAAAGCGGATCGGTTACGGCATTCAGATCGTCGGCACCCGGAAAGGGGGTGAGACAGCATGAAGAAGCCAGAGCACAAGATGACCACCCGTGAAAAGCTGGAGCTGATGAAGGAGATCGACCAGCGCAACGAGCAGCGCCGCAAGGAGTTCGTTGAAAAGAAAACCCGCGATGAAAAGCTGCTGGACAAGTACCTCGACGGTGAGATCACGAAGGAGGAGCTGTACAAGCGAATCAAGGAGTAAGGAAAGGGCCGGAGGCATCATGCTTCCGGCCTTTTTCCGTTTCTATGTGGTAAAAAACGCTGATTTCTTCTACATAGGCAGGCGTTTGACGCATTAACATTATAAAAAACGCACATTTTTATAACATTGAATGCGTTTAACGCACGGCACTTCGTTGCAATGCGTTAAAACATGTTGCAATGAATTGCAATGTGTTGAAACAAAAAACGTGCAAACTTTCAACTTTGCCATCAAAAATGAAAATTTGATCCGAAAAGTTGCGGTTTTTTCGCATAATTTCGTATCAAGTCACAGAAAAAGCGCATCTTGATTGAAAAAGACCGGAGCTTTCGCCCCGGCCTTTCTTACTTGTGTGCTTTTTGATTCAAGTATTTTTCAATTTTATCAATCGTTTCGGTAACTGGGCCATTGCAGCCTTGTTCACGCAAACCTTTCAGGCAAGCCAGAATGCCAAATACAAGCAGAGTATTTTCTTCCTTGATAATTGCCATATCTTCTTCGTGGTGTTTCCGAAGTGCCTTGATATCCTCATCCTGCTTTTTCTGTCTGTCCACCCAACGGACGATTTTCGAAAAAAACGTTGCAAGCGAAACAACCGCGCCAACAATCGCCGAAACAGTGATGATGGTTTGCCATGTCAAAGTAATCTGCATTGTAATTACCTCTTTCTTTTGATTTATACGCCGATAACATACCGCATGATGAATCTGTTGTTTTCAAATTTAATGCCAATAGCGCTTGTTCCAACCAGACTGTTGTTCGCATGGCCTTTTATTTGCGTATCACCTATGTACAAATATTTTGCACCACAATATTCAAAGGAACTGTGTGCCATGAAGAAATTCATGCCCAAATTTGGATGCTTTGCCACAATGGTTTTTGGCACGAAGAAGGATGCAAAGTTGTCATTCTGAGCCACACCATCACCAATTCGGCTGAATACGATCACAATGCCATTCACCTGTTCGCTGATCTTCTCGGAAAGTTCAGCAATGTGCGCTGCTGTCATGTACCATGTTCCAGACCATAGCACCTTGCCGGGATGCGATGAATACAAAGGCAAAGCAAACTCCACGCCTTCTGTCAACTCGCTCACCTTGCCAAATGCCAAACCGCGCCCAGATGCATTGAAATCCAGCAGTGTAAACGCCGTTGGAATCTCTGTCAGACCGCGAATCGTAGTGAAGTTGTCCGTGATGGAAAGCCGCAGGTCATAGCTGCTATTTACGTCAAAAAGCCCCTTTGCGCTGATGATGGACGTGTTGACTGCATATCC
Organism: bacterium; assembly: GCA_029009515.1. Taxonomy (GTDB): domain Bacteria; phylum Bacillota; class Clostridia; order Christensenellales; family Aristaeellaceae; genus Limiplasma. The sequence continues at coordinate 11,321 of JAQXJZ010000055.1, forward strand.
CGTGCCATTTGTCAAGGCAGTCCATGTCGTGCCGCTTTGGGGCTTGTATTCGATGACGTAGGTGTTCGTATTCTTGCTGTTGACCGATGCGATTGTGTAGTTGAAAGCGGCTTTGATATATGTACCTTCGTAGTTCTCCGTTCCATCAGCAAGGCATCGTGTGACCGTGAAACTGGTGATCTTCGGTGCAGTGTATGCAACCACCGTCCATGTTTTGGTGTAAGTCGCAGTCCTGCCCCTGCTGTCCGTCACCGTGATGACAGCCGAAGCCGTGCCGCTCTTTGTGATCGTGGACGTGGTGGGTGTTGCTCCTGTGTAGGTCTTGCTTTCAAAGACTGTCTTGTACGCCGTGATGGTAGACCCAAGGCTTCCGACCGCCGTGATGGTGAACTTCGGCTTCGACTTGTTCTGCACCATGTTGCCAAATGTGGTTTGGTTGGTTGTCGTGTCAGCCACAGCCACAGAGGATATGGAAGGCACAACCGTTGCAGGAACCGTCAGCGTGAAATTCTTGCTGACAGCAGCGCCGATCTTCGTACTGCCGGAATACGTTGTCACCGTCACCTTTGCAGTGCCGCTGGTTGCGCTTGGAATGGCGTTTAACCAGCTTGTAGGTATGGCATATGAAGTGGAAGTGGCAACATCATTCGTGGTCTTAGAATAGCTTCCAAAGCTGAATACAACGGTATGTGTGAAACTGCTGGAAGCTCTGGTGATGTTCACTGTCACCGCATTGGTTCCGTTCACGCTCACAGAGCTTGTCACACTGCTGATGGTGGATGCCCTTGCAATGGTGTTGAACACGCCAGAACCAGACGCTGTGACGTTACCGTAATATGTGCCGGACAACGTTACATTGATACCAGCCGTAGCGGAGAATGCGCAGGTCTTTGTGCCGTCCGCAGCGTGGGATATCGTGACCGTCTTTTTGAAGATTTCCTTCGTCTGACTGCCACTCAATGCCGCCGTAAGCTCCACCGTTTCGGGCAGGTTGACAAGATCGGCGAGATATGCTTTGCCCTTGGTCAGCAGGTTTGCGGCTTCGGTCACATCGTCAAATATGACCGTCTTGACAATCAAGCCATACTGTGCTTTGGCTTCCTCATCCACGATGGTATCACTGCCGCCGTTTAGGTCAGCAATGGTCAGCCTTTTGTCTGTATCATTGCCTTCCGCATCCTTCAGTTTCACGCCAAGCGGAATGACAGCCGTTGCAATGTCAGCGCCCTTTCGGATGCGCTTCAGATCAAGCAGGTTTTTGCCAAACGTGATGGTCTGTGGTGACAGCAGCGTGAAGTCTTGCAGATAGTCCAGATAATGCACACCGTTTTCGTGCCTGACTTGCAGATAGCCGCCAAGGTTGTTCAGCAGCTTGTTGTTCAACTCTGTCCATGTATCGGTGTATTCGATGTTTGACCGCACAATGTAGCCATTTGCATCTGTAACCGTCACTTTACCAAGCGTGAACCGTTTTTCCGCTTCCACCTGCTCGTTGTGGCTGTCCAGCAACAAAGCCAGATATTCCGCAATGCTTCCGCTGAAATCGTATGGACGCATGATGCTGTCAAGCAAAAAGGCCATTTCCCCTTCACAGGAAACAGCCTTTTCGTTGTGCCATCCTGTTTCCTCGTCCAGCACACGACCGCGAAACAGCAGGTGATCATCCTGATACACCGTAATGATGCTTTTCATCTTTCTTATCATCTGATAATAAGGATGATTAGAAAGAATCGTAAACTGGAAAGAGCCTGTTTTGTTGACTTCCAATTCAAGCGATGGATCAAGGATTTTTAGGTTTTCCAGCTTGTCGTTGTAGAGTGTCAGGCCATCACAGTACACGCGATACATCACAGATCACCTTCTGTCCATGCGAAGCTGATATCGCCTGTGCCTGTGACGGTAACATAGTTTTCACCTTCCACCAGTTCCAATTCTGGAATGGTGAATGTGCCGGAACCTTTCGCCCACGATCCTCCGCCAAACACAATGGTCATTGGTGCAGATGCTGTAATGGTCGGCACTGCACGTTTCCGGCTGTTTGTCAAGCTGATCGCCTGTGTACCGTTCAGCGTGACCGAAACCACCGTCTGCTGTGCCTTGTACTTGTATGGCTCACACTCGCAGTCAATGGATATCTTGCCTATGTTCTTTTCGTTCGTAAAGCTGGACACATGACAGCGCCCCACATAGTAGTAGCCGGGATCATCGTCAAGGACGATCCGCAGCTTCCTACCATGCAGGGCGTTTTTGATTCGGGAATACTGGGTAAGAAAATCACTCCGGGGAACAATGGTGGAAAATGTGAACCTGTGCGTCACATCTCCGTATTTCGGCTCGCCAAAGAAGTCCGTCAGATCAATGGAGCCGTCAGCCCCTTCGATCTCTATCAGCTTCGTTTTGACGTGTGGTGCGCCGATTTCTTTTTCACTCAGGATCAGGTTCAAATCACGATATGAATGTAAGTCCCCGAATGTGATTCCGTTCACCCTATTCCGTCACCTCCACAAGTTCCCACGCATTGGGCGCTGTTTCAGGAGTGTATACATTGCCGTCCATCTTGCTTCGATACAGTTTGTCACCAAACCACATCAGTTCACCCATAGCCGCCGCATTGGTACTGGTGAACACATCAGGAGCGATTCTGTATCCCTTCTTATAGGCAACATCAGTCCAAAGAGTGGGCGCGTTGTCCGGGTTGTTTTCGGTGGTATCCCACAGGTCAACCGATGCACGTTTCAGCACGCCATTCCAGTTGATGCGCGTGCCAGCTTTGATAAGGGCGTTTGCGTACTGCATTTCAGGATAAAGAGCAGCACCTTCGCTGGCCTGACGGTCATCCACCAGCTCAAGGCCAGCCCTGATGGTTCGATAGATATGTTCTCTGTTTGCAGGTTTCATGCTCTCGCCTCCTTATGCCGTATACTTGACTGCCGTCCAGTTGTACGTTTTTCTTGAAACGTATCCAGCACCAGACTGTGCGTTCTTGTAAAAGCCCACCTTCACGCCCGTGGACGTGATAGACTCTACCCAACAGTCGATATATGCAACCATCGTATTATCCGCATACGCCGCTGTAGACAGGTATGCGCCGTTGCTCTGCTTGCTCTCTGCAATAGGCAAGCAGACAACGTTTTCATATCGTTCGCCGTCATCGGTAAAGTTACTAATGAAGAATACGACCAAGTCCGGCTTGAAGCCGCAGCTGACGGTTGCCTTGCCATCAGTACCCGTTGTGATGCTGCCAGTCTTGACCTGCACGTCAACACCGCCACCGCCGCCAACCATGCTCAAGATCATGCCGTCACCCCCTCAAGGATAATCATGTTAATCGTCAGAGCAGCGCTGGGCTTTTTGCTGGCCTTAAATGTTACCGTGCCGCTGCCCTGTGCGCTGATACGCACCATGCACTTGCTGTACTCTTCGAAACTGGCATCTGCTGGCGCTGCATATCCGCTGGTGGATGCGGTCACTCCCTGCACATTCACCGTCTGCGTGTACGGTGCGCTGCTGCTCCAACCGGAAGAAGACAGCGTGACCGTTCTCGCAGTTCCTTCAATCTTGTCCTCCGATTTGCTCTCAAGCTGGCTCGTTTTGGCTTCAAGCTGGCTGGCCTTGTTTTCAAGCACAGTCACCTTGCTGGTCAGTGTAGCGGCTACATCCCCATTAAGAATGTTCTGAATACCTGCAAACCATTCGGTAAAAACATCCTGCTGTTCTTCATAAAAGGTTTGCAGGTCAGCCGAAAGATTGCCAAGGCTTTCAGCAAGCTGGGCTTCCAGCATGCTGGTGTCAATGCCAGTCACGCCATCACGCATCAGGCCGCACACATCGCTGTTCAAGCGCTCATCGGTGATGTTGCCAGCGTTAATAGCCGTTACGCCAGTACCAACATAAATCTGCGCAATGCTGATTTCATACGCCACGTTGTCACGCTGCAAGCTCGGTGCAGTAGGCGTTCTTGCCGCCGTACCCTGCTTGATGTAGGCGTAACACTTCTGTTCAAGAATCTCCATTCGGATGCACAAACGGTCGATTCGGTTCATGCTGCCGTTTGACAGCGGCACAGTCAGAACCAGATCATCCGTATTGGCATATACACATCCGGCGAATTCGGCGTAATTCAGCCACGCAATACCTTTGCCAAGCGTTACATCCATCGAACCGGATGCCGACACGGAAAAATGACCATTCGTATACACACCGCTGGTTCTGGTTGCAAACCAAAGCTGTGCATCCTGCGCAGTATACTCAGTGTTTTCTAAAGGGAAACTTTTTTCTGCCATGCTTCATGATCTCTCCTTTTACATAGTCGATTGGTTTTTCTCCGATGATCAGCTTCACAGTCTCCGCACCGTTTCTGTATGTATAGCGGTATTCCGTGATTCTGGTATCAAACTGCAAACCATAGCGCTTGGATTTGCACGTCACCTTATCGCCAAGCTCATACTTGGTGCCGAACAATGCGTTGGAAATTTCCACCTCAAAGGTCTGGGCGCTCCTGTACTCTTGCAGTGCTTTTTTGCCGATCTGTCTCTGTTTCTGCTGCCATCGTGCCGTGGATTCTTCCTCTTCCTGATCTTCGCCATCCACCACAATTTCACGCCAGTTTTCCTGTGATCCGGCATCAGGAGCCGTGTACCGATACCAAACGGTTTTGACTTCCTCTTCCTCGGTTTCGCCCTCAGTGCCTTCTTCCGTAGTTTCGTCCTTCTCAACGTATGGCTTGCCGCCAACATAGGCAACGTTCTTGTACAGGTCATCATCTTCCGTGACCTTCAGTTCCTTCAGATTACCGAATTCCTGCGAAAACACCGTGCCGCCAGCGCGTGACTGATAGGTTTTGTCTTCGCCCTTGTACACTTCGATCACATGGCGCTTGTTGGTTCGGTCGAATCGCGCCCTGATGCCCAGTTCGCTTGATTCGATCATTTCCATCACGGCTTCCAGCATGCCAACGCCTTCAAAGGTGCATTCGCATTCATCGCTGTAGCCTTTGGACGATGCCGTTGTGACCATCGTCAGGCCGCGAAGATCACCTCTGACGATGTCATACACGCCACGCTCCACATTGCTGTATTCCTTTTCCGCATCCACAATGCGGCGTTCCAGC
>JAQXJZ010000056.1 GCA_029009515.1 bacterium
GAACGCGTCCAGCGTGCAGGTGCGGCTCTTGTCCAGCGCAGCGATCAGATTCTCGGCACGCTTTTGCTTGAAACCGTCCAGCACCAGCAGATCATTGGCGGTCAGCCGGTACAGGTCGGCGCAGTCATGCACACCAAGCGCATCATAGAGCAATTCCGCCGTCTTTTCAGAGAAGGTGTCAATATCCATGGCGTTTCTGCCCGCGAAGTGGGCAAGGCGCGCCACAGCCTGCGGCTTGCAGGTATCGCGATTTAAGCAGAACAGATGCGCGCCGCGCTCCACCAGCGGCTCTCCGCAGGCAGGACAGACGGTTGGCGGGAGAATTTCGGTTTCGCTCTCCCCTGCTTCGCCCACGCGGCCCATGATTTCGGGAATCACGTCGTTGCTGCGGCGGATCCACACCTCGCAGCCAATGGCCACGTTCTTGCGCAGGATGTCGCCGTAGTTGTTGAGGGTCGCGCGTTTGACGGTCACGCCGCCGATATCCGTGGGCGTGAGATGCGCAAGGGGCGTGAGCTTGCCGGTTCTGCCCAGCTCCCACGTCACGTCCAGAAGCGTGGCAGTGTTTTCTTCAGCAGCAAACTTGTAGGCCACGGCCCAGCGAGGGAATTTTTCGGTATTGCCCATGGCCTGACGGGTGGCCAGATCGCACACCTTCACCACCGCGCCGTCGATGAGGAAGTCCAGCGAGGAACGCTTTTCTTCCACCTTGTCGATGCGGTCGGAGATTTCTTCGTAAGTACCGGCGTGCTCCTCATACTGGCTGGTCGGGAAGCCGTTCTCACGCAGGAAGTTCAGCATGCCGTCCATGTCGGAGTACGGCGGATTTTCGATAGTGCCCACCTGATAGAAGAACGCGTCCAGCTTGCGTTTGGCCGTCACATTGGGATCCAGGTTACGCAGCGCACCGGCGGCGGCATTGCGGGCGTTTTTGAGGGGTTCATCCGCCGTGCGGTTGTACTCCTCCAGCGTGCTCAGGCGCATGATGCACTCGCCCTGCACCTCCAGAAGTCCCTTGTAGGGAATGGTGAGCGGCACGCACTGGATGGTGCGCACCTGCGGCAGGATGCCCTCGCCCACCTCGCCGTTGCCGCGCGTAGCAGCCTGCACCAGCTGGCCATCGCGATAGGTCAGGTTGATGGTGAGGCCGTCCAGCTTGTATTCCACGGCATAGCTGAGCGGCGGCAAAGGCTTGCTGCGGCCATCGCTGAGCTGCTTATGCTGCTTTTCGGTGCGCTTGATCCACGCCTGCAGCTCTTCCTTGCTCTGCACCTTGTCCATGCTCCACAGGCGGCTGATATGCCTGTGCGGCTCAAAGGCGGAAAGAGGCTCTGCGCCCACGCGCACAGAAGGAGAGCCGGGCAAAATTTCTCCCGACTCCTTCTCCAGCGCGAGCAGTTCGTTGTATTTGGCGTCCCACTGCGCGTCGCTCATGGGGCTTTCGCCCAGCGTGTAATACAGTGCGGATGCCTTGTTCAATTCTTCGATCAGCGCCTGCATGCGCTCGGTCGTATTCATCATATCAATCATTCACCTTTACGATCGGAGCAATGGAAAGCACAAATTCCTTTTCGCCATAGGCAGCAAAGGCGATAATGATGCGCGCATCGCTGCCGCTGCCGCGGATTTCCTTCACATTGCCCTCGCCGAATTTGCGGTGCATTACGCGGTCGCCCACCTTGAACAGGGCCGAAACAGCGCTGGCAGGCACCCTGGATGCTGCGGACGGCGTGAATCCCTTCTGCACGCCGGGAATGCCCAGCGCGCTCTTGCCTGCGCCAATGCCAGATCCGCTTTCCATGGTGGCGTAACGAGATACGCGCTTGGGCGCGGGATGCTGGTAGCTGTTCATCACGCCGGGGAAGCTGCGCTCGCGCTTGCTGGTCCACTGGTCGGCCAGCAGACGGGGCGGAATCTCCTTGTGGAAGCGGCTGGGTGCGTTGTAGCTGACCTGATTGTAGAGCATGCGCTGCGCGGCGTAGCTGATGAACAGCTGCTTCTGCGCACGGGTGATGCCCACGTAGCACAGGCGGCGTTCTTCCTCCATGCGCTCGTCATCCTGCAGGCTGCGGCTGGTGGGAAAGATGCCTTCCTCCAGACCGGTCATGAACACGCACGGGAACTCCAGACCCTTGGCGCTGTGCAGCGTCATGAGGGTGACGGCCTTGGCGCCGAACTCCGCGTTGTCCAGATCGGACACCAGCGCCACGTTTTCCAGATATTCATCCAGCGTGGGATTGTCCGAAGCCTTCTCAAACTCAGCCACAGCGCCGATGAATTCGTCGATATTCTCGATACGCGCTTTGCCCTCGTCGGACTGATCCTTCTCGTACTGCGCCTTCAGGCCGGTACGGGCGATGAGGTGCGTCACAAAGTCCAAAAGCCCCATGTCGTCGCGCGCCATCACCAGCTCGTTCATCAGGTCGCCAAACTCGCTCACGCACTTGCGCGGACGGGCGGAGAGCGTCTCAGGCACGTCCACCAGCGCGCTGTACAGCGGCATTTCCTCCTCGGCGGCATAACGCACAAGCTCGGCAATGGTGGTTTCGCCAATGGAGCGCTTAGGCTGGTTGATGATGCGGCGCAGGCTGACGTCATCCGACGGATTGACGATGCAGCGCAGGTACGCCACGATGTCCTTGACTTCCTTGCGGTCATAGAAGCGCAGACCGCCGTAGATGCGGTACGGAATGCCGGCGCGTACCATCATGTCTTCCAGCACGCGGCTCTGCGCATTGGAACGGTACAGCACGGCCATATCGCCAAAGTCGCGGCCGCTGCGCTTCAACTGCTGCATGCGGTCGCAGATCCAGGCAGCCTCGTCGCGCTCGTCTCCGGCGCAGAATACGCGGATGGGATCGCCAGCGTCCATCTCGGTCCACAGGGCCTTTTCCATGCGGCCCTCATTGTGGGCGATGACCTGATTGGCAGCGTCGAGGATGTTGGCGGTGCTGCGGTAGTTCTGCTCCAGCTTGATGACCACAGCGTCCGGATAGTCCTTCTCAAAATCGAGAATGTTGCGGATATCCGCGCCGCGCCAGCCGTAGATGCTTTGGTCGTCATCGCCGACAACGCAGATGTTGCGGCTGTTCTGCGTAAGCAGCTTGACCAGCGAATACTGGGCGAAGTTGGTGTCCTGATACTCGTCCACGTGGACGTAGCGGAACTTGTCGCGGTAGCTTTGCAGAACGGGCGGATGATCGGCAAACAGCTCCAGCGTTTTCACCAGCAGATCGTCAAAATCCAGTGCGTTGGCATGCTTCAGCTTGCGCTCGTAGCCGCCGTACAGATCATGAATCTGCTGGCTGCGGAAATCCTTGGCGGATTCCATGAACCAGTCGTCAGGGCCCAGCAGACGGTTCTTGGCGTCGCTGATCTTACTCTTCACCTCGCGCAGGCTCAGCGTTTTTTCATCGATGCCCAGCGTTTTGAACAGCTCCTTGAGCACGCTGGTCTGATCGTCGTCGTCATAGATGGTAAAGGAACGGGTGTAGCCCAGCTTCTCGATGTCGCGCCTCAGGATGCGCGCGCACATGGAGTGGAAGGTGCTCACCCAGATATCGTCTGCGCCGTGGCTGACCAGCGCGCTCACGCGCTCGCGCATCTCCTTGGCGGCCTTGTTGGTAAAGGTAATCGCCAGAATATTCCAGGGTGCTACGCCGTGGTCAATCAAATTGGCGATGCGGTAGGTCAGGGCGCGGGTTTTGCCGCTGCCGGCACCGGCCAGAATAAGAACCGGTCCTTCCAAAGTTTCAGCGGCTTTGCGCTGCTGCTCGTTCAAGCCTTGCAAGTTCATGTTGCTGTCCTCTGCTTCACTTCTGTTGTGCTTCTTCCAATTCGTCCAGACGATCCAGCACAAGGCTGTAGCCATCCGCACCGTACTGCAGCGTGCGGTTGACGCGGCCAATGGTGGTGGTGGAAGCTCCCGTCTGATGGACGATTTCCTGATATGTATCCTTGTTGCGAAGCATAACCGCCACTTCCAGCCTCTGCGTGACGCTCTTCATTTCCTGAATGGTAAGCACATCCTCCAGAAAGCGATAGGCTTCCTCCTCGGATTTCAGCGTCAAAAGCGCCTTTACCAGGCGATCGGTCTGCTCGTTATGGTATCTGGGTGTAAACACAGCTGTCAACCTCCGGTCAAACAGTGCAATACTTTGCCTGATACCATTATAGCACATTTTTGAAAAGATGAAAAGCAACGTACCGCGCCTGAGACGGGCTGAATCAGCTGTCTTTTTTGGGCTTTTTGCCAAACAGGCCGCCGGTCATTTCCCGAAAACTGCGGCCAAATTTGTCCATTCCGCCCCGTCCGCCGGTGGATAGAAAGGCAAAAATGCCAAGCCCGGCAATCAGCGCAATCACCAGCCACACCGCCCAGCCAGCGCCGGTGTTGTCCTCCACAGCAGGCTTTTCAGGGGCTGGTTCCTCCGCCTCTTTGGGCGATGAGCTGCGCACATCGCTTGCTCCGGCTGATCCCACCACGCCGCCGAACAGTGCCTTGTACACCACGTCGCTCATGGGCTTGGTGGAGGCTTCCACCAGGCTTTTGTCCAGCGTATGTGTGCCAAATTCCAGAAGCACGCTTCTGGGCGCCAGATCCTGATTGTACGTGCCCTTGCCCATGTAGATATCCTTGATCAGGCCGGGATACACCTTATCGCCGATGGCCTTGATCTGCTTGGCAAAGCTGAGATTGGCCTCCTTGTTCTGATTGCTCTTGCCCACCAGCAGGCGCACCTTGCTCATCTTCTGCGTGCCGACGGTGGCGGCATATTCGTCGGGATCCGGTATGCCGTCGCGGTGAATATCAAAAATGGCGTTCGGCTGGTTTGTGAGCAGCTGCACAGCCGTCTGGCGGCTGCGGCGGTATGCGCCTGCGTCGTGCGGCAGATGGGTTTCATCGCTGATTTCCACCGTCACGCCTTTCTCTTCAAGATGATCCCCAAAGAGATGCGCGATATCATAGATGCCGCCCTTGCCCTCCACGCTTTCCGTGCCGTCGCCCTCGATGTAGCTTTCATCGCTGTGGGTGCAGTACAGAGCGATTCTGCGCTGCGCAGTAGCGCTGACGGGCTGTGGCTCCTCCGCATCCAGCCAGTTCACGTCGGGCATATCCGCCTTACCCAGATGTTTGACGGTGGCGCGCTGCTGCGCATCATCCACGGAGGTTACGCGATAGTGCTGGTTATCCTGACTGATGTATTCATCCCCCACGTCGCACTCGCCGCAGTAACGGGTGACGACGGCGCCTGTTTCGTCCATGAGGGTGTATACGCTGCCTTCTGCAAACGCCACTACAGGCAGCAGCAGGATGACCAGCGCGCTGATCAATGCAATCTTCTTCACCGTTGGCTCCTCCTTCTGCGCACGGGGTTCTCGATGGCGGTTTGCTGTGGCGGGGTTGTGCCGCGCGCCATGCGTTCCAGCACTTCGCCCACCAGTTCGGCCAGAATAACGCCCAGCAGACCGGCAATCACCGCCGCGTCAAACACGCCTGCTCCGCCCAGCACCAGCGGCTGATCAATGCCATTTCGCCAGTTCATGAACGCCACAGCCGTATCCGCCAGCAGCACGCCGGTCACGCCGCAGATAAACGCCGCCCTGCGCGAACGTCCCAGCACATACGCCACTGCACCGCCTGCAATGCCATAGAGAAACATGGGATCCACAATGATGCTCTCCGGTTCCTCAGGCATCAGCACACCGACGGCATACACAATGCCCGCTGTGATGAGCGATCCCAGCACAGCGCGCACCTTCTCCCGGCCCGTATCGGCACGGATGAACAGATACAGGCAGATACCAAGCGGGATCACCGCACCGCCAAGGCTGATGCGCACCCGTCCAAGGCTGACGGATGGCAGCAGCGTGCCGAAAAACATGAGCGCAATGAGTACAAGCGCGGCGCGATCGGTGAGGTACAGCTTGTCCAGCACCCTTTGCGCCACGCCGAAGAATACCAGTATGGCCGTCACCATCAGCAGGATCATTCCGACGGACATGGTTCCACTTCCCTTCCGCAGGTTCACTGCTGATAGTATGGCCCGAAAAAGCCAAAGCATGCGAAAAGCCCGGAAAGCCTGCTGCCTTCCGGGCTGTCATCAGTTTTCTTCTTTTCCCTCGCGGTGGATGATAACCGCATCAGGATCATATTTGCGGCCAAGCGTATGGCTGGCCTTGCGGTTGGCTACGGTATCGAAGATGATGGAAAAGTCATAATCCGGCGGATAGAGCTCTTCCGCATGCACCAAAAGCTGCAGTCTTGTGTGACGCACGGCCTGCTTCACGCCCTTGATCTGCACAATCACGTCTCCGTTCTCATCTTCCGGCTGATACACGATGCCCTTCTCCTTCTGCGGAAGCACCATCACGGAATCGCCCATGCGGAAATCCGACTTTATCACCGCAGCAGGTTTGGGCGCACGTACCAGCTTTCCTCGCCGGAGCGTGGGCTGAATACGTCCGCGCTCAAAGCGGCCTGTCTGCGATACCTCTCTGGCGCACTGCACGATGGCAGTCGGCATCCCCAGACGGCTGATGATATCCAGCGCGCAGCTTTTGCCGCTCTTGCCCATCTCCAGCCGGTACAAGGGACGCAGCGTAACGGCGTCAAACGCCATACGGGCGGAGGCGACGCCTTCGCAGGTTTCGGCAAAGTCCTTCACCTGCCCATAGTGCGTGGTCACCAGGAAGCAGCAGCCGCTGAGCCTGAGCGTCTCCAGCACAGCGATGGCCACGCCCGCGCCTTCAGCAGGATCGGTGCCGCTGCCCAGCTCATCCAGCAGTACAAGGCTGTCACGGGTGAGGTTGTCCAGAATGGAGATGACATTGGTCATGTGGCCGGAGAAGGTGGACAGATTCTGCGAGATGCTCTGGCTGTCGCCAATATCGCAGAAAACGGCGCTTCGCATGGGAATGACGCTGTGTTCATCGCACGGCACATGCAATCCGCACTGCGCCATCAGCGTGAGCAATCCCACCGTTTTGAGCGCCAGCGTCTTGCCGCCGGTGTTGGGGCCGCTGATAACCAGCCCTTTCTCTTCTTCCTTCAGACAAAGCGTGAGCGGCACGCAAAGCTCAGGATCCAGCAGCGGATGGCGCGCATTTCGGAGCTGAAGCGTACCGTCGCAGCCGATGGCGACAGGATTGGCCTTGAGCTGCAGGCTGAAAAGGCCCTTGGCAAACAGAAAATCCAGATCATCCATGAGTTTGGCATTGGTCTCCAGCGCATGCGCCTGCTCTGCCACCTGATCGCTGAGCACATAGAGCACGCGGCGCACTTCCTGCTCCTCCTCCAGAATGAGCATGCTCAGCTCCTGCTGCAGCGCCGCTACAGCTGTTGGCTCCATGAACACCGTGCCGCCCGTGCGGGATGCATCCACCACGCTGCCAGGAAAGATTGCCTGATGCTTCTTCTGCACAGGCAGTACGTAGCGGCCGTTGCGCTGGCTGATGTAGCTGTCCGAAAGCAGTCGCTTCTGTGCGTTCATCACCTGCTGCAGCTTTTCGCGCATGCGCTGCTCCATGGTTTCGATGGTGCGGCGTAGCCTGCGCAGCGTGGGGCTGGCGTCATCCAGCACGCGTTCTTCGTCCACCGCTTCGTCCAGCGAATGGTAGAGATCCTCCAGCGGCACAAAGGCACGGCCGTAAAGCGAAATCTGGCTTTCGTAGCCCTCGCCGCGCTTGAGATAGGCCGTCATGCGGCGACAGGCGGCGATAAACCACGCAATCTGCGTAAGCTGCAGCGGTTCCAGCATGCCTCCGGCCTGCGCCAGATGCACGCACTCCTGAAGGCTGTCCATCACCGAAAGCGGAGGCTGCGCGCAGGTTTCCAAAAGCCGTCTGGCGCCGCTGGTTTCCTGCATGGCGCGCTGGCACAGCGCCTCTTCCATAATGGGCGTAAGAGACAGAATTTTGCTTCTGGCATTGGCTCCGTGAGCGCAGTCTGCCAGTTTATGAAGAATGGTATCAAAATCAAGCGTTGCAAAATGGGGATTCATCCGTATTCCCTCCGTCATCATTCATATTCTTGCATGACGGAAACAGGAACGTGCATAACCGTTTTTTCCATTTTCGGGTACGAAAAAAAGGCCATCTGACAGGTCTGACGGTTACGCGGCTGCATAGCAAAGCTGACGGTCATGCGCCGTCTGTCTTTACCCAAGATTGCAGCGAGCGTTCCTTTACAGAACCGATGCCAAACAAACCCCTCCAAAAGATGATGGAAACAGTATACACACTTCTCAGCCGTATGTCAATTGCAAAAGCCGTTGACGCGCTTTGCTTTTTGATGGTATAATCAAAATCTGCACGGGGGTGTGTTGGAATTGGTATACAATGCGGACTTAAAATCCGCCGCCCTATGGGATTGAGAGTTCGAGTCTCTTCGCCCCCACCATGCCGTCACCCGGAAGAGAATCCGGGTGACGATTTTTTGATTGCACAGGAAGGGTTTGGGTGAAAATGGCTGATGTACGCGAAATAACCGATCTCAGCGCGCCGGAGCTGGACGCCTACGTGCGCCTGACCGACGCACAGCTGCGCAGCAAACAGGAGCCGGAAAAGGGTATTTTCATCGCCGAAAGTCCTCACGTCATTGAACATGCGCTGGCCGCAGGCTGCGTTCCCCTCTCCTTTCTGATGGAGCGCAAAAAGATTGCCGGGATGGAAGCCATCCTCAGCCGCTGCGACGTGCCTGTGTACACCGCCGACCGCGATGTGCTGGCGCAGCTGACCGGCTTTGAAATGACGCGCGGCGTGCTGTGCGCCATGCGCCGCCCTGTGTCTGCTGCTGTGCAGGATGTACTTGTCCATGCCCACCGTGTAGCTGTGCTGGAGGGGCTAGTGGATACCTCCAACATGGGCGCCATCTTCCGCAGCGCCGCTGCGCTCGGCATGGATGCAGTGCTGCTTTCCCCCACCTGCTGTGACCCTCTCAGCCGCCGCGCTCTGCGCGTGAGCATGGGCACGGTGTTTCAGATCCCGTGGACTCGGATTGACAATATCGAACAGCTGCACGCACTGGGCTTCAAAACAGCCGCGATGGCGCTGTGCGACCGCAGCGTGTCCATTGACGATCCCGCGCTGATGCAGGAGGACAAGCTGGCCATCGTGCTGGGCAACGAAGGAAACGGCCTGAAAAACGAAACCATCGCCGCCTGCAGCTATGTGGTGCGCATTCCCATGGCGCACGGGGTGGATTCGCTCAACGTGGCCGCCGCAAGCGCTGTGGCTTTCTGGCAATTGCGCGCACGCTGAAACAATTCTGAAAAAAGTTTTCAAAAAATGATTGACGAAGCACCCAAGCTGTGCTATAATCATCTTCGCTGGTTACGACATGGAGAGATGGCCGAGCGGTTTAAGGCGCTGGTCTTGAAAACCAGTGATACCGAAAGGTACCGGGGGTTCGAATCCCTCTCTCTCCGCCAGCTCTTTCCAAGAGTCAAGGGCATATCACCGTCCACCATGGAGAAGTACCCAAGTGGCCGAAGGGGCTCCCCTGCTAAGGGAGTAGTGTGCGAAAGTGCAGCGAGGGTTCAAATCCCTCCTTCTCCGCCAAAAACCTTGCAAATCAACGGTTTGCAAGGTTTTTTTGTGTTTGTTTTCCTTTCTGCTCTCCCGATTATTTTTTATGTTTTTTCGTGGCTACTGTTAACGCTACTGTTAACTGTTTTATAGTACAAAAACCCCGCCATTACTGGCGGGGAACCTTCTGGATCTTCACCCGGATTACTGGTTTTTCTTCACGATGTTCTCATAGTACAGCGCCGTTTTGTTCGGCATGGCGTCCTTGTCCTCCATCCACGCCTTGGCCATCAGGCCGTAGAATTCGGGGCTGACGATGTTGAACTTCTTCGCCACGCCGCAGTAATCGCTGTACATGGCATTGGTCATCACCCAAAACTCGATGAATTTTTCATCTTCCGGGTCAGGATTGATGCCAAACTTCTGCGCCATGGGCTTCAGCTCGTCCATCGTCCACTTGCCGCCGGATGGCCGCGCGCTGTCCTCATTGCGCATGCCGCGCACCCAGCGCTCTGCCGTCACCCGGTCCAGCTTTTCGCTTTCCTGATGGTTGGGCATCATCCAGAACGTGCCTCCGGCCTGTACTTTCTGCTGGCCTCCGTG
>JAQXJZ010000057.1 GCA_029009515.1 bacterium
AATCTTTGACCCCTAAGGGATGTCCCTCTGTGGTCTCATGCGGTATTAGCACACCTTTCGATGCGTTATTCCCCAGTGATAGGCAGGTTGCTCACGCGTTACTCACCCGTCCGCCGCTAGAACTTACTTCATTCTGCCGAAGCTTCATTCCATAAGTCCCCGCTCGACTTGCATGTGTTAGGCACGCCGCCAGCGTTCGTCCTGAGCCAGGATCAAACTCTTATGTTTAATCCGTTAAACCACTCTTTCGAGCAGTATCAACTCAAGTTATTGACTGTCGTTTTGCGTTTCTTGTTTCTGTATCGTTTTCAAGGTTCGGCGCCCTCTCGATCGCTTTGCTCTCGAGCGAGCTTGTACATAATATCACCCCTCTAAAGGTTTGTCAACACCTTTTTTCAAATTTTTTTGAATATTTTTTCGATTTTTGTTTTCTCCGAACTTTAAGCGTTTTCTTGTTTTGAAAGCACTTGTATTATCCGAACGTTCTGAAAATTGTATATTCATAACATCCGTATTCACACCTTTCTTCCTTATATATTATCAGGATCCGTACAATTCAAATTGCTTTTTTCCTCATTTCAGGCTATACTAACCTTTGTAAATAGTTTTGTACTGAGGAAGTGGAAACTTTGAAGCTTGGTATCGTAGGTCTTCCCAACGTAGGCAAGAGCACCCTGTTCAATGCCATCACCCGCGCTGGCGCGCAGGCTGCCAATTATCCTTTCTGCACCATCGAACCCAACACCGGCATCGTGCCCGTTCCCGACAGCCGTCTTGACGTGCTGGCCCAGATGTATCAGCCTAAGAAGGTCACTCCCGCTACGGTGGAGTTCGTGGACATTGCCGGTCTGGTGAAGGGCGCCAGCCGCGGCGAAGGTCTGGGCAATAAGTTCCTTTCTCATATCCGTGAGGTAGACGCCATCGTTCACGTTGTGCGCTGCTTTGAGGATGAGAACATCATCCATGTGGATGGTTCCATCGATCCCGCTCGTGACATCGACGTCATCCAGCTGGAGCTGATCTTTGCCGACCTGGAAACCATGGAGCGCCGCGCCGCCAAGGCCATGCAGCTCTACAAGGGCGGCGACAAGAAGATGGCTGCCGAAGCCGAACTCGCCGTTCGTCTGAAGGAGCATCTGGAATCCGGCAAGCCCGCCCGCACCTTCGACATGACTGCCGACGAGCGCGAGATTGTGAAGGGCTGGTTCCTGCTGACCGACAAGCCCGTTATCTATGCCGCCAACATCGCCGACAGCGATATCGGCCCTGACATGGATGATCTTCCTTATGTAAAGGCCGTCCGCGAGATCGCCGACGCCGAGGGTTCCCAGGTGTTCACCATCAGCGCGCAGATTGAAGAAGAGATCGCGCAGATGGACGGCGAGGAGAAGGAAGAGTTCCTCAGCGAGCTAGGTCTGGGTCAGAGCGGTCTGGATCGTCTGATCACCGCCTGCTACTCCCTGCTGGGTCTGATCTCCTTCCTCACTTCCGGTTCCGATGAGTGCCGCGCCTGGACCATCGTCAACGGCACTAAGGCGCCTCAGGCCGCCGGTAAGATCCACACCGACTTTGAGCGCGGCTTCATCCGTGCCGAAGTGGTGGCCTATGACGATCTGGTCTCCCTTGGCAGTATGAACGCCTGCAAGGAAAAGGGCCTGGTGCGCAGCGAAGGCAAGGAATACGTGATGAAGGACGGCGATATTGTCCTGTTCCGCTTCAACGTATAATAAGGAGGCATTTCCCATGTCCCGACTCTCCTTTTTCTTCAAGCGCCTGGTGCGCATGGACTGGAAAGCCATGTGGCAGACCACCGGCCTGCTCAAGGAGCGCAGCGGCAAGAGCCGTGCGTGGCTGCTGTGCGATATGCTCTATTGCGCGCTCAAGTACAACGCGGGCTATGTGGACTACAAGATTGCCCAGATGTACAAGCTCAACGACGCGCAGCGCAAGACGCAGATCACCCGCGGCCTGAGCAACACCATCGTGCGCCGCATGAATGACAAGGCTTACTGGCATTTCTTCGATGATAAGGCCACTTTTAACGATCTCTTCAAAGAAGAAGTCGGCCGTGGCTGGATGAAGGTAAGTGCGGAAACCACTCTGGATGAGTTCACCGCATTCCTTGCCGAGTACGGCGATCTGATCGCCAAGCCTCTGGAAGGCAGCAGCGGCGTGGGCATCGAGCGTTTCACCCGTGATCATTGGGAAGGCCGCGAGGCGGAGTTCCTCCAGGAGCTGCTGGACAAGCAGATTGGCATCATCGAGGAGCGCGTGATTCAGCATCCGCGCATGTCCGAAATGTGCCCCACCTCCGTCAACACCATCCGCATCGCCACCCTGCTGGGCGACAAGAAGCAGGGCATCGTGTACGCGTTTCTGCGCATCGGCAACGGCAATGTGATGGACAACGTGGATCAGGGCGGCATGGCTGCCCGTGTGGATCTGGCCAGCGGCAAGCTGCTGACGGTCGGCGCAGACAAGAAGGGCAATACCTTCACCCATCACCCCATGACTGGCACGTCCATCATCGGTTTCGAGGTTCCCTTCTTTGAAGAAGCCAAAGAGATGTGCCTCAAAGCCGCGCAGAAAGTGCCGCAGATGCGCTTTGTGGCGTGGGACGTGGCCATCACCGAGAAGGGCCCGGTATTCATCGAGGGCAACAGTTTCCCCAGTCACGCGGTGCCGCAGTTTGCCGCCCATTATCCGGATGGCATCGGCATCATGCGCGAGTTCCGGGAGTTCATCGACATCTGATCTGGTTACGGCGTGCGGCGGATGCTTCCTCCGCACGCCTTTCTTCTATCTATAGAAGGAGGACGAATATGCATCTGTCCAAAGTGCACCACATTGCCATCATCGGCAGCGATTACGAAAAGAGCCGTCATTTCTACGTGGATCTGCTCGGTTTTCAGGTGATCCGCGAAAACTACCGAGCGCAGCGCAACGACTGGAAGATTGATTTGCAGCTGGATGATCTGGAGCTGGAGCTGTTCATCATGAAGGGCTGTCCCAGGCGCCCGAGCTATCCCGAAGCATACGGACTGCGCCATCTGGCGTTCCATGTGGAATCGGTGGAGGAAACCGTGCAGGAGCTGACCGCGTGCGGCATTGCGTGCGAGCCCATCCGCACCGATGAGTATACCGGCAAGAAGATGACCTTCTTCTTTGATCCCGACGGCCTGCCGCTGGAAATCCACGAATGAGAGGAACACGCATGACCATCCGCCTGTTTGAAATCAAAGATGCAGCCGAGGTATCCGCACTGATTGCCAAAACGCTGCGCGCGACCAACAGCAAGGATTATTCCGAGGAATACATTGAAAATGACATCCGCGTGCTTACGCCCGATTATCTGATGGAGCGTGCGAAGCACACGCACTTCTATGTGGTTTGTGATGGCGAAACCATCGCGGGCTGCGGCGCCATTGGCCCGTACTGGGGCAAGGAGGATGAAAGCCGCCTGTTCACCATTTTCGTGCTGCCGGAATATCAGGGGCGCGGCATTGGCAGAAAGATCATCGAAACGCTGAAGGAGGATGACTACTTCCTGCGCGCGAAGCGCATTGAGATTCCTGCGTCCATCACTGCCTGTCCCTTCTACCGCAAGATGGGCTACGATTACAAGAACGGCGTTGATCAGGTGGATGAGGAACAGCTGTACCGGCTGGAGAAATTCCGGGATTGTTCGATGACTGCTGATGAACAGTACAAGCTGGCGATGAAGTACATCTACGGCGATGGCGTGGAAGAGGATAACGACCGCGCCTTTGCGCTGCTGAAAGAGGCCGCTGCCAAAGGCCATGCCGAAGCCGCCTACAATCTGGGCGTGTGTCTGCATTACGGCTACGGCTGCAAAGCGGATCTGCACGCCGCATACCAGCGCTATCTGCAATCCGCCAATGCCGGATATGGCAAGGGCATGGAGCTGGTGGGGCTGCTGCGCTATGACGAGCAGGATTACGATACGGCTTATTACTGGTTTGAAAAGGCGCTGCACTGCGATGATCCCGTTGCAGTGGCCTATGCAGAGTATCTGGTAGGCATGTGCTGCGAACGCGGGCATGGAACGGTGCAGGATACAGCCGCCTCCATCCGCTGGTATCGGCAGTCCGTGGAACACGGCGACCACAACACCGATGCGCGGGATGCGCTGACGCGGCTTGATATTGATAGATGAGAAAACGGAGGTTTCTGCGATGGAATCCTCCGTTTCTTTTTTCATTTTTCTACCGGCTCCAGAAAGCTGTGCCAGATGTAGCCGGTCAGCAGTGCGCTGCCGTCATCGAGTTCGGAGGTAAAGATTCCTCTGCCATCTCCCGGATCATACCACACACGCACCCAACCATTTTCCGGGCCGCAGTCATCCACCAGCAGCGTGACTGTTTCTCCGGCATTCAGCTTTGCCAATGAAGGCGACGCTTTGCTGTCCTGCTTGCGCAGGTTCACCCAGTCCACATTCGCCACTTTCATCCATGTGGCATTCCACGAAGCGCTCCCCATGGTCACTTCGCGGATGGCACGCGTGCGTTCCTGCTCTACGCCCTCCTGTCCGTAGTACCACTCCTCGGGATAAACCTCATTCCAGCAGCGCATCAGACCGGTTCCGTACAGCAGCACCGTTTCGCCGATCAGTCCATCGCCTGCATCGTAGATATCCGCGACCGACTTCACAGCCAGACCATGGCGGCTTTCCCACTCATACACCATCTCCGTGCGCCAGCGGAAGCCATCCGCCACAGAGGAAAAAATGCGCTTTTCTTCGGGATACAGCTCGTAATTGCACAGTTCCAGCTGGCTGCTTTCAAAAGAAAACTTCTGTTGCGCCGAATCCCAGACCGAGCCTTGCTCCACCGGTCTGAACTGCCCGGCCTGTTCTTCCCACAGTGCAAAGGCATGGAACACATTCCGCGCGCCCTGCGCTGCCAGCAGTGTCAGGTCGCCGTAACCGTCAAAGTTCATATCCACCAGCCTGACCAGCGGCGCAATGCGCTCAAATGCCGGACTTTCAATGGATTCCCACGTGAGCGTCTGCGAGAAGCTGCCGTCCTACGCTTCAATGGTCACTTGCAGAATATTCCGGTTCGTTGTTTTTTCGATGCGTTCCCCGGTGTCCGTCACCGTCAAAGTCAACGTGGGCAGATCAGGATGCACCTGCCCGGTATAGACAGCCGCATCATCCGCCAAGGCGCTTTGCAGGCACAGAAACATCACAGCAAAAGCGAGAATGATTCCCCTTTGCATCAGCCATTTCCCTCCCACCAGTCGCTTTGCAGCACATAGCCGGTCAAGTCGTCCTCAGGAAACCACGCGTGATACCATTCCTCATCCACAATGCCCAGCACCAGCATCCCGTGCTCCTCGTGCTGATAATTGGCGATCACCTTTTCCGCCTCAGGCGATGCGTAGACGTAGTGATCCGTCTGCTCCGCCACGGCCATCCGGCTGGGGAAAACCGCCTCCACCGCATGCCCGGCGTCACCGAAGGCCAGATATTCCTTCATCATCCAGCCTTCCACGCCAAAGATGCTCACCTTTGCCCAATCGCCTTTTTGCTCCAGCACCTGCACCGGCGTGCCGTTGTAGTACTTGCCAAGCGACTTGGCACCACGTTCCGGCTTCACGCGCAGATGGAGCCGATCCTGCGGGTTCGGATTGCTGACCACCGCCCAGCTGCTGGTGTCCAGCGCAGCCACCGCTTCCTCAAACGTATGCGGCAGGCTCGTCCAGTCGATCACCGTGATATCATCCCACGGATGATCGCCAAAGCAGTTTTCATATCCATTCGGCACCTCGCCGCAAACCCAGCTGCGGCCGAGGCTGAACATACGCTCGCCCTGCGTCTGCGGATCATCGTTGTAGATGAAGGTCACGCCGCAGGTCTTGTCATCCACACGCCCGATGCTGACCAGCAGATCCCCAATCACTAACGAGGAGGAAAAATTCTCAAAGCCATACGTCGTACCTTCGGGCAGCGGCGTACTGAGGACGATCCTCCATCCTGCATTCTCCTCATACCGGCAGGAGGCAATCACCAGATCACCGTTGGGTCTTTGAAGAAAGAATTCCAGATGATCCTGATTGGCACATCCATCAAGGAATGTATCCTGCGGAAAGAGCTCTGCCGCAGCCAGGGCGGTTGCTTCCTCAGACAGCCAGCTATGCGTATAGTATGTGGCTGGTTTCGGAAACTGCGCAGCATCAAACGCATCCAGCGTCAGTTTATCTTCCAGCCACGCGGCAGGAACGGGCTCGTATGCATTGTACGACTGGATGTTCTCATTCTCATCGCACAGATAGGTGCTGTAATGCAGCCTGCCGTTTTCATACCCCAGGTGATACTCGCTGATGTTTCCGTTGGCGTGCGTCTCCATCGCCATCCAGCCTGTCACACGCCACGTCCCATCGGTTTTGGAGGCATGCCATGTGTCCATTCTGCCGCTGTCCAGCGTATTCCAGAAGAGCGTTTCCTCCGTGTCCAGCAGCAGGCTTCTCACCTCGCGGTCCGGTTCGACCACAGCCGGATTGGAAAGCACCACTTCCCATGCTCCGTTCGTTTCCTCTGCAAGGCACAGCACCTGATCCGTCCCATCCGTCAGCACCGCAGCCGCCGTCCCGCCGCACTGGTCAAAAACGGTGACCATGTGAGCTGGATAGATGCTTTGCAGCAGAGATTTCACATGCTCCTCTGCCTGCGCGCCGTTCATCAGCCACAGGCAGACCAGGCACAGCGCTCCCATTTTGACAAGCCGCATCCTCCGCTTCATCGTGCATTCCTCCGTACCATATCATGCTATCAATACATACGAATCAGCGCCCGCCCTTCTTCCAAAAAGAAACAGGCGGCGCGGTATTTTTTCTGCACGCGCCGCCTGTTTTCCTCTGTTTACTTTTTCACGCTCATACGCGCCAGCGCCTTGCGCACCTGCGGGAAGGCAACCACCACCAGGCAGATGGCCAGGTCCACAAACACGAAGGAGTTGTAGCTGAGAGAATAAACCAGCGGAGACATGCCGCTGCCGGAAGCATAATCGGCAAAGAACACCACGCCGCTGAGCACATGGCAGATGAAGCGGCCAAGGCCCACCGCCAGCACAGCCGCCAGCCAGCTTGCCAGCTCATTCCAGCCGTGCTTGCGCTGCATCTGGCCCACCACGCCCGCAAAGGCAATGCAGCCAAACGCCAGCGGGTAATCCAGCGCAGCCTGCACCGCGCCCACAATCCACGGATCCTGAATCATCTGCAGGAAGCCGTAGGCAATGCCCACCACCAGGCCAGGCACCGTGCCGTGATAATAGGCAAAAGCCAGAATGGGCAGCAGCGAAGCCGGGGTCACGGAGCCGCCCTGCGGCAGCTTGAACAGGCGGATGTAGCTGAGCACAAAGCTGAGCGCCATGCAGATGGCGGCATTGGCCAGCATCTGGGGCGTCCACTTCTGCTTGTTGCGGGCGATGGCCAGCAGCGCCACGCCGAAGGCGATGAGCACCGCCAGCAGGATCCAACCGGTGAGGGTAACGTCTTCGAACTTGAAACTCATGGGGTATTGTTCCTCCCTTTTGTTTTTTCGAACGTACGCACCGCCATCGGTACAAAAAAGCCATCGTCCGTCGGGACGATGGCACTTTTCAAACCCTTGCGGGTGTTGCTTGTGTGACTTCGCTTCCCTACGGTCGTACTAACGACATCAGGTTCAAAGGGACAAGCCGTTTCCGGCAATCTCAGCATTTCTGCGCCCCTAGCGGTGTGTTCAGTTCGGGTGTTATTATAAGGGTTTTCGGGCACTTCGTCAAGTCCCTTTTATAACGGTTGGCCCTATCATTTCCAAGGATACCTGTCCCTATCATAAGGCTTTTGCGCCATCACAATCAAACTTGCCTTTTCAGCAGCACACGTTTGTGGTATAATAAAACATATTATTCTCACCAAAACGATCCATAGCAAAAACCCCGGCACTGTTCTGACTGTGTATTCTGAAAGTGATTTTCAACCATAAAGTGAGGAAAAAAACATGGCTTTCATCGATCCCAAACTGGTTCCACAAATCACGCTTTCTAACGGCTGTAAGGTTCCCTGCATCGGCATGGGCACCTTTGGCAGCGATCATGCCAATGGCGAGGTGGTATCGCAGGCCGTGGCCGGCGCGATCCGCTACGGCTATCGCCTGTTCGACTGCGCGGCCGTGTACGGAAACGAAAAGGAGATCGGCCAGGTCTTTCGTCAGGCGTTTGACGAGGGCGTCGTTACCCGCGAGGAGTTGTTCATCACCTCCAAGGTGTGGAACGATATGCATGGTCAGGGCGATGTACTCCTGTCCTGCGCACAGAGCCTGAAGGATCTGCAGCTGGATTATCTGGACTTTTACTTTGTACACTGGCCTTTCCCCAACTACCACGCACCCGGCTGCGACGGCGACAGCCGCAATCCGGACAGCAAGCCCTTTTCCACCGGGGAATACATGGCGACCTGGCGGCAGATGGAGCGCCTGTACGACATGGGGCTGGTGAAAAACCTGGGCATGAGCAACATGACCATTCCCAAGCTGGAGGCTGTGCTGCCCCTGTGCCGCATTCAGCCCACGGTGATTGAAATGGAGCTGCACCCGGCCTTCCAGCAGCCCGAACTGTACGATTATGTGGCGAGCAAGGGCATCCAGCCCATCGGCTTCTGCCCCATCGGCAGCCCCAACCGCCCGGAGCGCGACAAGACCAGCGAGGACATTGCCGCCACCGAGATGCCTGAGATTGCGGCAATTGCGCAAAAGCACGGCGTGCATCCGGCCATCATCTGCCTGAAATGGGCGGTGCAGCGCGGTGAGCTGGTGATTCCCTTCTCCACCAACAAGCGCAACTATCTGGCCAACCTGCAGTGCGTGACCGAGGCTCCCCTCACGGACGCCGAAATGGAAACCATCCGCCAGGCCGACCGGAACTGCCGCCTGATCAAAGGCCAGGTTTTCCTCTGGCCCGGTGCTGACGACTGGCGCGATCTGTGGGACGAGTACGGCGTGATTGCGAAGTAAGATCGCGCCCGATCAAACCGCACAGTCAAATACAAAGAAAATACAAAAAGCACGCAACATTTCTTTTACATCGGAGCGATTTGAGGCTTGATGTAAAAGAAACGTTGCGTGACTTTTTCTGTTTTACGGCAGTACAATACAAACGAAGAGAGTGTGAACAGGCCCGTTCAACCAAACAGCCATGCGAAAGGAGGGCAGCAGCGGCTTACTTGATTTCCTGCTCCAGCTCGTCAAACGCCTGCGTACTGAAAAACTCGCCCAGTGTCATGTCCAGCCCGTCGCAGAGCTTCTTGATGAGGTTGATGGTCACTTCCTTGCGGTTTGGGTCGAGCATGCTGTACACGCTGGATGGTGTTACGCCTGCACGGTTGGCCAGTTCGTTGGGTTTGATGCTGCGTTCGGCGCAGATTTCCTGAAAGCGAGCAGCTACGGCTTGTTTTACGCTCATAGTTTTCACCTCAGGAAAAAGCATAAGAAAAACTACGCGGACGCGTATTCGCACTTGCGTAGTTTTGGGAAACGTTTTATAATTGATACAAGAAATGCGCAGGTGCGTAAAAGGAGGTTAAGCATGCCGTATGTATTGAATACCGAAACTGGAAAGATCCATGATGCCTTTAAGAAGCACATTAGTAACAAGCTTGCCAAACGAAGCGACGGAAAGTACGAAGTCTTCGATACAATTGAAGAAGCAAAGTCAATCGCTAAAAGTTATGGAACAGTTCCCTCTTCTTGTGGGCAATGTCATTTTTCTCAAGCTGTTGAAGACGAAATCAACAGCTAATATACCTCAATCAGTAACCAAACTAAGAACTGTCACACTTTTTAAGATGAGAATCGAATAGCGTGGAGGAAAAAAATGAAGAAAATTTTATGTTTGCTTCTAGTGATTGGCATCTTTTCGTTTAACCTTTCTGTCAGTTTTGCCGAATTCAGTATGCCTTTGACAACCGTATTCGCCGTTGAGCCAATTAAAATGCTAAAAGAGAATCTTCTCGTTCCTTCCTCACTTGATTTACGTGAAGCAGGAATGATCGGATTGTCAGTCGACAATAAATCCTACAATTTCATTGTAATACACTATGTTGCAGAGAATAAAATGGGCGGTCATTCTGACAATTTCGCATATGTATTAACAACAGACACACTAACGAATATGCTTAGCGAGAATCCAACAGAAGCAGAATTTGTAATTAGTATTGGCGATGATATGAAAAAGTTAGGAAACAATTACCAAATGCACGAAGTTCTGACTGAAGTTATTCTGCAATACCTCATTAACATGGAGAGTTGGCGAAGCAATGAGGCGTGGACAGATTTGCCAGTAAACGTTGTTATGGATATGGTCAACTACGGCTCTTAAAAAAACTACACCGAAATCAAACCAAAAGCCTGTCTTTACGTACTGTAGACAGGCTTCCTCATTTTCTAAATCATCATGCATGCTTAGTCATGGTCCGCTTGCCTTTCCCCGTCCATCGGATGTATAATCATCACACAATCCACCCATCCGGAGGTCACCCAACATCATGCCCACCTGCAACATCGTTGGCGCGGGCAAGTTCACCGCGTGCGTTATCCATCCTGCCCATGACGACTACATTATCGTAGCGGATGGCGGTCTGCGCGTGCTGGATGTGCTGTGCATAAAGATTCATTTGCTCGCCTGTCATTAACGCAGAGCGGGCTTTTTCTCCCCATTTGCTTGATACTCCCCTTCCAAACTGCTATACTATATCCACAAGGAGGCGATTTTCATGCCAACACTCTCCATGTTCTACGGCATCATCATTCGCATGCAGTCAGAACGCGGCGGCAAGCACCACAAACCGCATATCCATTGCCTGTACGGTGATTCAGAAATGGTCGTTGCTTTGGACGGTGAAGTATTGGAAGGCAGCTTTCCCTCCAAACAGACCAAACTTCTCCATGCGTGGATGGCAATCCACGAGGATGAGCTGCTGGCAAACTGGAATCTTTTGAGTGAAGGCGACGGCTATTTCAAAATCGAGCCGCTTCGCTGATTTGGAAATGGGGTGTCTGCTGTGCTTAGACCAACAGCCAAAACCGTTGTTCCTATGAAGAACTTCATGCTCCGCGTGTCTTTTGACAACGGAGAAACCAAAGACTTTGACGTAAAGCCCTACATTCGCGGCAACTGGTATGGCGAACTCTCTAATCCCACATACTTCATGAGCGTTTTTGCGAATGGTTATACTGTCGAATGGGCAAATGGTCAGGATATCTGCCCTGACGAACTGTATTACAACAGCACTGTCGTATCGATGTGAAGGGAACGCTCCATGTTCGTTGAAAACAGCATCGTCTATCCGAACGCTGCCAAAGAACAGCCTGTTTGGATCGTCAAGAAAGTCGTTCCGCGTGAGGACTACACACTCCTTCTCACTTTTGCCGATGGCAGCAAGCGCGTATATAACGCTGAACCGTTATTGGGCAAACCTGTCTTTGCCGATTTGAAGCATCTGCCGTTTTTTCTGATGGCACACGTCTGCGGTGACACGGTGATTTGGAATGATGATGTGGACATCGCGCCGGAACATCTGTACGAATACAGCACACCCATCATCGAAGCCTAAGCCACCCGGAGGTCACCCACCACCATGCCCACCTGCTACATCATCGGCGCGGGCGAGTTTACCGCGCGCGATTTTCATCCTGCCCCTGACAACTACATCATCGCCGCGGACGGTGGTCTGCGCGCGCTGGATGCGCTGGGCGTAAAGCCGCACCTGCTCATCGGCGATCTGGATTCCCTCGGCGCGTATGACCTGCCCAAAGACGTGCCCCTCGAAAAACATCCCGTGGAAAAGGACGACACCGATACCGGCATCGCCCTTGCACAGGGGTACGCGCTGGGCTATCGCGATTTCGCCTTGTACGGTTGCGGCGGCGGACGGGCGGATCATCTGCTGGCCAATTTCCAGAGCATGGGAAGGTACAGCAAGATGGGCGTGACCATCCGCCTGGTCGCCAGCGATTACACCGCCTACGCCCTCACCAATGGCAGCCTCACCCTCCCCCATCGCCCCAAAGGCACCACGGTGAGTGTGTTCTGCCACGGCAGCAAGGCCGAAGGCGTTACGCTGAAAGGGCTGAAGTATCCGCTGGATGGCTATACGCTCACGTGCGATCATCCGCTGGGCGTGAGCAATGAGCATACGGATGAAACCGCCGTTGTCGCCGTTGCCAATGGCACTCTGCTGATTATGCAGCATCATGAAGCTGAATAATGCAAAACCCGCACTGGTTTGCCCATGGGCAGGCCGGTGCGGGTTCGTTTTATGGTGTAGTTGTGTTAGCGAGAAACTGGCCACCTCATCACCCGCTCCGCGGGAGCTTCTCCTCAAGGAGAAGCCAACGGTCGTCAGCCATGTTGCTTGGCGCAGCGGGCGCACACATCGGTCGCCCCTACTGAGGCGGCAGAATCGTCCTGATAAAGCAAACATGTTATTAACCATTGTAGGGGCGCACCTGCGTATGCGCCCATTTGCAGCCAGCTCCAACAAAAACGCACCGGATACACTCCAGTGCGTTTTTCCATACCCCCTTGGGCGCGCTTTGCGCGCCCAACACACGGGATTCCAAAGGGTGAAACCCTTTGGCGGTGGGTGCAGGGAGGCAGCGACTCCCTGCGTCGTCCCTTACTTAAAATAGCGTACGCCGCCCTCGAAGATCGGCTGGAAGCGGTTGCCTTCCACGTTCTTGTACAGGTCGATGCCGGCGCGCTCGCTGTGGCCCATCTTGCCAAGCACACGGCCGTCGGGGCTGGTGATGCCTTCGATGGCCAGCACGGAGCCGTTGGGGTTGTAGCGCAGATCCATGGTGGGATCGCCGTCCATGTCCACGTACTGGGTGGCGATCTGGCCGTTCAGCTTGAGCTGCTCCACAACGGCGTCGGAGGCCACGAAGCGGCCCTCGCCGTGGGAGATGGCGATGTTGTGAATGTCACCGGCTTCGCACAGCTGCAGCCAGGGGCTCTTGTTGCTGGCGATGCGGGTGCGCACCAGCATGCTCTGGTGGCGGCCGATGGTGTTGAAGGTAAGGGTCGGGCAGGTGTCATCGGTGTCGATGATCTCGCCGTAGGGCACCAGACCCAGCTTGATGAGCGCCTGGAAGCCGTTGCAGATACCCAGCATCAGACCGTCGCGGTTCTTGAGCAGCTCGTGCACAGCGTCCTTCATCATGGGATTGCGGAAGAACGCGGTGATGAACTTGGCGCTGCCGTCGGGCTCGTCGCCGCCGGAGAAACCGCCGGGCAGCACGATCATCTGGCTTTCGCCGATCATCCTGACCGCCTTTTCAAGGCTCTCGCCGATGGCGCTGGGCGTGAGGTTGTTGATGAGCAGAATGCGGGGATCCGCACCGGCGCGGGTGAGGGCGCGGGCGGTGTCGATTTCGCAGTTGGTGCCGGGGAAGGCGGGGATGAATGCCACGGGCTTGCGGGTCAGGATGGCGGGCTTGGCCCATTCCTTCGCGCTGTGGGTGACGGTTTCCACCTTCTCGCCGTCGGCGTAGTACGGGAACACCTTGGTCAGCTTGCCCTCGTACACTTCCTGAATGTCACGCAGGCACACGCACTCGCCGCTATAGCACAGCTTGTACTCTTCAATGGTCTGGCCGATCACATCGCCCAGCACTTCGCCATCCGCCATTTCCAGCAGTACAGCGCCAAAGTCCTGACTGAAGGGATCGGCGATGTTCTCCAGCTTGGCGCCAATGCGATTGCCAAGCGCCATCTTCAGTGCGCCCTCGGCCACGCCGCCCAGGCCCAGCGCCCACGCGGAGAGAACCTTCTTCGCCTTGATCGCTTCGTAAAGAGCGGCCAGATTAGCCTTGATCGAAGCGGAGTCAAACGCGTCGGCGCGCAGCAGGCACAGCTTGTGACCAGCCGCCTTGAATTCGGGAGAGATGACCTCGCCGGAATCACCGGGAGCCACGGCAAAGCTGACCAGCGTGGGCGGCACGTCCAGATCCTCGAAGGAGCCACTCATGGAGTCCTTGCCGCCGATGGCAGCCGCGCCAAAGTCCATCTGCGCATCCAGCGCGCCCAGCAGGGCGGCCAGCGGTTTGCCCCAGCGCTCGGGAGCGCCGGTCATGCGCTCGAAATACTCCTGGAAGGTCAGGTAAGCCCTGGTGGTGTCAAAGCCGGCAGCAGCCAGCTTCATCATGCTTTCCACCACGCTCAGGTAAGCGCCTTCGTAGGGGCTCTGCGCCATCACCTGCGGATGGAAGCCGTAGCTCATACCGCTGACGGTGGTGGTTTCGCCCTCCAGCACGGGCAGCTTGGCTACCATGGTCTGGGTGGGGGTCAGCTGATACTTGCCGCCGAAGGGCATGAGCACCGTGCCAGCGCCGATGGTGGAGTCAAAGCGCTCGCTCAGGCCCTTCTTGGAGCAGATGTTCAGGTCACCGGCCATGCTTTCCAGCTTTTCGGCAAAGGTGACGCCGCCGAAGGAAACATTCTGAATCTTTGCATCCTTCACGCGCACCACTGCGTGCTTCTCAGCACCGTTGGAGTTGAGGAACTCGCGGCTGAGATCCACGATGGTGTTGCCCTTCCACGTCATGCGCAGGCGGGGCTCCTCGGTTACTTCGGCCACAATGGTGGCTTCGAGGTTTTCTTCGTTGGCATAACGGATGAACAACTGCGCATCCTCGGCAGCCACCACCACGGCCATGCGCTCCTGGCTCTCGGAAATGGCCAGTTCGGTGCCGTCGAGGCCTTCGTACTTCTTGGGCACCTTGTCCAGATCAATCATCAGGCCGTCGGCCAGCTCGCCGATGGCAACGCTCACGCCGCCAGCGCCAAAGTCGTTGCAGCGCTTGATCATGCGGGTCAGCTCCCCGTTGCGGAACAGGCGCTGGATCTTGCGCTCTTCGGGCGCGTTGCCCTTCTGGACCTCAGAGCCCATGGTCTCCAGAGAGTCCAGGTT
>JAQXJZ010000058.1 GCA_029009515.1 bacterium
GCGAAGGGCGGCGAGCGCGTGACGGTCATCGACCGCAACCGCAAGCCCATGAAAAAGCTGGCCGTCACCGGCAACGGGCGCGGCAACCTGCTCAACTGCGGCACGCCGGATTTTTACGGCGACCGCGATTTCGGCATGGAAGTGCTGCGCCACATGCCCTATGAAAAAGCCGCGGCCTTTCTGGAGGAGGCGGGCATTCCGCTGGTGCACGAGGACGAAGGGCGCATGTATCCGGCCTCGTTTCTGGCTGCATCGGCGGTGGACGCGCTGAAGCTGAAGGCGCAGCGGCTTGGCGTGGTCATCGTGCCAAACACCCGCGCGCAGCACATCACCCGCGAGAAAAACGGCTTTGTGCTGCAGTGCGTCCGCGCCGTGTACGCGGAGGATACCGTGCTCAAAAGCGGCCGCGTGAAGCCCGGCGCGCTGATGGGGGAAGAACATGCGGATTACCGCGCCGACCGCGTCATCGTGTGCGCAGGCGGCGCAGCCGCGCCCATGCATGGCACCGACGGCACGGCGTATGCGCTGCTGACGGCATTCGGCCACAAGCTGATCACGCCGCGCCCGGCGCTGTGCGCGCTCCTGACCGAAAGGAAGCCGCTGGAAGGGCTGAGCGGCCAGCGCGTGCGCGCCACGCTTCACCTGAACGGACGCGAAAGCACCGGCGAGGCGCTGTTTGCCGAGGACGGCGTGAGCGGCATTGCGGCCATGCAGCTTTCGCGCGACGCCCATGCAGGCGACGTGCTGCACATGGATCTGCGCATGGCGGTGACCGGACAGGCTGACACGGACGTGTATGAATGGCTGACGCAGCGCGCCGGGCGCATGGGCGAAAGCCTGCTCACCGGCGCGGTCAGCCCGCAGCTTGCGCAGGCGCTGTGGCGCAGGTGCGGCCATCGCCCCTCCGTCAGCCCTGATGCGCTGCGCGCGCTGGCGCAGGTCATTGCGGATTTTGCCCTTCGCGTGGAAGGCACGCGCGGCTTTGACAGCGCGCAGGTGACCGCCGGGGGCATCGACTGCGCGGATTTCGATCCTTCCACCATGCAAAGCCGCATCTGCCCCGGCCTGTACGCCGCCGGAGAGGTGCTCAACGTGGACGGCGGCTGCGGCGGGCACAACCTGCTGTTTGCCTTTGCCAGCGGATTGCTGGCCGGGCAGCGCTGAAAATGGTTTCCGCAAGCGCCGAACGCCTTTGCGCGCGGCGCTGTTTTTGTATGCCATATGCTTGAATAATCGCGCTGTTCATGCTATACTTGAGCTGATGTCCAACAGGACAAAAAATTCAAAAACTCTAAGGAGGAAACACCCACATGAAGAAGTTTCTTGCTCTGCTTCTTGCCATGATGATGGTCGTGTTCACCTTCGGCGCCGTGGCCGAAACCGTGAATCCCGACGACATCGCTGACGAGTGCGTCTCCGAAAACGGCACCTACCAGATCGCCTTCGTTACTGACGTTGGTCAGCTGAAGGACAAGTCCTTCAACCAGGGCACCTGGAACGGCGTGAAGGGCTATGCCAACGCCAACGGCCTGACCTACAAGTACTACCAGCCCGCCAACGGCGACCAGGCTACCGACGACGACCGCTATGACGCCATGAAGGCTGCCGCTGAGAACGGCGCTGAAGTCATCGTGTGCGCCGGCTTCATGCAGGGCACCGCTCTGGAAAAGGCCGCCAAGGAATTCACCGATGTCAAGTTCGTGTTCATCGATGGCTGGCAGCTGGGCCTCAAGAACGTCGCCCCCATCGCCTTCGCTGAGGAGCAGTCCGGCTACCTGGCTGGCTACGCCATCGTGAAGGACGGCTTCACCAAGATCGGCTTCGCCGGTGGCGGCGGCGGCACCAACCCCGCTTGCTGCCGTTACGGCTACGGCTTTGCTCAGGGCGTGAGCGCTGCCGCCAAGGAACTGGGCGTGCAGGCTGAGCTGAAGTACTCCTGGCAGTACGGCGCTTCCTTCAGCGCTTCTCCTGAACTGCAGACCATGATCAGCGGCTGGTACGAGACCGGCACCGAGATCGTGTTCGCCTGCGGCGGCTCCATGTTCGCTTCCATCGTTGCTGCTGCTTCCGCCAACGACGCCTTCGTGGTCGGTGTTGACGTTGACCAGAGCTTCGAGTCCGAGACCGTTATCACCTCCGCCCTCAAGGGCCTGAGCGCTGCCACCGAGTGGGCCATCGCCAAGAACTACAACGGCGAGTGGGACACCGTGGGTGACGTGGCCACCAGCCTGGGCGCCAACGACAACGCTGTTGGCCTGCCCGTGGACACCTGGCAGTTCGAGACCTACACCGTGGCTGAGTACGAAGCCCAGCTGGCCGCCATCAAGGACGGTAGCCTGGTCGTCGACAACGCCGCTCTGGTTGATGGCGAAGTCGCCAACGCCGGCCTCGAGAACGTGACCATCCTGTACGAATAATCGTGCTTTTCCGCCCCGCGCATCGCAGGATGCGCGGGGTTTTCTTTTATGCAAAAAATGCCCGCCGTCCGGGCGAAAAAGCCGGGCGGCGGGCTGCTTTGTTTGCGGTTTGTTACCAGTGGAAGTTGGCCAGGCGCACCACGCTGCGGTCGATGTGCTGAAGATCGGGCGAGCAGGTCATGGACATGGTGTAGGTGAGCTCGCGGGTGATCTGCTCAATCACCTGCCTGGCGCCCTCCGCGCCGTCCTGCTTGATGCGGGGCATGAGCGGGCGGCCGACGGAACACGCGGTTGCGCCCAGCGCCAGCGCCTTGAACACGTCCAGGCCGCTCTGCAGGCTGCAATCCACGAACAGAGGCACCTGCCCCCTGGTTTCCTCCAGGATCTCTTCCAGGATCATCAGAGGGGGCACAGCGCCGTCTACGCGGCCATTGTGGTGCGATACCACCATGCCCTGCACGCCGGCGTCCTGGCACTTGCGCGCGTCCTGACGGCTCAGCACGCCCTTGATGACGAAGGGCAGCTTGGTCATCTTCACCAGCTCGCACAGCTCCTGCTGGCTCATGGGGTACATGGGCATGTCGTCCACCACGTCGTACTGGCCGCCGTGGTGCATGTCAAAGGCGTGGTCGATATCGATGCCCACGGCCAGCGCGCCGCATTCCTCGGCGTGGC
The DNA here is from genome assembly GCA_029009515.1 of bacterium. GTDB lineage: Bacteria > Bacillota > Clostridia > Christensenellales > Aristaeellaceae > Limiplasma. The sequence goes on from JAQXJZ010000058.1 coordinate 3,093, forward strand.
GGATTTTATCGCGCACGCTGTCGCGGTCGGCGTAGGGCTTGATGATCTTGATGACGGACGCGCCGGTGGCAATCATGCGCTCCAGCTCTTCCTTGGGGCCCATGCCGCTGAAGCAGATGGCGCCCGCATCCGCCGCGCCCTTGGCCATGAGGGCCATGCCGTCCGGGGCAATGCGGTGCAGGTGGCTGAGCGCGCCGGTGGTGACGGGCGTGCGGAAGGTTTTGCCGTAGAGTTCCAGCTGGGTGGAGGGCATAACGGCGTCCAGGTGACGCACTTCCACCAGCAGGCTGTCCAGATAGGCGCGGGTGATGAAATCGGAGGAGGTGCTTTTGCGGGTATGTTCCATCTATATTCTTCCTTTCTGAAAACGCGGGACGAATGACGGCATTATCATAGCACGGGAGCGGAAAACGGGCAATATCGAAGAAAAGCACAAAAAACACCGCCGCTTTTGCGACGGTGCTTTTCACTGGCAGCTCCAAGGGGAATCGAACCCCTGATTTCGCCTTGAGAGGGCGACGTCTTAACCGCTTGACCATGGAGCCATTGGCTGGGGAACTAGGATTCGAACCTAGACAATACGAGTCAGAGTCGTAGGTGCTGCCGTTACACAATTCCCCA
>JAQXJZ010000059.1 GCA_029009515.1 bacterium
GTGCTGGCGCTGCTGATTGCGGAGCAGATGAAGGTGGACGCCTGCGTGCCCATCTCCGCGCCCACCGCGGTCAAAAACCGCATGCTTCCGCTGGCCGGCATCGCTGCGCTGTTGATCAGGCGCATTCCATGGGGTCCGGGCGGAGAACGGCACGCCAGGCTGGACAAGCGCTACGACTTTGGCTACTCCGGCTTTCCCACCGCCAAGGGTGCAGATCTGAACAAGCTGATCCGGCTTGCACGCCGCAACCTGTTCGGCATCACCTGCCCCATTCTGTGCGTGCAGAGCGACGCTGACGAGACCATCTGGGAAGGCAGCTGCGATGACATCCTGCAAAACGTATCCAGCACCGTGCGTCAGAAGCTGTGGCTGCACGATGTGCCGCATGTGTGCACCATTTCGCACGAGCTTCCCTCCATCGTACACGCCATGGATGAACTGATGAAGAAAGCAAGCAAACATTGACTTTTTCTGCCGCTTGCAGTATCATCACAGGTGAAAGACCAACCGAATCGAAAGGAAGAATCCACATGAAAAAGCTGTTTGATGAATTCAAGCGTTTCTGCACCAAGGGCAACATTCTGGAGCTGGCAACCGGCGTTATGATCGGCGGCGCTTTCACCACCATCGTCAATTCCCTGGTCAATGACATGCTCATGCCCGTCATCGGCCTCCTTACCGGCGGCGTGAACCTGTCCGGCCTGTTCGTGGCGCTGGACGGCGGCACCTATGCCAGCATCGAAGCGGCCAAGGAAGCCGGCGTTGGCACCATCAATTACGGCACCTTCATCCAGAACATCATCAACTTCCTCATCATCGCCTTCTGCGTGTTCCTCTTTGTGAAGGCCATGTCCAAGATCATGCCCAAGAAGGAAGAGGCCCCCGCCCCCAAGAAGGTCGACCGCCTCTGCCCCTACTGCAAGCAGGTCGTGCATGATGAAGCCACCCGCTGCCAGCACTGCGGCAGCGATATCGCTGGAAAGTAACCATTCCGTATACACAAGACTCCATGAAAGGCGAAAACCATGCCTCCCGTAGCCGTCATGATCAAACCGGTATCAGGCGCATGCAACATGCGGTGTCAGTATTGCTTCTACGCTGATGAAATGCAGCACCGAAGCACGCCGCTCTATCCCGTCATGACCGCAGAAACGCTGGAAGCGGTCGTGCGCAGAAGCATGGCCTATGCTGACGGACAGGCATCTTTCGTATTTCAGGGAGTCGAGCCGACGCTTGCTGGCGTCGGCTTTTTTGATTGATTCATCCAGCTGCAGAAGCAATACAACGCACGCGGCATTCCCATCAGCAATGCACTGCAGGCCAACGGCTACGACCTGAGCGATGAGATGATTTCGTTTCTGGCAAAGCACCAGTTTCTGGTGGGCGTTTCGCTGGACGGGAACGAGCTGATTCACGACCGCTACCGCAGGGATGCCAAGGGAAACGGCACATGGGCGCAGGTGCGCAGGAACAAAGGCATTTCTGGATGAATACGGAATCAGGCTGGAGACCATCGCACACCGCTTTCGCTCCGGCAGATAATGTCATACCTACGAAAGAGGCATCACACGGAAAGGTCAAACATCGTCTTTTCCTTCTCCGATCAGCAGCATTTTGATACGCTTGGCTGTTACGGCCAGTCTCTTCCGGTCACACCCTACCTCGATCAGCTGGCGACCGAAAGTGTACGGTTCCAGAACGCCTTCGCCTGCCAGCCCGTATGCGGCCCGGTGCGTTCCTGCCTGCAAACCGGCCTGTACGCCACAGAAACCGGCTGTTTTACCAATGCAATCTCTCTTTCCACCTCTGCAAGAACGCTGGCGCATCACTTCAACGAGGCTGGATATGACACTGCATACATCGGCAACGTGCTGGAGTTCACCTCCCACGGCTATAACGGCTGCGTGTTTGATACCGAGGGCAACAAGCGCGAGTTCATCGGCTACCGTGCAGACTGTATCAACAACTTCGCCATCGATTACCTTCACAACAGACCCAAAGGAAAGCCCTTCTTCCTGTTCGTGTCCCATATTGAGCCGCACAATCAGAACGATCACATGAACTTTGAAGGGCCGGACGGCAGCAAGGAAAA
>JAQXJZ010000060.1 GCA_029009515.1 bacterium
GGATGCTCATTGGCATCGAGCTGTTCATCGCCACAGCTGTGTCCATCTTTTTCATTTTCATTCTGGAAGGTCTTCTGGATGTTTCCAACGACTCTCTCACACTGCTGATCGCTGTGCTGGTTTGCGCTGCGCTGACCGCCGGTCTGACGTCTTACTTCAACCGCTGGTTTCTCAGCCCCATCCGCAAACTTGGCAAGGCCATGCGTACCGTTGCTCAGGGCGATTTCAAAATTCAGCTGCCCACTAAGAGCAAAATACACGACATCGAAGAGATTAACGAAAACTTCAATCTGATGGTGCGTGCGCTGGACGCCACGGAAGTGCTGCAGTCGGATTTTGTTTCCAACGTATCTCACGAGTTCAAAACCCCCATTACTGCCATTGAAGGGTATGCCATGCTTCTGCAGGGAACGCCGGACATGACCGAAGAACAGCAAGAATACGTTGACAAAATCCTGCATAATACACAGCGCTTGTCCGGGCTGATCGGCAATGTTCTGCTGCTTTCCAAGATTGAAAACCAGACGATCACCAGCAACGGCAGAACCTATCAGCTGGACGAACAAATCCGCAAAGTCATTATGTTCTACGAGCATCAGTGGACAGAAAAAGAGCTGGAACTGGATGTGGCTCTCGACCCGGTGATGTACACCGGAGACGAAAGCCTCATCTTTCATGTGTGGAGCAATCTGGTCAGCAACGCCATCAAGTTCAACGCTCACGGCGGTCTGCTCAGGCTGCAGCTGAGGCAGCAGAACGGTCGGATTCTTTTTTCCATCGAAGATGAGGGACCCGGCATTTCTCCCGAGGATCAGGAACACATCTTCGAAAAATTCTATCAGGCAGACAGCTCCCACAAACAGGAAGGAAACGGTCTGGGACTTGCGCTGGCAAAGCGCATTCTCAATGCCTGCGGCGGAGAAATCAGCGTGGAAAACCGCACGGAGGGCGGATGCCGCTTTGTGGTTGTGCTTCCGTAAAAGCTGCCAGGATACATCAAAGAGCCAGAGCGTTACTGCTCTGGCTCCTTTATCATCAGTAGCCGATCTTTTCCAGAATGCGATCCATCAGTCTGGCATTCATACGGGAGAAAGCGTGAGATACATGGGGCTGTTCGCCATCCGTGATGCATCGGCCCAGCTGTTCCACCTCAAGCGCATAGTTCTGTCTGGCCGTCACCGTGCGGGTGATCGTTTCGCCATCGACGTACACCTTGTAGGTGATTTCGCCTTCCTGGTTGTACTGCGCGTCCGAACGGATGGTTCCCTTGGTGCCGTGAATGCGCAGTTCATCAATGCGGGTCTGCGCAGCACCATTGGTAATCATGCCGCACTTGAGAAGCGCGCGCTTGCCATCCGCATACTTCGCCATAGCGGTAGACCAGATGTCAATGCCGCATTCCGTTTTTTCTGCCATTGCTTCCACGCTGACGGGTTCTTCGTTCAGCAGCCAGGTGGCCAGGCTGGTGTTATAGCATCCAAGGTCATAGAGCGCGCCGCCATAGGTTTCCTTGCGCAGGCGGATGTCCTCTGCCCCACGCGCGCGGGTCACAAAGGCCGCTTCCATGTAGCGCACATCCCCAATCAGTCCGCTGTCCAGATCGCTCTTGAGGGAAGCCACATACGGGCTGTGCAGATAGGCAAAGGCCTCCATCAGGAAGACGCCGTTTTCTTCAGCAGCTTTCAGCATCTCTTCCAGCTGAGCCGCATTAACGGCCATGGGCTTTTCACACAGAACGTGCTTTTTCGCCTTGATCGCTTTGATGGTCCACTCAGCATGCAGATCATTGGGCAGCGGAATGTACACCGCTTCCACAGCGGGATCATTCAGCATTTCATCATAGCTGCCATACGCCTTTTCAAATCCAAACTCAGCCTTGAACTGCTCCGCCTTTTCAACCGAACGGCCCGCAATGGCATACAGTTCGCAGTTTTCCGCCTGCAGCATGCCCGGAATGGTCTGACCGTACGCAATGCCCGCGGTACCCAAAACGCCCCACTTTACTTTTCTGCTCATGGTATTTCTCCTGCTCAATCAAAATGGCAGTTTAACTGCTCTGGATGAATTGTATCATGTTCCGGAAAGTGTATCAATTGGTACATCATAATTAACGTACAGCTTTCAACGTGTGGGTTGCTTTCCAACGTGCCAGTTCGGTTACCTGACTGAAGCCAGCCTCCAGAAGCGCTTCCATCTCATGCTGCACCGTCAGTGGCGTATCGTAGTGATAGAAGGCGTCGTCATCTATCCCCTGCGCTTTTTTCAGACGGTCCAGTTCGCTGAAGTATAGATTCTCCTCAGCTTCAGAAGGTGCAAAATAGTCCGTCAGGATCAGGAAGCCACTGGGTTTGAGCGCGTCGTGCAGTTTGCGATACAGCGGCACCTTCTGATCTTTTGTGAAATGGTGAAGCGATTCCACCGAAACCGCCGCATCATACTGTTCCTTTCCAAAAGGCACATCAAAGTAGGAACCGCATATCAACCGAAGATTACGGCCCGCAAACTTCTCCTGCAACCGTTCGAGCATCCCAGCGCTCAAATCAATCCCGGTAACATCCGCAGAAGGATTTTGCTCTAAATACCATGCCAGCTCCAATCCCGTGCCGCACCCAAGATCCAGCACCTTGGCAAATGGAAAAGCCGGGAGCTGCGATGCAGTGAACGGATAAAAAGCTTTCGCTCCTTCGATGGTTTCGAGCATGTGTTCGTCATAGTCTTCCAGTCTTGCCTCAAAAAAGGAATCCATTTTTTCGAGCATCGTATTCCTCCAAAAAAGCTTGCATTTTTCTCCAGATCATTTACAATACTGTCATCCTCTCTGAAAGGATGTATGGCATTCATGAACCCCAAAACCCGCCGCCTTGCTCTGTGCGCAATGATGGCCGCCATGAGCATCGTCATTCTCCTGTTTGGCTCCATGCTTGGCATCGGTATCTACGCCGGCCCAATGCTTGCCGGTCTCTTTCTTTTGCCGATCGGGCGTGAACTGGGCCGCCGGGACCAGGCTATGATCTGGCTGGCCGTCAGCCTGCTTGGCTTTATGCTGATCAGCGATATGGAGCAAAACCTGATGTATCTGTGCCTGTTCGGCTGCTACCCCATTCTGCGCCCGTGGTTTCAGAAGCTGCAAAAGCCTGTCCGGCTGATTGCAAAGCTTGCTTATTTCAACGTTGTCATCATTGCTGCTGAAGCCATTGTGCTGCTTTTCTTTGCACCTGAGGCTATGGGAGCGGCCTTAATCATCACACTGCTGGTTCTGGGCAATGTAACCTTTCTGTGCTACGATCTTGCCATTCCTGTTTTCGACGTTGTAATGGCAAAATACCTGCATCAAATCTTTAAACGCTGAAAAAACTCCGCATTTGCGGAGCTTTTTTCATGCGAAGGTTATAGCCAGCCGGATTCCATCGTCCCAAAGAGCATATGCTTTTTCTTCGATAAGACGTATTTCATCAGTTCCAACAAGCTTAAACAGCGTAATATTCAGCTTCTTGCCGGATTTCTTCCAGCGTCCTGCTACGGTACCGTGCAGCAGAACAGCTGGCATCACAATACCGGCCAGATTAAAGATGCCGCGCAGGTATTCCTGCGGAAGGAAAAGGCTCTCCTTCTTTTCATATCCAAGCATCAGAGGATCAAAGCCTGCCAAGAAGACGCATTCCGGAATGTCAGCAGTATCATCCTCTTCGCACGGAAGAAAGTAGAAGTTTTTTTCGTCAGCATTGATTGTCTGAAGCGGCAGCTGATCCATCCAGCTTTTGATCTGCTTCTGCGTTTCGCCGAAGAAATAGGCTGCATCCCGCACGGTCGCGGGTCCATAATGCGTAAAGTAGCGCCGGAGCAGTTCGACACAGGCAGTCTCTCTGTCGAGCGGAACGAAGTCCGGACAAGGGCGGAATGCCTTCTTTTCCTGCGTCACGTGGCAGATGCGTCCCGCTTCGCAAAGGGCACGGATGGTTCCGCCCCATGCGTTGAAGACGCTCTCTCCTTCTGCCTCCGTCATACCGTGAGAAATGCAGATTTCCCTGAGCTCCTCACGTTCACTTCTCCCCTGTTTGATCTGCGAAACAATCAGATCCGCAAAGTAGGCTTTACGTTCCCGTGAGATCATTTCATCTGCTTCCAGAGTGTCGCAGGGACGCAGGAAATGCCTTCGTCCTTCATGCAGAAGAACAGGCAGATCTTCCGGCCCAAAGACATGCATGGTCCCACGCAGCGTCCAGCTTTTGATCAGTCCTTCCCTCGCCAGTTCCTCCGAAAAATCACCGGAACGAATCCGAAGCGCATGCATGGCATTGGACAAGAACTGCGCCTGCACTCCGCACAAATCGTGCGCAGTCTGCCGCATGGTTACAGGCGAAACCAAATGCTGCCGCGTCAATCGCATTGCTTTGATCTCTTCAGCCTGCATGTCCCTGCTCCTTTCTCATACGCAAAAGGGCGGGCTTTCGCCCGCCCTGTAAGGTTGATGTTACGCTGTCAATTAGCGCTGCACACGGCCGCTGCCGCTGCCCTTCATGAGGCTCTCAACTTCAGAAACGCTGACGCGGTTGAAGTCGCCGTTGATGGTGTGCTTCAGGCAGGAAGCAGCCACAGCAAACTCCAGAGCGGTCTTCTCGTCGTCGTAGTTGTTCAGGCCGTAGATCAGGCCGCCGCCGAAGCTGTCGCCGCCGCCAACGCGGTCAACGATGTCGGTGATGCGGTACTTGCGGCTGAGGAAGAAGTCCTTGCCGTTGTACAGGCAGGCGCTCCAGTCGTTGTGGTTAGCACTCTTGGATTCACGCAGGGTGATGGTGACGCGCTTGACGTTGGGATAGGTATCCATAGCCAGCTTGGCGATGGCCTTGTACTGCTCGATGTTCAGTTCGCCCTCTTCCACGGCGCCGGCGCTTTCAGCCTTGAGCAGCAGGGACTTCTGGAAGTCCTCTTCGTTGGCGATGATGGTATCCACGTACTTGACCAGCTCGGTCATGACCTGATCAGCGGTCTTGCCATACTTCCACAGGTTCTTGCGGTAGTTCAGGTCGCAGCTCACGTGCAGGCCCAGACGCTTGGCAGCCTTCATGGCTTCCAGGCTCAGCTCGGCAGCGCCTTCGCTGATGGCGGGAGTGATGCCGGTGATGTGGAACCAGGTAGCGCCGTCAAAGGCCTTTTCCCAGTCGATGTCGCCAACCTTGGCTTCGCAGATGGTGGAACCAGCGCGGTCGTAGATGACCTTGGAGGGGCGCTGCACAGCACCGGTCTCGAGATAGTAGATGCCCATGCGGCCGTCGGCGCGCACGATGTTGGAGGTGTCAACGCCAAAGCCGCGCAGCTCACGGATGCAGGCTTCGCCGATGTCGTTCTTGGGCAGCACGGTCACAAAAGCGGTTTCCATGCCGTAGTTGGCCAGAGAAACGCTCACGTTGGCTTCGCCGCCGCCGAAGGTGGCCTCGAGGCTGGGAGACTGGAAGAAACGCTCATATCCGGGGCTCTTGAGACGCAGCATGATTTCACCAAAAGTAACTACCTTGGCCATGGGAAAAACATCCTTTCTATGTTGAAAATTGCACTGGATATGCTCCGGCCGTGGGCGGAGCGTAAGCGGATGAACCGCTTACTTCTGCAGCAGGTGGAAAGCGAAGCCGGCGATATCGTCCTTAAGGTAGATCGCGCGGAGCTTGCCGTCCTTCACGATGGCGCTCTCGTCATCAAACTCGAAGCCGCGGCGTTCCATGTGCCAGCGAGCGCGCTTGATGGAGTTGCAGGCGATGGCAATGTGGCCCTTTTCGCCGCGGAAAGGCACCTTCATGACTTCGAAGGCGTCGTTGACAAAGATGGCCTTGGAGCGATCGTCGAGGTTCCAGCCCAGCAGCTTGGCGATCATACCGGCATCCTTCTGAGCCTGCTCGAGAGAACCGCTGTTCACGCCCACATGCTTGAGCTCCAGGCCCAGCATCTTGTTGACGGCGCTGCGGGTGAGGTCCTCAATGCGCTTCCAGTCCTTAGCGGCAACGGCATCAGCAGGAACCATCCAGCTGCCGCCGCAGGCGATAACCTTGTTGAAGGCCAGATAATCGTTCAGGTTCTTCTCGTTCACGCCGCCGGTGGGCAGGAAGGTAACGGCGCCGTAGGGAGCAGCCATGGCCTTGATGAGGTTCAGACCGCCCAGAGGCTCAGCGGGGAAGAACTTGACGGTCTTGAGGCCAAGAGACAGAGCCACTTCGATATCGCTGGGGTTGCCGCAGCCGGGAACGATGGGCACGTTCTTTTCCTGGCAGTACTTGACGATTTCGGGATTCAGGCCGGGAGAAACGATGTAGGTAGCGCCGGCGTTCACAGCACGGTCCACCTGATCCTTGGTCAGCACAGTGCCAGCGCCCAGGATGACTTCGGGCAGTTCTTCGTGCACGCGGCGGATGGCTTCCTCGGCGGCGTCGGAGCGGAAGGTGATCTCAGCAACAGGCAGACCGCCGTCAGCCAGCGCCTTGCAAAGCGGCACAGCGTCAGCAGCGTCTTCCACCTTGATAACGGGAACGATACCGGCAAGGGACAGTTTCTCGAGCATTTCCATGGTACATCTTCCTTCCTGAAATATCATACTTGACACCAGATCTGCCATCCGAAGGCGACTGACAGTCTGTTATTATCCAATATACAGAATACCGCGTCTTGCATTTCTTTGCAAGCATTTCATAGCAATTGTGCGGTTTTCTCCAAAAAGATTACAGGGTTACGCCCGTTTTGAAGATGGCCAGATCGTGATAGCCATTCTTCTCGCTGCATACCTGCTCGCCGCTGGCCACGCGGATGACGTAATCCATCAGATCCTGAGCCAGTTCCGGCAGCTCCATGCCGCTGAGCAAACGACCGGCGTTGAAGTCGATCCAATTGCTCTTCTTGTTGGCAAGAGGCTCGTTGCTGGCAATCTTGACAGTAGGCACAGGAGAAGCAAAGGGCGTGCCGCGGCCGGTGGAGAACAGCACAATCTGAGAGCCGGAGGCAGCCAGCGCAGTGGCAGCCACCAGGTCGTTTCCGGGAGCGCTGAGCAGATTCAGGCCCTGCTTTTCCACCTTCTGACCATACTTGAGCACATCCTTGACCGGAGCAAAGCCGCTCTTCTGCGTGCAGCCAAGCGCCTTGTCCTCCAGCGTGCTGATGCCGCCCGCCTTGTTTCCGGGAGAAGGATTCTCATAGATGGTCTGATGGTGCTCCTCAAAGTAACGCTTGAAATCGTTGATGAGCGAGACCGTCTTTTCAAACAGCTCGGTGGTCTGGCAGCGGTCCATGAGGATGGTCTCAGCGCCAAACATCTCAGGTACTTCGGTCAGGATGGTGCTGCCGCCCTGCGCAATGAGCAGATCGGAGAAGCCGCCGATGGCCGGGTTGGCCGTAATGCCGCTGAAGCCGTCGGAGCCGCCGCACTTGAGGCCGATGACCAGCTTGCTGGCCGGGCAGGGCACGCGAACCTCGTCCTTCATCTGAGCAGCCAGTTCTTCCAGCAGTTCCATCGCGGCGGATACTTCATCCTCCACCTGCTGGCAGACCAGGAAACGCACGCGGCTCTCGTCATACTCGCCCATGTGAGCGCGGATGTGATCGATACTGCTGTTTTCACAGCCAAGGCCCAGCAGCAGCACGCCGCCCACATTGGGATGGGTGGCCAGATCCGCCAGAATCTGACGGGTATTGTCCTGATCCTCGGTCATCTGGGAGCAGCCATAAGGATGCGGGAAGGCGTACACGTTTTCAACGCCGCCGCCAACCAGCTTCTGCGCCTTGCGCTCCAGCGCGCGCGCCACGTCGTTTACGCAGCCAACGGTGGGAAGAATCCACAGTTCGTTGCGCACGCCCACACGGCCATCCTTTCGCGGATAACCCATGAAGGTTACGGGCTCCTTGCTTTCCAGTTCCTGAACATCGGGATGATGCTCGTAGGTAAGCTCGCTGGACAGCAGGGTCTTGAGGTTATGGACATGCACATGGCTGCCCACGGCGATATCGCACTTGGCCTGACCGATGGGATAGCCATACTTGATGATGGCTTCGCCCTGTGCAATATCCTTGAGCGCAAACTTATGACCGGCAGGAACATCCGTGGCCAGAACAACCTTCTGACCTTCCACGTCCACTTCAGTCCCGGCGTTCAGCGCGACAAGGGCAACCGCTACGCTGTCGCCCGCGCTGATCTTGAGTACTTCACGCATGATGTCAGCCTCCAAAACGCTCGGTCATCACAGTCTTCATGCCACGGGTGAGGATTTCCTCCAGCGCCTTGCCCACATACTCCAGCAGGCCGGGGATCTGGGTAAGATCCTGACCGAAGAAGCCTTCGTTGCTCAGGAACATCTGAGCCATTTCCATGGCAGGCTTGCCGCTGTTCTCGGCAAAGAAAGCCAGCACAGGAGCGTCATCCTGCAGGGTGTAGGGCTGGCCTTCACGCACGCACTCCAGCTTGCCGTCCTTGATCTGACCGCCGTGATACAGAGCCATCAGGGAAGCCAGGGAGAAGGTGAGGCGCTCGGGCAGCTTGCCTTCCTTTTCCACGTACTTGGTCAGGCTGGGCATGCAGCGGGCGCGCCACTTGGAAACGGAGTTGAGGCAGATGGCCAGCAGGGCATGCTTGATGAAGGGATTCTGGAAACGACCGGTGACAGCCTCGGCAAAGGCCATCAGATCATCCTTGGGCAGATCCAGCGTGGGAATCACTTCGTCATACAGGGTCTTCTGCATGAAGCCAAGGATCATGGGATCGTTCATGGCGTCCAGCACGTAGTCATAGCCGCACTGGAAGGCAGCGGGTACGAAAGAGGTGTGCGCGCCGTTCAGAATGCGCACCTTGCGCTGCTTGTAGGGCTTCTGGTTATCGGTGAAGATCACGGGCAGGCCGCACTGAGGCAGGGGCAGCTCGTCGGAGATGTCCTTCTCGCTCTCGATGACCCACAGGGCAAAAGGCTCGCCGGTGACAAGCAGACGGTCTTCGTAGCCCAGCTTTTCCCAGATGGCCTGCTCCTCGCCGCGCGGATAACCGGTAACGATGCGGTCAACCAGCGTGGAGGTGAACACGCAGGCTTCGTCCAGCCACTTTTCAAACTTCTCGCCCAGGTTCCAGAGCTTGGCCAGCGCCTTGACGCAGCGCTTGAGCTGGATGCCGTTGTCGTCAATCAGCTCGACGGGCAGGATGACCAGGCCCTTATCAGCGGCGTAATCAAAAGCTTCAGCACGCTCGAACAGGAACTTGGTCAGCTTGCCGGGATAGGTGTTGGGCGGGCAAAGCTCGAACTTGTCGTTCTCGTCCAGAACGATGCCGGCTTCGGTGGTGTTGCTGACGATGAAGCGAAGGCTTTCTTCCTTCGCGTAAGCAGCATACTTCTCGTACTCGCCGTAGGCGTCCACAGCGTCAGACACGCTGGTGATCTGACGACTCATCTCCACAGGCTTGCCATCCACAAGGCCGCGAAGCATAACCGTGTACAGACAATCCTGCTCATGGAACATATCCAGGCTGCCAAAGGAAATGGGCTTAACCAGCACGATGCTGCCATCGAAACCAGCCTTTTCATTGGCGATATCCAGCATATAATCAACGAAAGCGCGCAGGAAGTTGCCCTCGCCGAACTGCAGCACGCGCACAGGGCGCTTGGTGGCGGCAACCATTTTTGCATTCAAGCGTTCCATCATGAACTCCTCCATACTCATCAGTAGCGGCGCTTTCACATGGATGTAACCATTTACACCGCTTGATTCTATCTTACTCCATTTCCCTCATATAGTCAATTTCTTTCTGCGTATTTTATTTTTTCTTTGTATCTTTGCAAACTTCAGGTTGAAAACAGGCGCTTTCACATGTATAATGGACAGGAAGGGAAAAGAAGTGCGAAAGCATTTACACTCCCACAATTGAGGTATGAGTATGAATATTTACGATATATCCGAAAAATCCGGCGTTTCCATTGCCACTGTATCGCGCGTGATCAACAACAATCCCCATGTCAGCCCCAAAACGCGTGAAAAAGTACTGGCTGTGATGGAAGCCTGCGGATACGTTCCAAACGCATTTGCGCGCGGCCTTGGCCTGAACACCATGAAGACCATCGGCCTTCTCTGCCCCAATCCGGCGGATCCTTATCTGTCGCAGGCACTTGCCTATCTGGAACGTTCCTTCCGTGACACTGGCTACAATTGCCTGCTCTCCTGTACTGGCCGCGAACTGGATGCACGTATCAAGAGTGTGGAAGAAATGAAGAGCCGTCATGTCGATGGCATGGTGCTGATGGGCTCTACGTTTATCGAGGATCGTGAGCGCAACAACGAATACATCCGCAACGTTGCCCACACTATGCCCGTTGTCCTGCTCAACGGCTCTTATCCCTGCGATAATGTGTACTGTGTCGTGTGCGATGATCAGCGCGCCACCATGGAAGCCGCTCAGTATCTGATTGATTCCGGCCGCAAGCGCATCCTCTACCTGTACCACAGCCGCAACTACTCGGGCCGCAAAAAGCTGGCCGGATACAAAGCCGGGCTGGAAAGCCGCGGGGTTCCGGTGGATGACGCCCTCATCCGCTTCTTCTCCGAAGACAAGATGAGCGTAGTGCAGGTGCGTGATTATATGCTTGACCTCAACAAAAAAGGCATTGAGTTTGACGCCGTTCTCTCCTCTGAGGATGTACTGAGCATTGGTGCAGTCAAATATGCCCGTCAGACCAATCGCGTCATTCCGGACGATCTGAGCATCATTGGATACAACAATTCTTCGCTGTGCATGTGCAGCGATCCCGAACTGACCAGCGTGGACAACAAGCTCAAAACCATCTGCGATCAGTGCGTGGCTACCATGGTTGGTGTGCTGCAGGGCAGACGCGATCTGCCGCAGAAAACCATCTTCACCGGCGAGCTCGTCCATCGCGGCAGCACGCTGTAATTCTCCCCTACCCTGTTTTCCCATCAATTTCATTGATGAATATAAAAAAGGAGCGAAAAACCTATGCAAGCTTTCATGGACAAGAACTTCCTGCTTTCCACCGAAACTGCGCGTACCCTCTACCATGAGGTGTCCGCCAAGTGCCCCATCATCGACTATCACTGCCACATCAATCCCCGTGAAATCTACGAGGATCTTCAGTACGAAAACATCACCCAGGTGTGGCTGGGCGGCGACCATTACAAGTGGCGTCTGATGCGCAGCGCCGGCATTCCGGAAAAGTACATCACCGGCAAGGAAACCAGCGATTACGAAAAGTTCTGCAAGTGGGCTGAAGTAATCGGCAAGGGCATCGGCAATCCCCTGTACCACTGGAGCCACCTGGAGCTGCGCAACTTCTTCGGCTATCAGGGCACCCTGAGCGCCAAGACTGCTGATGAAGTATGGAATCTGTGCAACGAAAAGCTGCAGAGCGCCGGTTACAGCGTGCGCGGCCTGATTGCCATGAGCAATGTGGAAACCATCTGCACCACCGATGATCCCATCGACAGCCTCGAGTGGCATCAGAAGCTGGCTGCTGACGATACCTTCAAGACCGCCGTGCTGCCTGCCTGGCGTCCTGACAAGGCCATGAACCTGGAAAAGCCTGAATATCTGGATTATCTGGCCAAGCTGGCTGAGGTTGCCGAAGTCGAAATCAAGACCTTCGAAGATCTCAAGGCTGCCATCGCCAAGCGCATGGATTTCTTCCACGCCAACCACTGCTGCCTGAGCGACCACGGCATCAACTACGTGGCCTACGCTCCTGCCACGGCCGAAGAGATCGAAGCCATCTTTGCCAAGCGTCTTGCCGGTGAAGCTGTGAGCGCTGCTGAGGTAGGCAAGTTCAAGTCCGCGTTCATGCTCTTCGTTGGCAAGGAATACACCAAGCGCAACTGGATTATGCAGCTGCACTATGGCTGCCGCCGCGACAATAACCTGACCATGTACAAGAAGATGGGTCCGGATACCGGCTTCGACTGCATCAACAACTACGCTCCTGTGGACGAGCTGGCCGGTTTCCTGGGCGCGCTGGAAGCTGAAGGCGCTCTGCCCAAGACCATCCTCTACAGCCTCAACCCAACCGATAACGCCGCCATCGGCACCATCATCGGCTGCTTCCAGTCCGAAGAGGCCGTAGGCAAGCTGCAGCACGGCTCTGCCTGGTGGTTCAATGATCATTTCCAGGGCATGACCGATCAGCTCACCAGCCTTGCCAACCTCGGCTATCTGGCCGGTTTCGTAGGGATGCTGACCGACAGCCGCAGCTTCCTGAGCTATCCCCGTCACGAGTACTTCCGCCGCATCCTGTGCCGCCTCATCGGCGAGTGGGTGGAAGACGGCCGCTTCCCCAACGATATGGAGCTGCTCAGCGAGATCGTGCGCGGTGTGAGCTACGAAAACGCCAAGAAGTATTTCAACTTCGCCACCAAATAAGAAACACAAAAGAACACCGGATCTGCTTTTTCGCGGATCCGGTGTTCTTTTTGTATGTGTTTTGAATTACACCTTGAAGTTGACGGACTTGTCGCCCAGTTCGCTCTTGCCGAACTCGTAGTCGTTGCCGGGCAGCACAGCGTTGACAATGATGCCAACCAGAGCAGCCACAGCCAGACCGGACAGGCTGATGGTCACACCGCCGATGGTGAATGCGATGGCGCCAGCAGCAGAGAAGTTGATGCCCAGAGCCAGAGACATGATCAGGGCAGCAATGATGACGTTGCGGGACTTGGTGAAGTCCACCTGGTTCTCAACCACGTTGCGAACACCAACAGCGGAGATCATGCCGTACAGGATGAGGCTCACGCCGCCGATGGTAGCGGTGGGCATGCAGGAAACCAGCGAAGCGAACTTGGGAGAGAAGGAGAAGAGGATGGCCAGGAAGGCAGCGATGCGCACAACCTTGGGATCGTAGACCTTGGTCAGAGCCAGAACGCCGGTGTTCTCGCCGTAGGTAGTGTTGGCAGGAGCGCCAAACAGAGCGGCCAGAGCGGTAGCGCAGCCGTCGCCCAGCAGGGAGCGATGCAGGCCGGGATCTTCGATGAAGTTCTCTTCCACGGTGGAGGAGATGGCGCACATATCGCCGATATGCTCAACGATGGTAGCCAGAGCGATGGGCATGATGGTGATGATGGCAGAGATCAGCAGAGAGCCGTCGCAGCCAGCGAACAGGGAGAAGGCGGTGTCCTTCCACATGAAGGGCAGCCCAACCCAGGCAGCTTCCTTCACGGGAGTGAAGTCCACCTGACCGCAGAGGGCGGCAACCACATAGCTGCCCACAACGCCCAGCAGGATGGGAATGATCTTGATCATGCCCTTGCCCCAGATGTTGGCAGCGATGACGATAACGATGGCCAGGATGGCGATCCACCAGTTGGCCGCGCAGTTGTTGATAGCGCTGTTAGCAAGGGTCATGCCGATGCAGATGATGATGGGGCCGGTAACGATGGGCGGGAAGAAGCGCATAACCTTGTGCGCGCCGAAGGCCTTGAACAGCGCAGACAGCAGCACATACAGCAAACCGGCACAGGCAACGCCCACGCCAGCGTAGGGAATCCAGTTCAGCTCAGCAGTGTTGCCGAACATGGCGTTAACAGCAGCATAGCCGCCAATGAAAGCAAAAGAAGAACCCAGGAAAGCAGGAACCTTCCCCTTGGTGAGGAAGTGGAACAGCAGCGTGCCAAGGCCAGCGAACAGCAGCGTAGCGCTCACGCTCAGACCAGTCAGCGCGGGAACGAGAACCGTCGCGCCAAACATGGCGAACATATGCTGGAAGCCCAGCAGCATCATCTTGGGTACACCCAGTTCGCGGGCATTCCAAATTCCTTTCTCCATTGAAAACCCCATCCCTTCTGTGTCGTAAAGGAGTACAGTATATGCTCAACAGCCTTGGGCTGTTTACGCCATAAAAAAACACCTTGTCCTGCTGGACAAGGCGCAACATGCGTTTTCATCGCCCTTCCAGCTTGGCTGGACGCTCACGGTGCAATGTTTACCGTCAGCGAGTATAGCACAGCGGTGGCGATTTGTAAAGAACAAAATATCGAATCAGGTCGTTACACATTCCGTTTTTTCTGCTGCCGGGCAAGTTCCCTGAGCCTGTGCATCACGTTGTTTTCTCCGCGACCAAAGCAGTCGTGAAGGGCAAGATACTCCCGGTACAGTTCATTGTAAATGTCTGCATTGCTGCTGCCTGGTACATAGACGTCATCGTCCGTGCCGCCCATTGTGCAGGAAGCCTGACTGATGTCGGCATAGCATCCGGCAGCAACCGCGGCAAAAATGGCACTGCCCAAAGCTGTTGCTTCTCTGGATTTCACAACACGCAGCGAGCGGTTGAGCACATCAGCATAAATCTGCATCAAAAGCGGATTCTTGCGCGCAATACCGCCGCATACACGCACCTCGCGGATCGGCACACCATGCGCTTCGAAGTTTTCGATGATCGCCCTCGTGCCGTAGGCGGTGGCCTCAATCAAAGCCCGGTAGATTTCCTCCGGCCTTGTCTGCAGCGTAAGACCCAGCATCATGCCGCTCAGTTCCGAATCCATCAGCACTGATCGGTTTCCGTTCCACCAATCGAGTACGATCAGGCCGTTTTCGCCAGGCTTGAGCTTGGCTGCCTTCTGTGTAAGCAGTTCATGAACGCCCATGCCCTTTTGTGCCGCTTCCTCTTCATATTCATGAGAGACGAAGTGATCCACCAGCCATTTAAAGTGATCGCCGCAGCAGCTCTGCCCAGCCTCGTAAGCGTAGAAGCCGGGAATCATGCCGTCCTTTGCCATGCAGAGAAGCCCAGGCACACGGTGTTCCGCTTCATTCAGCACCAGATGAGCTCCGGAAGTGCCCAGAATGAGTGCCATCATGCCATCTTCTACCACACCAGCTGCGGGAAGACAGGCGTGCGCATCCACGCAGGTGACCGAAACAGCCGTTCCCGGCAGAAGCCCGGTAAGCTCTGCGCCATATTCGTTGATCTCCCCCGCCTTGCTTCCAAGCGGAAGCAGTCTCTTGCCCAGTTTGTCCGTTACATGAATCAGCCGTTCATCCAACGCAGCCAGAAAGCTCTTATCAGGATAGCCATGTTCCTCATCCCAGAACAGCTTATAGCTGGTCACATTGACCGAGCAGGCGTCGCTGCCTGTCATCTGCTGAATGATCCAGTCCCCTGCCTCCACAAACCGGTCAGCAGCCTCGTAAACGTCAGGCGCTTCCACGGCTATCTGCCACAGACGTGGCAGCATCAGCTCGGAGGAAATTCGTCCACCGCAGCGCTGCAAAAAGGCTTCGTTTCGCTCCTGCGCTATTTCCGTCATGCGGTCTGCATATTTCTGCGCAGCATGATGCTTCCAAAGCATGGGCCACGCAAATGGATTGCTCTGATATTCAGGCGTCAGACAGATCGGATTGCCGTTCTGATCCACTGGTATGGTTGTACTGGCCGTAAAATCAAGTCCGAGTCCAACCACTTCCTTCGGATCGATTACTGCCTTTCGGACTGCCTCATGCATCACGAAGCGCAGACAGTCCACATAATCCTGCGGATGCTGCAGCGCCCAGTCCTTCCCCAATGCCGTACCGTCGGGAAGCTGCCGTGTCATCACTGCATGTGGATATTCCACCGAAGCCGTGCCCAGTTCACGCCCTGTAGCAACTTCAGCCACCAGCGCGCGCACAGCAAGCGTGCCAAAATCAACGCCTATGGTATATGCGGCCATAGCGACGCTCCTTTCCCATAAAGCGAAGAGCCGCCATCCAACTGGATGACGGCTCTTCGTTTGTATCAACCTTGCGGCGATTGCTGGCTGGGGTAGCAGGATTCGAACCTACGAATGCGGGAGTCAAAGTCCCGTGCCTTACCGCTTGGCGATACCCCACTGCAGGGGATAAAAAAATGGGGTGAACGGTGGGGGTCGAACCCACGACATCCAGAGCCACAATCTGGCGCTCTACCACTGAACTACGTCCACCACGTCTGGCGCGCCTGGAGGGACTCGAACCCGCGACCCACGGCTTAGAAGGCCGTTGCTCTATCCAACTGAGCTACAGGCGCATACCGCGCGTCACAAGCGATCCTCAGGTCACCCGCTGACAGTTTGAAATATTACCACACTTCCATCCTTCTGTCAACTGTTTCTGAAGAAAAATTTTTTGAATTCTTATTGCTGCAGTATCTGTCTTTTCTTTGCCCATTCCTTGCATTCAATTATTTTCTTTATCAGAAAACAGGAAAAATGCGAAGGAATGCTTGCGTTTTCAGCTTTCATCATGTAAAATAGACAGGCCGAGTGCATGATGACGGTTGAGTCCTGTGCGATTTCAACGCGTGAACCCTGTCAGGTCCGGAAGGAAGCAGCAGTAAGCGCAGTTTGGGATGTGCTGCAGGGTTGCTCAGCCTGAGTGTACCCGGTTTTTTCATTTTCGTCTTTGCAGAATAGGAAGGAGAAGAACAATGGATTACAGACACGTACTGACCAGCGATCCCGAAATTTTTCAGGCGATCAACGATGAAGTCGAACGTCAGCGCGCTCACATTGAGCTGATTGCATCCGAAAACTTTGTAACCCCTGCTGTAATGGAAGCCATGGGTTCTCCTCTGACTAACAAATATGCCGAAGGTTATCCGGGCAAGCGCTACTACGGCGGCTGCCAGTGCGTGGATATTGCCGAAAACCTGGCCCGCGACCGCGCCAAGCAGCTCTTCGGCGCCGAGCATGCCAATGTGCAGCCCCACAGCGGTGCGCAGGCCAACACCGCCGTCTACTTTGCCATGCTGCAGCCCGGCGACACCGTGCTTGGCATGAACCTCAGCCACGGCGGCCACCTCACCCACGGCAGCCCCGTCAACATCAGCGGCAAGTATTTCAACTTCGTTCCCTACGGTGTGGACGAGCAGACCGGCTGCATCGATTATGACGTGGTTCGCTCCCTGGCCAAGGAACATCATCCCAAGCTGATCGTGGCCGGCGCTTCCGCCTATCCCCGCGCTATCGACTTTGCCAAGCTGCGCGAGATTGCTGATGAAGTGGGCGCGATGCTGATGGTGGATATGGCTCACATTGCCGGTCTGGTTGCTGCCGGCGAGCACATGAGCCCCGTCCCCTATGCTGATTTCGTCACCACCACCACCCATAAGACCCTGCGTGGTCCCCGCGGCGGCATGATCCTTTGCAAGGAACAGTATGCCAAGGCCATCGACAAGGCCATCTTCCCCGGCACTCAGGGCGGTCCCCTGATGCACGTGATCGCTGCCAAGGCCGTGTGCTTCAAGGAAGCGCTGCAGCCCGAGTTCAAGGCTTACCAGCAGCAGATCATCAAGAATGCCAAGGCGCTGGAAAACGCTTTCAGCGCCAATGACATCAAGATGGTTTCCGACGGTACGGACAACCACCTGATCCTGATGGATCTGACCAACACCGAGCGTACCGGCAAGGAAATGGAAGCTCTGCTGGGCGCCTGCAACATCACCGTCAACAAGAACACCATCCCTGGAGAACAGCGCAGTCCCATGGTCACCAGCGGCGTGCGCGTTGGCACTCCGGCCGTCACTACCCGCGGCATGGTGGAAAGCGATATGGAACTGATTGCCGGTTTCATCAAGCGCGTGCTGGTGGGCGGCGAAGCTGCCTGCGAGAGCGTGAAGGCTGATGTGGTCGAAATGATGAAGCGCTTCCCGCTGTACGAATCCTTCCCCAATGCCTGATCAGATCAGCGCTTACGCCAAAGGCGTAATGGGAGAAACGGCAGCCTGTGACTATCTCGTAAAGCAAGGTATGCAGCCCATCGATCGGCGTTATCGTTCCCCTTATGGAGAGATCGACCTGATCATGCAGTGCGGCAATGTGCTGGTTTTTGTGGAAGTCAAAACACGGGAACGCGGAACTGCGCAAAGCGCCCAATGGGCCGTCACTTCCAAAAAACAGCAGCGTCTCATTCAGACCGCGCTGTGCTATCTGGGGGATCATCCCAAGTATGCCTCATGTGTGATGCGCTTTGACGTGGTTACGGTGGGTAAAGACGGAATCATTCACATCCCCAATGCTTTTGAAGGAAGCGAATGGTAAAACAGCAACTGCGGATCGGCGCTGAAGCACCGGTCCGCAGTTTAATAAAGGAGAACACAGTCATGATCGTACGCAAGATTCGCCCTGAAGAATACAAGCGCGTGGCAGAGTTCTGCGCTCTCGCATTTCAGTGGTCGTTTGAAGAAAGCGCCCTTGCGCCGGAAGCGCTTCTCGAGAAAATCCAGAAGAATCCCGAAAGCCGTCAGGATCTGTACTGGGACTGGCAGTGGGCCGCTTTTGCCGATGACGACCGTACCATGATGAGCACCTTCACCGTCATCCCCTATCAGGTTCATTTTGACGGACATGTACTGCCGATGGCAGGCATCGGCGGCGTGGCAACGCTGCCGGAATACCGCCGTCAGGGCGGCATCCGCGCCTGTTTTGAAAAGGCGCTGCCGGATATGTATGAGCGTGGGATGGCGCTGAGCTATCTCTACCCCTTCTCCACCGTTTTCTATCGCAAATTCGGCTATGAGTTGGGCTGTGAACGCGATCTGTACAAGATCCGTCTGGAGGGCATGCCCGCCTTTGAAGCCAATGGCACCTTCCGCCTGCTGGAGCCTGGTTCCGAACTGGGCAGCGATATCCGTCAGGTGTACGATGCCTTTGCAAGCCGCTATAACCTGATGACCTGTGATGATGACATCGAGTACGATTGGGTTAAAAAGGCCAACCCCTTCCGCGATGTGGCCTACACCTACCTGTACCGCAGTGCAGACGGCACCCCGAAGGGCGTTCTTACGTACAAGCCCATCGTTGATCACGGTCAGCGTATTCTGGATTGCACCGAGCGTTTCTGGTTCAGCGACGTTGAAGGCTTCAAAGTGCTCATCCATCTGCTCATGCGTCTGAAGGCGGATCACAGCCATGCGCAGTTCTTCCTGCCCACGGACGTGCAGCTGGGGCAGATCATTCCCGAATGGAGTTTTGGCAATGTTGAGCGCCAGCGCCAGGCGCACGGAATGGTGCGCGTGGTGAACGCGGTGGATGTGCTTCGCAGCGCACGGATGCGTGGAACCGGTGATCTGACCATCGAGCTGCATGACGATCAGATTCAGCAGAACAACGGCTGCTTCCGCGTAGCTTTCGAGAACGGAACTGTGACAGCTGTTGAAAAGACGGAAGCCGCACCCGACATTGTGCTGAGCATTCAGGATTTCAGCCGTCTGATCTGTGGCCGTTATGACATGAGCGACCTGCACTGGCTGCCCGACGTGAAGCTGCTTTGCTCTCCCGAAAAGGCCGCCAGGGTTTTCTACCGCAAGCCGATGTACATCAACCGTCCGTTCTGATCAGATCCCTTCCCAGAACCTCTGTCCTTCTATTTCCAGTTCACGGCCGATCTCATCATTGAGTTCGGTCGTTTTTTCGTAGATAAGTGTGCCTTCGTACTGGTCCACCGTGTAATCGCGGATGGTAATGTGCAGCTGGTTATGCCATGTTGTCTTCGTGGTGGTTTCCACATCGGAAGTAAGCTCGGTACGCAGTTCGCCAACCGCACGGCGGATGAGTTTGAGCCGTGTTCCTTCCCAGCGAAACACGCAGTCTTCATGTTCTGCGCCTGCACTGCCATTGTTGGCATGCGTGCTGACCATGTTTCTTCCCATTTCCGGATGAAGCTGATAATTGCACAGGCCATAGCCGATGGCCGGATGATCCGCCATCACATACTGTCCGTTGCTCCAGACAAAGAATTCGCAGTAGGCATTGCTTGCGCCCAGTGAAGTATAGATGACCAGATCCTGATGGCCGTCAAAGTTCACGTCCTCATACAGGATGTTCACTTCGCTTTCCAGCGCGGTAAAGTACAGCATTTGCCCGTTATCCGCCTCATAGGCATGAATGAGCCATCCATCGCCGGCTTGTCCCACCACTTCCGTGAGCTGGCTGGTCTGCGCTTCTCCCTGCACAGGTGAAAGCAGCTCGCCAAGCATATAGCCAGTTTTGTCTCCGACGCTGACATAAAACCATCCATTTCTGGTTTCACCCAGCACCACAACTTCCGTGCCGTTATTATATCTGCCCAACGACTCAGATTGTGTGGTTGGTCTGGAACGCAGGTTGACCCAGCTGCTGTCACGATTATTGACGCTATACGCAGGATTTCGGTTTTCGGGCTGCTCCCTGGTCAGATAATCACGGTCGACATAGCCTTCTTCCGTTCCGATCAGCACATAAGCCCAGCCTGTATCGAAATACGTCTGTTCATACTGCACAGGCGTTCCCTGAAAGTACAGTCCAAGCGATTCACCGTCTGGTTCTGCACGCAGATGAACGCGATCGGATGTTTTTCCATCAATGTACCATGTTTCCGCATCAGCATATGAACCCGTCATCATCACCAACAAAACTAGCAGTGTGGCCAGCACTCGTTTCATGTTCGCTCCCCCTTTCTTATTTCAACGCACCTCACTGGATCTTTCTTCCTCAAAGAAGTTGCTTTTTTTGTCTTCCTCCGCTACAATGACGGAACAGATTGCCAAAATCATCTCAGAAAGAGGTACGCACCTATGAATTTCGACAGTTTCAAGTGGATCAATGAAAGCACCTCCGAATACAAGGGCGGCGTGCTGACCCTGCAGGCTATGGACAATACCGACTACTTCAACAGCCCCGTCAAGGAAAACGGCTTCTTCCCCCAGCCTGTTTTCAACGCTTCCCTGTACTACACCGAACTCACCGGCGATTTTGTTTTCAAAGCCCGCGGCTCTCTGGAATTCCTGAACACCTACGACGCTGCTGCGCTCATGGTGTATGAGAACGAAAACGTGTGGGCCAAATTTGCACTGGAGAATTCAGACATGCCCTGCCGCAAGCCCGCCGTGGTTTCTGTGGTCACCAATCGCATCTCCGACGACTGCAACGGCCCTGTTGTGGACGGCAACAGCCTTTGGTTCCAGATCACCCGTGTGGATGACTGCTTTGCCTTCCATTATTCTCTCGATGGCGAAGTGTACAACATGGTGCGCGTCTTCACTCTGCCCGTAGGCCAGACCGTGAAGGTCGGCTTCGAAGCACAGGCTCCCATGGGTCCTGGCGGCAAGCGCCATTACGACCATATTTCCATCGAACACAAGCGTGTGGAGAACATCCGCGCCGGTGAATAACCCATATGCAGGAAAGCCGCCTGACATTCCGTCAGGCGGCTTTCTTATGTTTGCTTCAGGAATCACTTCCAGGAGAAGTTGATCAGACCCATAATGTAAATTACGATGATGGCGACGGGCACCACATACATGAAGATGGGCTTCATCCAGTTCTTCACCTTCAGGCCCTTGCCGCTGTTGGCTTCTTCCATCATCTTATCCCAGCCCCAGCCATAGCGCTTGTTGCAGCAGAACAGGGCGATAATGAGAGAGCCCAAAGGCAGCAGGTTGGTGGAGACGATGAAATCCCAGAAGTCCAGCCAGGCAGAACCTTCGGCGAAGGGCTGGAAGGGCCACAGGCTGTAGCCAAGCGCCGTGGTAGTAGAGGTGATGAACAGACCAATGCCGCACGCGATGCAGCCCTTGCGGCGGCTCCAGCCCGTCAGCTCACGCACACAGGCCAGAATGTTTTCAAACACAGCCAGCACGGTAGACATGGCAGCAAACACCATGAACAGGAAGAACAGGGTGCCCCACAGACGGCCGCCGTTCATGTTGACAAACACCGTCGCCATGGTGTCAAACAGCAGGGAGGGACCCGCTCCGACTTCCACATTGTAGGTGACGCAGGCAGGGAAGATGATGAGACCAGCGGTGATGGCCACGAAGGAGTCCAGAACGATAACGTTGACAGACTCGCCCATCAGGCTGCGCTCCTTGCCGATATAGCTGCCGAAGATGGCCATGGAACCAATGCCCAGGCTCAGCGTGAAGAATGCCTGGTTCATGGCGCCAACGATAACGCTGGGAGTGATCTTGCCAAGTTCGGGCAGCAGGTAGAACTTCAGGCCTTCCTTTGCGCCGGACAGCGTAGCGCTGTTGATAGCCAGCACGATCATCAGGAACAGCAGCGCGATCATCATGTATTTGGTCACGCGCTCCAAACCGCCCTGCAGATTGAAGCTGAGGATGGCAAAGCCAACGATCACAGTGATGGCCATAAACAGCATATTGACGCCAGGGTTGGAGATCATAGCGCCAAAGCCCAGATCAGCGGTTTGACCAGTGAGGAAACGGATGAAGTAGTAGATCAGCCAGCCACAGACGACGCTGTAGAAAGACATGAGGCAAATGTTGCCAAGCATGGCCAGATAACCATGGATGTGCCATTTTTGGCCCGGCTTTTCCAGCTTCTGATACATCTTGACCGGGCTGGCCTGAGAAGCACGGCCCAGCGCAAACTCCATCACCATCACAGGCAGGCCCAGAACAAGCAAGCACAGGATGTAGATGAGCACAAAGCCGCCGCCACCATACTGGCCAGTCATCCAGGGAAACTTCCACACATTGCCGCAGCCGATTGCGCATCCGGCGCTAAGCAAAATAAAGCCAAGTCGGGACGATAGACGTTCACGATTTTCCATTATTTATTTCTCCCTTGCGTTTAATGAGATATAGCAATTGTAACAGAGTGTACAGATAATGTCAAAACATTCAAACAAAAGCACAAAAAAAACACAGTTTCAGACCATTTGGACTGAAACCGTGCCGTTTTATTCATTTCATCAATTCATCCGTCAAAGCAATCACTCTTGGTGCAATCTTCCTGCGTTCCTTTTTTACCACATATTGATAAAGCGGATAGGCAGCCGCGCATCCCGCAAGCCCGATAAGTCCAACCATAATACCGGGAACAAACCACTTGCCGCCCCACACCATGCAGCAGCTCATCCCAAAGCCAAGAATCAATGAACTGATGATACCCACTGTCAAAGAAACCGAACACGCCTTTCGAACAGGCTGTTCATCCAATTTGCGCAGCTGTGTCAGCTTATCTTCTTCTTTAGGCAGATATTTTTTTCGTATTTCCTGTATTTCAGCCTGCTGTTTGGCAGAATAGGTATAACTGAAAGTTTCAGCCGGTTTGGCGTGTTCTTTTTCCATATACGATACTCCTTAATCATCTTTTCGGATATGACGTGCAGAAATGCGTATGGTGTGCACAGCCATAACAAGCACCATGGCACACACCACGCCGCCCGTTGCAGCCGTCATGATCCGGTTAAACTCCTGCTGATCGGCCGTTCCAAACTGTGTGAGAAGCCCCGTCTCCAGAGCAAGCATGGAAACCATGGCAGAAATCAGGGTAATCATCTTGGTTGCGGTGATAACCGGGCTAAAGCTCCTTGAATAGCGGACCAGATTGACGATGGCCATCGTCAGCGCATAGAACGCATATAAAGCCATCACATACACAAGCACACCCGGATAGACAAAGCCATGGCCGCTGCGTGTTACCAGCCCTACCACAACTGCAAGGGCAACATTCATGGGCAGCAGAACAAACCCGCACCAAAGGCAGCGGCGCCATTCCGCACGCAGGTTCGATCCAGCCGGATGCCGCAAGGCATAGGACGCAAGCATGAAGCGCAAAAGCGCCAGCAGCAGATAATATCCGCCAAGCGCTGCCGACCAGAGGGAACGGTACCAAACGGCATGAAAAACATTCAGCGCCGTATACAGCAGATTGATCACAAGACCAATACCCACAGCACACTCTGCGCGGAATATCCGGTCCTGCTGATACCGCCGCGCAAAAGAAGTATTCAGCGCCTTCTGTATCCATTTCACATTCGCAAAGCCATTGCGAAAAGCACGTACGATGGCATGCGTCCGCACACAGATCAGAACAAATGAATATGCCGCCAAAGCATAGCTTACATATGCCGTCCAGCGTCCATCGTCCGGGCGGATCAACTCAACCGTCATCCACACAAAAGAAGGAATGGAAACAAGCACAATCACCCACGTCGGCGGAAACAGCAGCCATTTCAGCCATTGGTTACCGCGTTTCATCTTTTGTCGCTCTCCTGATCCGCACAGAGAATATGCTGCCTTCTCCCAAAACGCTCTGCACGCTGATTTCGCCTCCCACAATCTCAACTACACGCTTAACCAGCGCAAGGCCAAGGCCATTACCCTCAGAAGCGTGGGAAGGATCGCCCTGGTAGAATTTTTCAAACAGATGGCGGCCGGCCTCCTGCCCGAAACCGCAGCCAGTGTCGCCGACCTCTACCACAGCCTCTTCCCCATCCGTCCGCAGAGAAAGAAAAATCCGCCCGCCTTGCGGCGTAAACTTGACGGCATTGGAAAACAGGTTATTCCAGACGATGCCCAGCAATTCCTCATCACTTCTGACCAGCACGTCATCCTGAAGATCTGTTTCAATCTCCAGTTCCTTCTTTTCCCACGCATCTTCAAACGCAAGCAGACACGAGCACAGATGCTCGCCCAAGTCGAAACGTTTATTCTGCGGATGGATCTGTTGATTTTCCAGTTTGCTGAGTTTGAGAATATTGGTAACCAGCGCCGCCATGCGTTCCGTCTGGGAGGAAATCACCTTCAGATAGTTCCTGCGCTCGTCTTCCGGAAGAACAGGATTCTGCAGCAAAGCAGCATAGTTGCGTATGACCGCAAGCGGCGACTTAAGCTCATGCGAAACATTGGCCACAAAGTCCTTGCGCAGGGTTTCGGTGCCGGCAAGTTCCTCCGCCATCAGATTAAAGCTGTCCGCAATGATATCAAACGCATCATCCGGCTTGTTCGAGCGCGAAATGCGCACGGAAAAATCGCCCGCCATGCACTTCTGTGCCGCGTGGGATATTTCCGCAGCCCTGCGCTGCACATGAAGGCGGCGCCACAGCAGATCTACAAGCATAAACACAAGGGTGATGACCACCACATTGATAAAGGTACTTTTGGCGGCAGTTTCGATATGCTGCTGTGTAAAAACAATTTGCAGACTATGCTGCAGATTTTGCAGAAACAGCAGCATGCAGCACGTAACCACCAAACCAATCAGAAGAAAAAAGCATACAAAGCGGTGCACTTCATACCAGAAACGCTTCATTTCAGCACCGCCTTGTAGCCAAGCCCGTGGACTGTCACAATCTGAAAATCTTCACAGGCAGAAAATTTTTCGCGCAGTTTGGTGATGTAAACGTCCACCGTACGCAGGCTTGAACTGCTTTCCACATCCCAGAATTCATCCATCAGCTGCGCACGGGTAAAGGTCTTTTTGGGATAGGACAGCAGCTTGAACAGCAGTTGAAATTCCCTGACAGTAACCGGAATCTGTTCATCATCCAGATAAGCGGCATACTCATCTGCATCCAGAACCAGTTTGCCAACCGTGAGGTGACGGCTGGACGCAATGCGGGCGCGCCTTGTAAGCGCGCCGATTCGCATGACCAATTCCTCCAGGTCAATGGGCTTGACCATGTAGTCGTCAATCCCGATACGGAATCCCTTCTGCTTGGCGGCCAGATCATCCCTTGCAGACACAAAGAGAATCGGGATCTCCTGATTGAGTTCACGAACGGTCTGGGCAAACTCAAAGCCATCCACGTCCGGCATCATGATATCCGAGATGATCACATCAAACAGACTGCCATACATGGCGTCATAAGCCTCCTGCGCATTCAGACAGCCCACGGCCTCACAGCCCTGCTGCCTGAGAAACGCACAGACGGCATGGTTCATCTCCGGATGATCCTCCACAACCAGAATCCTGATCATCTCTGCAGTCCTCCTTACCCGGTCTCCGTTTATCATACCACAGAGATGTTAAGGAATTGTTTACTCCTTCAGCCCCTTTACAACCGGAATGATGCCAAGCAGCAGAGCGATGCCAACAGCGCCCACAATGATGCCAGGAATCATCATACCCTCAAAGGACATGATCATACTCATGCCTACGCCCAGAACCAGTACCGCCACCACGCAGTAAGCAGCCTTTCCAACCTTCTTCCAGTCTACACGGGCAACAGGCTTTCCGGCCTGAATCCACCTGAAAAGAGCCAGCACACACAGCACAAGCGCACTAAGCGCCGTTACCACCACACCCGGCTTGAACAGATTCCACTCAGCAATCAGACACATGCACATACCCACAGAAAACAGCAGACCACCCAGCACCAGCAGCAAAAGATGCATAAAATTCTTTTTCGTCATTTCATAAGCCCTCCAAATTTCTTCATTGTCAGATGACATGATGAATCATACAGAAGGTTTGTTTTTGAAATGCTCGGAAAAAGTTTATGAAATGTGAAAACACATTTCGTTTTATGCTTTAATATACTTCCTCCGCCATTTCTTCCAGAAGTGCCGCACATTCCCCTGCCGTTATTTCACCTTGAATGCATCTTTCGATCACAATCATCATCTCCTGTTCCGAATCGTTAAGCGCATGCAATCATACAAAATCACCCCATCCATGTCAAGACGCGGCAATCCTTACGACAACGCCATGGCAGAAAACTTCTTTTCCATCCTCAAGACCGAATGCATTTATCGTCACAAACCAAAGTCTCTTCACGAAGCAAACTCCATGATCGAACGCTATATTGACTTCTATAACAGCGAGCGAATCCAAACAAAAAACAGGAGTGGCTCCGCTTACGCTTCGCCACTCCTTCTGACTCATCTTTTCTACATAGGGCCCTTTTTGTGTAGTCCGCACATTCTGGGGCAGTCTACTTACGACGTTCCTTTTTGCGTTCAGCCCTTCTGCGTAAAACTGGTGTGACAGCGGCTGCAGGTGACGGTCACCACGCCGCTGCCGCGCGGCAGGCGCAGCCATGCCTTGCAGCCGGGGCACTTGAAATACTTGTACTTTTTGCGGTTCTGGAAGCGCACCTTGGCCTGACGGCGCTCGGTGGACTTCTTTTCCATCATGGTTACATAACGGCGGTTTTCCGCACGGCGCTTTTCCACATTGCGCGAAAACAGGCGGAAGATGGAAAACACATACGCCGCAAAGCCCACCAGGTTCAAAAGCATGCCGATGAGCGGGAACACCACAGAGGCCCGGATGGAACCGATGATGGAGCCCAGCAGGTAAGCCAGCAGACCCGTCCACAAAAGCGCCATGGACAGATAATCCGCGCCGTTGCGGCCAACCATGAAATTGCGGAAAGACTGTTTGATCTTTTGCCAGAAAGACATTGGAAAAACCTCTTTTCAAGCTGGTTTAGCAGAAATAGATGCCCCCGCGGCCGCAGCAGCAGTTGCAGAACATATTGAACAGACACAGGCTCAGACAGGGATTGGAGCAAAGATAGGATGCGAAATCGCTCTGCGTGCTGCGCTGATGATAGGTTTGTCCGCCTGCGTTGAGCTGAGCCAGCAGTTCGCGGAAGGCAGACTCGTCCGGCGCCATGCTGCAGGCGGTCTTGGCGTCGTTGAGCGCGGCAATGCGGTTGCCGAGGCCCATGTTGGCGCGGGCGCTCCAGTAGTACCATGCGGCCTTGCGGTTGGATACGCTCTTGAGGATGGTCAGCGCATCCGAATAGCGGCCTGCCAGCACGGCCTGCGCAGCGGGCTTGAGCGCGGGATCATTCTCGGTGTAGCTGCTGGTCTGGTACTGACGGTGCGCGCCGCCGAAAAGATCCTCAAAGTCAAAGCCAAAACCGCCGTAGCTGTAACCGCCGCGGTTCTGGTTGTATCCTCCGCCATACTGGCCGGAAGAACCGTATCCGCCCTGACCGTAACCGCTCTGGCCATATCCGCCATAGGAACCGCCGTAGTTGCTTCCGCCATAGGGGTTGCTGTATCCGCCATAGCCGCTCTGCGCGCCGACGGTGCCCTTGTGCTTGATGAGAATGTTATACGCTTCGTTAACTTCCTTCATCTTGGCTTCGGCCTCGGCAGAGCCGCCGTTTAAGTCGGGATGATATTTTTTGGCCAGCTTGCGGTAAGCGGCCTTGATTTCATCGTCTGAGGCTCCCTGAGGGATACCCAGCACTTCATAGGGGTCTCTCATGCCCCGTCCTCCTTGCGCCTGTCAGGCGTACCGTTCTTGCGTTCGCGCTTGAGCTGCTTTTGCTGATAGCGCGTCCAGCAACCAGCATACAGGATATTTCGCAAAATGTCCATATCCTGCACAAGCGGAAGCGTTTCAAATGCATCGGTGCATTCGGCAATGAGCAGCGTGAGGCTTTCTTTGACAAAGGCTTCGTAATCCGGCTGACTGCGATAATGCCGCAAAGCGTTGAAGCGATTTTTGCGCATGTCTTTGTCCAGATCATCGTAGGCGTCCATCAGGTAGATGAAGCGACCAAGCGCTTGGCCCATGCGCTCCAGCGTATCTGCCCACAGATCCTCCTGATACCGGTAGAGGATGCCCAGCATTCTGGCGGACAGATTGGCAGCATCATCCAGCGTGGCGTCCTTGCGCACCTCCAGCTGATGCAGCTCCTGCAGGCACTTTTCAATCTGCCTGCATTTTTCGGGATAGCGCTTTTGTACCTCCAGATAGCCCTTGCGCAGAAGCGCGGCCTCGCCGCGGCCAATGAGGCTGCTGTCATCCTGCCAGTCGTCCATGCACTTATGATAGGCCAGGGCGATGTTCATATCGCAGCAGTAATCCGCCAGTTCATTGAGCACATAGCCGTGCGGCTTGAAGGGATGCGGCACGCAGCGTTCTGTACCGGCTTGTTCCTCTGGCTCATACAGGGAGGAGAGGAGCAGGTAAAGGAAGGTGACGTCGTAGCTCAGCGTCATCTGTCCAACAGCGCCAAAACGCGTGCCCAGCGTGCGGCACAGACCGCAGTAGTGGGCGCGGTAGCGCTCCTGCCGTTCAGGAGCCAGCGTGCCGGGTGCGATGGTGATGTAGCCAAACAAGGTTCATCTTCCTTTCGTAGGAAAGATCAGTTGCCGCCGTTGAAATCGGCGTCCATGGCGCCATCCTCGCTGTCGGCGCCGCTGTTGTCCACAAAGCGTCCAACCGCCTGCAGCGCCTGCGTCAGATCTTCAATGCCGCGCTCGATGGCGTAATCATCCTTGCTGTCCATGGCGGACTGCAGCTGCTTGCGCAGGGTTTCGATGCGGTCCTTATCCTGAGGATTGAGCTTCTTGGTGGCAGCTTTGGACTGGTACAGCAGTTCCTCGGCATGGTTGTGCAGCTCCGCGCTCTTTTTGCGCTTTGCGTCCTCGGAGGCATACTTTTCCGCATCGCGGATGGCGGCGTCAATCTCGGCGGAGGACATGTTGGAACTCTGGGTCAGAGTGATTTCCTGATGCTTGCCGGTGCCCAGGTCCTTGGCCGATACGTTGACGATGCCGTTGGCGTCAATGGAGAAGGTAACCTCGATCTGCGGAATGCCGCGCAGCGCACGGCGGATACCGCTCAGGCGGAAACGGCCAAGGGTCTTGTTGCAGCTGGCGATCTCGCGTTCGCCCTGCAAAACGTGAATATCCACGCTGGTCTGGAAGTTGGCAGCAGTGGTGAAGACCTGGCTGCGCTGCACGGGCAGGGTGGTGTTGCGCTCGATGATGCGGCTGAACACATCGCCCATGGTTTCAATGCCGAGGCTCAGAGGCGTGACGTCCAGCAGCAGCAGTCCCTTCACTTCGCCCTGCAGCACGCCACCCTGAATGGCGGCACCCATGCATACGCATTCGTCAGGGTTGATATCCTTGCTGGGCTCGCGGCCGGTGAAGCGCTTCACGGCAGCCTGCACGGCGGGAATGCGGGTGGAGCCGCCCACCAGCAGCACGCGGCTGAGATCGCTGGGGGACAGGCCGGCATCGTTCATGGCCTGGCGCACCGGGCCCATGGTGGCCTCCACCAGATGGGCGGTCAGCTCGTCAAACTTGGCGCGGGTCAGCGTCATTTCCAGGTGCTTTGCGCCGTCGCGTCCGGCAGCCAGGAAAGGCAGGTTGATCATGGCAGTGGTGGCGGAGGACAGCTCGATCTTCGCCTTTTCCGCCGCTTCGTTGATGCGGCTCATGGCGGTAGGGTCCTTGGTCAGGTCGATGCGCTCCTGCTTTTTGAAAGCCTCCACCAGGTGGTTGGCGATGCAGGCGTCAAAATCGTCGCCGCCCAGACGGTTGTTGCCGGCGGTAGCCAGCACTTCGATGACGTCGCTGTTGATGTCCAGAATGCTCACGTCAAACGTGCCGCCGCCCAGGTCAAACACCATAATTTTCTGTGCGCCGCCCTTGTCCATACCGTAAGCCATGGCAGCGGCGGTGGGCTCGTTGATGATGCGCAGCACGTTGAGGCCTGCAATGCGGCCAGCATCCTTGGTGGCCTGACGCTGGCTGTCACTGAAATACGCGGGCACGGTGATGACGGCGTCCGTCACCGGCTCGCCCAGATAGGCTTCGGCGTCCTTCTTGAGTTTTTGCAGAATGATCGCGCTGATCTCCTGCGGCGTGAAGGATTTGCCATCAATCTTCACGCGGTTGTCCGTACCCATATCGCGCTTGATGGACGCGACGGTGCGGCTGGAATTGGTGACGGCCTGACGCTTGGCTGCTGCGCCCACGATGCGCTCGCCATCCTTGGTAAAGGCTACAACGGAAGGCGTGGTGCGTCCGCCCTCTGCATTGGGAATAACGACGGGCTCGCCGTTTTCCATAAAGGCGACGCAGGAATTGGTGGTGCCAAGATCGATGCCGATGGTTCTGCCCATAAGATTTCCTCCTAATCGCATTCATCAAAAAGAATGCTCGATTTAGCATACCTCAATGACATGGAGAATGTATATCCGGAATATG
>JAQXJZ010000061.1 GCA_029009515.1 bacterium
CTCGGCGATCTTCTCGTCGGTGAATTTGTATTTGTCCTGAAGATACAGCAGCACCGCCGGAAGCACGCCGCAGCTGCCGGCCGTCGGCGCGGCGACGATGCACTTCATGCACGCGTTGCTCTCGCCCATTTCCAGCGCCTGAGCAATCACCTGGCCGATGTAGTCGCCGCAGATGGTTCTGCCTTCGCTCACATAGCGGCGCATGCGGTCGCCGTCGCCGCCCACCATGCCGCTGGCCGAGCGCAGCGATGCGGAGTAGCCCGCCGCCGAGTGCAGCATGGCGCTGAACATGCCGCGCATCTTGTCAAAGGATTCCTCAGCCGTCACACCGCGCTCCACGCAGTCGTTTTCCAGAACCACCTCAAACAAATCCCGATCCTTACACGCGCTTTCCAGCGCCGCAAGCGATTCAATCGCCATATCTCTCTGCCTCCTTGTCAGCGTTCGCCTTCGATGGCCGTCACGGCAATGATGCCTTCCTCCTGCTTCAGATGATCCAGCACGGCGCGGGACACAGGCTTGTCCGTTTCCACAATCATCACGGCTTTGCCGCCGGGATAATCGCGGTACACCTGCAAGGCCGCGATGTTCACCTTTTCTTCCGCCAGCATGCCGGCCACCTTGCCCACCATGCCGGGACGGTCGGAATTTTGCACGATCAGCGTGGGCAGATCGCCCGAAAACTTCACGCGCAGGCCGCCCAGCTCCACCACCATGATGCGGCCGCCGCCCAGCGAACAGGCCGTCATGTTCAGCTTTTTGCCGCTCTTGCCCACCAGTTCCAGGCGGGCGGTGTTGGGATGCTCAGCGGAGAGCTTGGAATATTCAAAGGTAAAGTCCAGCCCATGGCCTTCCGCCCAGCGGAAGCTGTCGGAGATGCGCTCGTCATCCGGCTTGTAGCCAAGCAGACCGGCAATCAGCGCACGGTCGGTGCCGTGGCCGCGGCCGGTGGCGGCAAAGGAGCCGTACAGGGTGATCCTGGCCTTGCGCGGCGTGCCTTCGCCCAGCAGGCGGCGCGCCGTGAGGCCGATGCGCGCCGCGCCGGCCGTATGGGAACTGCTCGGGCCAACCATGACGGGGCCGAGAATATCAAACAGATTCATCTGCATTCCCCTTTCTTTTTGGATTTCCATGTCAGGAACAGAAAAATCGATGCAAGTGCCAGCGACGCGATGGCGTACCACGGCGAATGCGCGGTGACGTAATACACATCGGTCGTGCCCGGCAGCGGCTGCGGCACGGGGTCAAAGGGCAGCTGCTCCAGCAGTTTCTCCCTGCGGTATTCTTCTTCTGTGCCATCCGGCAGAATTCTGCGGGCTTCGGGCATAGATGCGCACGCCTGCTTCCTTGAACACAGCAACCACCATGCGCGCCGGCAAAAGCACCGCCAGCACGGCAACCACAGCAATCATAGCACGCTACCTGAAGTGTGTTCATAAAGGGGAAGGTCCAAGCGCTCTTGCGCGCGCGTGGGCCCACAGGTTAGACAGACGAATTACTGAGCAGCAGCTTCCTCAACGGGCTTGTTGGGAGCGGCGTTCAGGGTATCGCTCCACCACTGGGGACACTTGGCTTCGTTCATGTCAACGCGGTTGAACATTTGCTTGGCATACAGCTTGTCTCCCGCTCGGTCCAGAGCTCGTGCCACTCGCGGCGGTACGCATAGGGGTTGGTGTTGTTGGAGTAAGCATCAGCGCGAGAGAAGGTGTCGATCACGTCGGCACTCCATAGGCCGTTCTCGTTGATCAGAGAATAGTTGGCGTGCAGATACTGGCAGATATCTGCGGGCTGGGGCATTTCGCCACTGACTATAGACATTTTACAAGTTT
Source organism: bacterium (assembly GCA_029009515.1). Taxonomy (GTDB): domain Bacteria; phylum Bacillota; class Clostridia; order Christensenellales; family Aristaeellaceae; genus Limiplasma. The sequence continues at coordinate 1,830 of JAQXJZ010000061.1, forward strand.
TTTGCCCAAAAGTATAATAGTGTTATCGGTATCTACTATAAGTTTTTTTTATACTCGATTTTTGCTGAAGTAAAAATCGTCGAATCAATATGTGATATAATCATTTTAGTACCACTTGTTTTACCGAAGGGGGGAACGACGATTCGTGATCGACAGCAGCCTTTGGGAGATCCTGGTCACCTTTCAGGAATGCGGCACGCTCAGCGCCGCAGCAGAAAAACTGTACGTATCTCAGCCCTCTCTTTCCGCTGCCATGAAACGGCTGGAAAAAGAGCTGGGCGTTATGCTGTTTGAACGTTCCAAAAACCGCATTGAATTAAATGAAGTGGGCGAAGAAGCCGTGCGGCTTGCCCGCACGCACATCCAGTCCGAAAGAACCATGGTGGAGCATCTACAGGAAATGGCCCGCCGCCTCAGCGCCATCACCGTTGCCTCCTATGCTACGGGACTGTGCAAAATGCTGGTGGAAAAGCTCAGCGGCATGTTTCCGGAAAAGAGCATCGTTTCGGAGCATCTGCCCAGCGAGCTGCTGCCCGGCGGCCTTTCGGACGGGCGGTTTGACTTTGCCATCACAGAGTACGCCATCGACGAACCCGAGCTGGTCTGCGTGCCCTACGTGACCGACCGCCTGATGGTGCGCCTGTCCGCCAGCGATGCGCTGGCCGGCAAGGAATCCGTCACCCTGCAGGATCTGCAGGACAGCACGCTGCTGGTGTGGACGCAGACCGGCTTTTGGGCTGCCCACATCCGCAAAAAGCTCAGCGACAAGCTGCACCTGGTGTTCGTCAACGACGAAAAGGAATACCACGAGCTGCTGCAAGCCTTCGACATGCGCGCTTTTATTCTGGAATCCACCATCGCCAACCGCAATCTGCAAAGCACGTATCACTGCGTACCGCTGGCTGAGGAGGGTATGCAGGTCAGCTTCTATCTGTGCTGCCCGCTGAAGAACGAGTACCTTCTGCCCGCTCTTCTCCCCCACCCACTTCACAACTGATTGCCAAACGCCTGATCCTGCAAGGATCAGGCGTTTGGGCTGTCATTGAAGTCTTGCTGATCCTCGCCGAAGTCGGCAATGTAGGCCTCCACCAGTTTCTGGGGGCCAGTCGCTGACGGGCTCGAGCCGGCCGGCGAAGAAGCGCAGGCCGCCCATTAGGTGGACGTATGGCAGCAGATGATCTGCCACCGCAACAAGTGGCACTCCCGCGCGCTGGATGTGTTCATCAAATACGTCTGCGATCACGAATTCCACCGCTGATGCCGCGCATAGCCTCTTGTACAGGAGGGGATATGCGTTGATCACAAGCTTTCTGTTCTGGATTATCAAAGACTGCCTGTTCCTGCTGGGGTACATCTCCGGCCGGCAGAGCTTTCAGAAACCCTTAAGCGCGCTGGAGGAGCGCGAGGCGCTGGCGCGCATGAAGGAGGGCGACGAGGACGCCCGGCAGATGCTCATTGAGCACAACATGCGCCTCATCGTGCACATCGCCCGCAAATACAAGGTGCCCGGCTGCACCTTTGACGATCTCATCTCCATCGGCGCCATCGGGCTGATCAAGGCCGTGCGCAGCTACGACCCGGACGCCGGCACGTCGCTTTCCACCTACGCGGCGCGCTGCATTGAAAACGAAATTCTCATGTCGCTCCGGCAAAGCCGCAAGCAGCAGTGCGACGTAAGCCTGGACGAACCCTTGGGCACCGACAGCGACGGCAACGCCGTCACCTTCTCCGATCTGCTGGGCACGCCGCCCGATCTGGTGGAGGAGGAAGTGCGCCGCCGGGTGACGCTGGACATGGTGCAAAAAGCCCTGCCCCAGCTGCCCGATCGTGAGCGCATGGTGCTGGAGATGCGCTACGGGCTTCGCGACGGCGTGGTGCATCCGCAGCATGAAATTGCACAGCAATTGAACATTTCCCGGTCGTATGTTTCGCGCGTCGAAAAGCACGCCATCGAACTGATCCGGGACAAACTGAACGGCGGAGGATGATGATTCCTCCGCCGTTTGGGTTATGCTGTGAGGCAGGCGATCACTTCTGCACCGTCCACGCTTTCTTTTTCCATGAGCAGGTTCTGCAGCTTCAGCCATGCTTCGCGGTACTCCTCAAGCACCTGCGCCGCCAGCCGTTGACCCTGGTTGAGCCACTGCTGGCACGCCGCGTCCTTCTGGCTCTGGCTGAACAGGTAGGCCTCGTCTGAGGACGGCACCATGCCCCATTCGCACACCATGCGCCGCGCCATCAGGGCGGCTTTTTCAATGTCGTTGGAGGATCCCGTACCCACGCGCTCCGCACCCAGAAGCATCCGTTCGCCTTCGCGCCCGGCCAATGCCACGGCGATGTGGCAGAGGAGCTCCTGCTGCTCGTGAAAAAGCTTTTCCACCGGCAGCGACAGGCTGTAGCCAGCTGCACCGCGCGTGGTGGGAATGATGGATACCTTCTGCATTTCCTGCGCTGGCAGAAGCACCGCCGTCACGATGGCATGCGCGGCTTCATGAGCCGCCGTCACGCGGCGCTCGTGCTCCAGCCTTTGCAGATCACGCCTTTCTGCGCCCAGCATCACATCGTCCAGCGCATGGTGCAGATCGGCGGATGCAATGGCTTCCGCGCCGCGCTTCACCGCACGGATGGCTGCCTCATTCATCAGGCTTTCCAGCTTCGCACCGGAAAACATCACCGTTCTTCTGGCGATGTCGGCAAGGCACACGTCCTGCGCCAGCGGCTTTTTCTGCGCATGCACCTGAAGAATCTGCAGCCGTTCTGCCTGCGTGGGCAATGGTACCTCGATCTGGCGGTCAAAGCGGCCTGCGCGCAGCAGCGCCTCGTCCAGCGTATCCACGCGGTTGGTAGCGGCCAGCACCACAATGCCGTCCACATCGCCAAAGCCGCTCATTTCGGACAAAAGCGCGTTGAGCGTCTGCTCGCGCTCATCGCTTCGGTTGTCGCGCTTTTTGCCGATGGCGTCAATCTCGTCAAAGAAGATCACCGCACGCCCGGCCTTGCGCGCTTTGCGGAACAGCGCGCGCACGCGGCTTGCGCCCACGCCCACGTACATCTCCACAAAATCCGCGCCGTTGACGGCAAAGAACGGTACGCCTGCCTCGCCTGCCAGCGCTTTGGCCATGAGGGTCTTGCCCGTTCCGGGCAGGCCATAGAATAGCACGCCGCGCGGAATGCGCGCGCCAAGTTTTTGATATTTCTCAGGCGATCGGATGAACGAAACCAGATCGCGCAGGCTTTCCATGGCTTCCTCATTGGCCGCCACGTCTGAAAAGCGCGTATCGGGAATAGTGCTGGGCGCGTCAAAGGCTTGCTTTCCGGCCCATTCGGTCTGCATCTGCCGTCTGCCAAGGGCGGAGGCCATCAGCAGCACCGCGCCCAGCAGCACGGCGTAGCCCATGTGCGCGCCCGCAGGCAGCGCGCGGCTCTGCCAAAACGTGACGGCCAGCATCATCAGCACCAGCCCGCTCATCGTATATGCATTGGTACGGTTCACCATTGTTTTCACACAGCATTCCTCCGTTCGTGTTGCAAAAACAGTATACAGAGCGCCGTGTATCGCTGTAAATGGTACTTATTGCTGGGTTTGTCACGGTTTTTCGGCGCGCAAAACGCGCATAGTAAGCACGCATGGCTCATGAAAAGCATTTGCCGTTTTGCAGCCATCATCTGGTTTGGGAGGAATTGCATGTCCAAATCCAAGAAAAAGCGCGACGTCGCCAGCGCGGATTCTCCGGCGGCGCGCGAAGCGGAAGTCACCGAGGACGCCGCCCGCAGCGGAGACAGTGAGGCCCTCTGCCCTGACGAGGAGGAGCCATCCGCCAAAGCGAAGCGAAAGGAGAAACTGCGGCAGGCAGATCACTTTCGCAAACGCGAGCCGGACCTGACGCACAGGCAGGCGATGCGGCATGCAAAGGCGCGCCGCATCGCCGCCCGTGCGCTGCGCACCCCCGACAGGTACAACACCGGCCTGCCGGCGCGCAGGCATCCCATCAGAAACACGCTTGCGGTGCTGGCCGGACTTATGGCATTCGTGCTGGCAGCAGGCTACTTTGCCTTTGATGTACCCTCGTGGCAGAAGCTGGATGTACGCAAAATCACCGCCGCGCCGCAGACCGGTCTGATGTATGACAGCGAAGGCGCGCTGCTGACCAAAATCCGCGGCGCGGAAAACCGCGTGGTCATCCCGCTGGAGCAGATTCCGCTGCATACGCAGCAGGCCTTTCTGGCAGCGGAGGATTTGCGGTTTTACAAGCATCAGGGCGTGGATGTGGTGCGCCTGGCCGGAGCGCTGGTGGCCAATCTGCGCCAGGGCAGCTATGCGCAGGGCGGCAGCACCATCACCATGCAGCTCATCCGCCAGAGCCACCTGAGCACGCAAAAGACCATTTCGCGCAAGCTGGAGGAAATCTGGCTGGCGATGCAGCTGGAACAGCAGATGAGCAAGGATGAAATCCTGTCCATGTATCTCAACTACATTTACTTCGGCAGCGGTGCGTACGGTATACAGGCCGCTGCGCAGACCTACTATGGCGTTGATGCGCAGGATCTTACCCTCACACAGGCAGCGGCGCTGGCTGCCTCCATCAAAGCGCCCAGCTACTACTCCCCTGCCGCCAATGCCGACGCCAACCGCTCCCGGCGCAATTACATCCTGTCTACGATGCTGGAAAATGGCATGATTGATACGGCTGAATACACCCGCGCTGTCAACGATCTCGTCAAGCTGGCTGAGCGCGAGCCCGAGGTGCTGGAGCACGGCTGGTTTGTGGACGCGGTGCTGGACGAGGCCGAAAAGCTGCTGGGCATGACCAGCGATCAGGTGCTGACCGGCGGCTTCATCATCGATACCACCTTAAGCCGCGAGCACCAGCGCGTGCTGGAGGAGCAGTTTCAGCGCGATGTGTTTCCGGCCAACGCTTCTGACGGCACAAAGGTGCAGGCCGCCGCAGCCTGTGTGGATGTGCGCACCGGCGAGGTGCTGGCCATTGTGGGCGGCCGCGAATACGAGGTACGGCGCGGCTTCAACCGGGCCACGCAGCTCAGGCGGCAGCCGGGCAGCGCGCTCAAGCCGCTGGCCGTGTACGCGCCTGCCATCGACCAGTTCGGCTATACGCCTGCCAGCGTGCTCAAGGATGAACCCACCAATTTCAACGGCTACAAGCCGCGCAACGCCGGGTACACCTACTACGGCAACGTGTCCATCCGCTCGGCGCTTTCCTCCAGCCTGAACGTGGCGGCGGTGGCGCTGATGGATCAGATCGGCGTGCAAGCCGGGCGCGATTATCTGAGCAAGGTGGGCATTCCGCTGGACGACCGCGACGCCAATCTCTCCCTTGCGCTTGGCTCCATGACCTACGGCGTATCGCCGGTGGAGCTGGCAGCCGCCTATGCGCCTTTTGGCAACGGCGGCACCTTTCACAAGGCGCACTTCATCCGCCGTATTGCCGATTCCACCGGGCGCATCCTCTACCAGCACCGCGACGCCGGCACCCAGGTGCTCAAATCCACCTCCGCCTATCTCATGACCAGCCTCATGCAGTCCGTCACCTCCAGCGGCACCGGCGCAAAGCTCTCCGCTGCCGGTACGCCCGTGGCCGGCAAGACCGGCACCGTCAACATGACCGGCGGCGGCAACCGTGATATCTGGATGGCCGTGTACAATCCGGAAATCACCTGCGCCTTCTGGATGGGCTTTGACGAGCCGGACGCGCAGCACAAGCTGCAGGGCTGGGTGAGCGGCGGCGACAACACCGCCGCCATGGCCCGCAACTACTTCAAAGCCCTTTACCAGAACCGCGACAAGCCGCAGTTCACCCGGCCGGACGGCATCATCGCGCTGGAGATTGACAAGCAGTCCATCAAATGGAAGGGCGAGGCCATGCTGGCGGTGGATCTCACCCCGAAAAACTACCGCTACACCGAGTACTTTGCCGAGGACAATCACCCTACCAAGAAGAGCGATGTGTGGACGCCGCCGCGCGCGCTCAACAGCTTCAGCGTGGGCCACAGCGACGCAGGCTATCCGCTGCTCAAGCTGCAGCCGGCGGATACCGCGCTCTACCGCGTGCAGCGCGATACCTACGGCGAAAGCTTTGTGCTCACGGAGCTCTACGGCAGCAAGGGCGAAACGCTCTATTACACCGATACGTCCGCCAAGCCCGGCATCATCTATACCTACCGCGTCATTCCCGTGCATGCGGAGCTGCTCAACAACGGCGTGCTGCTGGAGGGCGTGCAGTCCGTGCAGGTGGCGCAGGCCAATCTGCCGTCGCAAGGCTTCTGGGGGCGCATCCGCGACTGGCTGCAGGACGATGACGAGCCCGAGGGCGCTGTGACCAGCATGACGGAAAACCAGTCGTCCATCTTCTGGAACGACTGAAAAAAACCGGAGCGCATCATGCGTTCCGGTTTGCTTTTGCTTCCAGGCGTTTGTACCACTGATTCAGTTTTTTGGATACCGGCTGCTCCAAGCCGTAGGTCAGCGCCATGGCTGCCAGCACGGCCACGCTGATGGACAGCAGCATGTAGGCCTTCTGCTGGTTGGGGTCGGTATGAAGCAGATCCGTGTTGGGGAACCACGCCTTGCGCATCTCCACCGCCAGCACCTGATGCCAGATGTAGAGGTTCATGGAGATGGTGGAAAGGAAGCGCATCAGCCGGTTATCCAGCAGCTTTTGCAGAATGGGCGGCCAGAAGGCGGCGCTCATCATCATGCTGCCAAGCGACAGCGTAAGCGCGAAGCGCACCTTCATCTGCGACAGGCGCAGAGCGTCGTGGCCGTTGGCGCCGGCTGCGGACTGCGCGCGCAGGATTTCCACCAGCGCGCACGCGCCCAGAATGAACACGCCCACCGTCACCAGCCACACGGCGCAGTGCTGGCGCACATCCGCCTTTTCCATCCAGCGTTTGATGCACAGATAGGCATTCGCGCCCAGCATACCGATGGCATACACATCGAGGAACGCAGGCATCTGATTGATGAAGATGTTGGTGTCCTTCACAAACGCCGCGATGCAGAAGCGGTACGCCCATCCGGCGGCGATCATGGCGATGGCCGTGACGGAGAGCCTTTTCTGCATGGCGCGCGCCAGCAACGGAAAGATGAGGTAGAAGTGCATCTCCACGCAGATGGTCCACAGCGCCACGTTGAGCGGCGTGGACACATACGTCTGCGGCCAGAACACGAATGTGAACGTGAGATGCGCCGCCACGTCATGCCTCATGGCAGCGGGCGTATAGAACAGGTTTTGGGGGATGGCGATGCAAAGCAGCGCGGCCAGCACCGCAAACAGGTAACTGGGCAGGATGCGCGCGGCGCGGTTGAAGTAGAACCGCGCTGCCGTCGGCACGGGCGTGCCCTCCTGCTTCTGCCTTGCATAGGGCAAATACAGCAGAAAGCCGCTCAGCAGGATCATGCCGTCCACAAACACATAGCTGGAACGGGTCCAGAAGTCCATGCTCACATGATGCCCAAAGAGCGTGAAATACTGCGGAATCCAGCTTTGCTGCCACAGGTGGTAGTTGACCACGCACAGCACCATCAGCGCCCGAAAGCCATACAGCACGCCAATTTCCAGTTTGTCAGGCCTGCGCTGCATCGTCTTCCTCCGCTGCGGGTTCTGCGGCCTCTTCAGGCGCTTCGGGTTCTTCCGGTTTCTCGGGTGTCGTATCCACCGGCCAGCTCACTTCCATCTCCGGCAGCGCAAAGTCGCCCACGCGGCTGAACTTGTACACCACGTCCTGACCATCGCGGATATCGCGCAGGCTCATGCCTTTTTCGTCGATAGCGCTCAGCTTGTGGGTGATGGTCATGTTTTCGGGATCGGTACCCGTGAAGAGGCTGAAGTTGCTCACGCGGTAATACAGCTTTTCGCCCATCAGATCGCACTGGCCGTCCATGGTGAAGCTGGCAGTTTTGCCCGTGGCGGACTGCCACTCGCCCAGCACCAGATACACGCGGCGGGTGAGCTTGTCCGTGGATGCGCTGCGGTAGTCGCCCGCGCGCTGATAGAAGGGAATGGCCTGATAGGGCATGCCATTGCGGTAGAGGCTTTCGGCGTACTGATAGCAGGCCTCGGCGTACAGATCAGGCAGATCCTTGTAATCCTTGGCCAGCTTGCTCATCCCCATGCCTTCCAGCGCGCGGATGGCGCTGACGTAATCCTGCTGTTCCATGGCTTCGCGCGCGGTCTGAGCCGCCTCGCCGTAGGATTCATTGTAGCACGCCTCGCTGAGCTGTGCAGCATCCTTGTAGGCGCCCAGCGCGTGGAACGCATCGCCTGCGGCCACCCACTCGCCCGCTTCCTTCTGTGCCAGTGCCAGCGCATACTGGCAGGCCTTCAGGTGATCCTTCGCGTCCTGATAGACGCCAAGCGCCTTGAACAGCTCCGCCGCCTCGGCGTAGTTCTTGTTTTCTTCCAGCGCAAGCGCCTGCTCCATGCGGATTTCATTGAGCGCGGTTTTGGCGCGCTTGCTGTCAATCTTCTCAAAGGCGTCCGCCGCAGCCAGCAGATTGCCTGCCGTGCGCAGCTTCATGGCGCGCTGATACTGCGCGTCCTCCAGATAGGTCTTGCTTTCCTTGTAGCTGCCCAGCGCCTCAAACACGGCGATGGCGTCCTCGTAGCGTCCGTCGCTCAGCGCAGCCTGACCGATGGCATAGCGGCACTGCTTGATGCGCGTGGCGCTGTCACGGTAGCCGTCCAGCTCCTCATAGCGGGCGATGGCAGCCTCGTAGTTTCCGTTGTCAAAGTCATTTTCCGCCAGCTGATAGCGCACCTTGCGCAGTCTGGTTTCACTGCCGCGGTAGTCCACAATGGCGTCCAGCAGCGATTCTGCCAGCGCGGCGTCGCCCGCTTCAATGGCGGCTTCCGCCAGCACAAAGCGGCATTCATCCAGCTGCGCCTGCGCATCGCCATAGTTGGTGATGGTTTCCAAAAGCGCGGCGGCGTTGGCGTAATCTTCCTTTTCCATCAGCGCCATCGCCTGCTCGTACACGCAGCCATGCGCCAGCGTCTGGCTGTCCAGATAATCCGGGATGCGCAAAAACAGCGCCATGGCTTTCTCATACTCGCCAGCGTTCTTCTTTTCCACGCCCAGCTGATAGAAGCAGCTGTTGGCGCAGTCCTGAGCGTCGCTGTAATCGCCGGCCAGCAGGTACTTTTCACCGGCGGCTTCCAGCAGGCCGTTTTCGGCGTCGATCTTCGCCATTTCGTAATAGCACTGTTTGGTGAGCGTGGCCGAATCCTCGTAGCCGTGCAGCTGCGCCAGTTCGTCCAGCGCCAGCAGGTAATCGCCCTCGGCCATTTTGGCTTTGGCCAGCACATAAGTGCAGGCCCTGGCCTTGTCGGCGCTGTCCTCGTAGGTCTTGAGACCCTGGAACAGCACGCGCGCCACGGCGTAGTTCTCCGCCTCAAACAGCTCCGACGCCTTGCGGTAGGTGGCCAGTTTCAGCTTGTCCGCGCTGTCCTGATAATCGCCCAGCGCCTGAAAGCGGTCAGCGGCCAGCTCATAGCTGCCGTTGTCCAGATACCACAGGCCCAGCTGATAGGCGCTCTCCAGCGCGAGCGTCCGGCTCTCGCCGTAATCCTTGAGGCCCAGGAAGATGTTCTCCGCTTCAATCAGCGCTTCCACGCCGCCCGCCTTGAGCTGAGACTGCGCCTTCTGATAATCGCACTCCAGCACCTGCGTCATGGCGTCGCGGTAGTCGCCCATCTCACTGAACGCAGACGCGGCCTGATCATAATGGCCGTCGCGCAGAAGATCCTGCGCGGTATTGTAGCGCACGGTGGGAATGCCCCAGAACACCGTCACCGCAGCGGCCGCCGCCAGAATGGCGATGGTCACGCACGCGCGCACCGTCTGCCTGCGGCGGCGGCGCTTGGCTGCGCGCTGCTTTTCCTGATTTTCCTGCAGGATGTTGTTATCCTCGCGTGCCTTGCGGGCGGTCTGCGCCAGCTTCTGCTCATGCGCGGCGATCACGTGGCCCACGTTTTCGCGGTTGAAGCTGGCAAACACAGCGTCGCGCCTGCGCTCGCAGCGGCAGCAGCGCTGGCTGTCCAGCGCATTGGGGCGGCCGCACACGCACAGCCACACCTGCTCCTGCAATTGCGGATAGCCCGCCGCATCCGCACCGGCCACAAAGCGCAATTCATCCAGCGCGCGGCCGGCGGGCAGGGCGTTGCCCTCGTAATGCGCAAGCGGCGCATTGCCCCTGCGCCACACGGTGGCGTCATCGAACCAGACCTTTTCAATCACCAGGTCCACGCCTTCCACACCCGCCCATTCAGACGGCAGGATGACGACGCTGAACCGGTCGCCCACGCCGGCCTTCAGGCCCTGCACGCGCTCGGTCTGACGGAACAGCAGCTCATCCTGCTTATCAAAGCAGCTCAGCGTGACCTGTACCGACACGACCACCTTGTCGCTAAGATTGTTCATCACAAAGGTGCATTCGCTGCGCTCGCCATCCGGCATGGCATACTGCCACAATTCCACCGGGCAAGTCAGATCGATCTTCATCACAAACCTCCTGCCAGAGGCTCTGCCTCTGGGCTCCGCTCAAGGGGTTGGGCCCCTTGAGAATCCCGCATTTTGGTTACCAGGTGTAGAGGACCCACTCCTGCAGCATGTTTTCGGCGAAAGTCAGGCTCAGGGTGATATTTTTGCCGTCTGCATTGGCGGAGTAGTTGAGCATGGTCACGTCGCCGGTCTCCATGGTGGCGGTGGGCAGCGTGGAGCCATCGCCGTAGAGCAGCGCAAAGCTGCCTTCGGTGCGGCCTTCGCCGTCGCTGTAAAACAGGCCGAGCACCTTATCCAGCGCATCGCCCACGCGGATGCCGCGCGGGCCTTCGATGGCGCTGGTGGCAATGCCGAGCACTTCCGTACCATCAGAACCGCAGGTGCAGTAGGCATCCGCCCAGGTGGCGGTCATGTGCTGATTGATGGTTTCGGTGGACTGAGGATGCTGACCCAGCGCCTTTTCCAGCGTGCCTGCATCCATCGTGCGGAAGTCCATGCCGTTAAAGGCAAGATCCTCCGCGCCGAACATGGCGGCTTCGCTGCGCACAGCATAGCCCTCAGCGTGTTCGCTGTTCATGGCGTCCATACCCGCGGCAGCTTCCACGGCGCGCACGGCTTCCAGGTTGGTGCTCACAGCTTCGCCGGTGATCAGGCGCGAAAGACCCTCCACGCGAATGGCGGTGATCGCCCCGTCTTCCAGATCAAAGTGGAGCATTGCATCGGTGTAGGTATTTTCAGCCGTCATCACGTGCACGGCGCACTGCATGTTCATCAGCTGCCAGTTGTCATCGTGCTGGCCCCAGCTCCAGTAGGCGGCCTGCGGCAGCACGTCCACGCAATAGAAGGAGGAGAAGGATCCGTCGCCCATCAGGTAGGGATTCTGCCAGCCAAAGGTGCTCAGCAGCGCATCCTCGCTGGCGCCAAGGGTGATGCCGCGCGGCGCGGCGTAGGTTTCGCCGGTGACGGAGATGGCGTCCAGCACGCTCTGCGCGTCCAGCACAGGCTTATCGTAATACAGGGTGGCAAAATCGTAGATGAAGGCATAGCCGTTTTCCGTGCGGGCGTCCTCGCCAACGGGCGCGTTCAGCGGCTCCTTGCCGATGGTGTCCTTCAGCACCTGATTGACCCACGCGCCCAGCTCGCCTTCCGACAGCGCGCCCGTGTCATCCGCCAGCGCAGCGGCAGGAAAAAGCGCCGCCGCCAGCATGAGCACAAGGCAGAACAAGGTGATTTTCTTCATTTGCAAAATGGCTCCTTTCCTATGAAAACGCTCATAAATGTTACAACTTTTCCATCGTCTATTGTACATGAAAACGCTGAAAATGTATAGTCTTATCAATAAGAAAGTGCGCTTTCGACACAAAAGTTTTACAAAGATGTGACGGATATAAAACGCCCGGAGATGTTTCCATCCCCGGGCGTTCATGGCATTTTACCGGCAGAATTTATTGATGTAGGCGTCCAGGCACTTCTGGATGACCTCGCGGGCTTCCTCTGCGCCGCGCAGTTCATCCACCACGGTTTCCTTGTTTTCAAGGCTCTTGTACACGCGGAAGAAGTGCGTCATCTCCTCAAAGATGTGCCTGGGCAGCTCGCTCACGTCGTGATAGCTGTTGTAGGTGGGATCTTCAAACGGGATGGCGATGATCTTTTCATCCAGCCTGCCCTGATCCAGCATCGTGATCACGCCGATGGGATAGCAGCGCACCAGGCTGAGGGGCTGGATAACCTCGCTGCAGATGACCAGCACGTCCAGCGGGTCGTTATCGTCGGCGTAGCTGCGGGGAATGAGGCCGTAGTTGGCCGGGTAGTGGGTGGAGGTATGCAGGATGCGGTCGAGCATGAGGTGACCGGTTTCCTTGTCCAGCTCGTATTTTTTCTTGCTGCCCTTCTCAATTTCGATGACGGCGATAAAATCATCCTTTGTGATGCGGGCAGGAGAGATATCATGCCAGATATTGCTCATGCTGTTTCCCTTCTTTCTGCTTTTTCCCTGTCATTGTAACAAGTCTGACGCGCTTTGTAAAGCAAAGTGTGATATACTGGTTGTGGCCTCATTTCATCCCACCAAGGAGGACAACGCTGATGAAACGCTTTCTTTTGCTCATGATATGCCTGCTTTGCTGCTTCACGCTTTCCGCCTGCTATGTGGATAACGACCCGTGGCCGGCCAGCGTGCCGGTGGATCAGTCCCCCACTGCAGCGGTCACCGCCATGCCCACGCAGGAGCCCGCAGCGCCTGCTGTCTATTTGACGCCCAGCCCCGAGCCGGCGCCTGCCGAAACCCTTGTTCCGCAGCTGACCGCCGAGCCCGCGCCTGCCACCGAAGAAAACCCCGCCATCAACGGCTGACGCTTGCAGGGAGCTCTTTTTGGCGCTCCCTTTTTCGTGCCGGAAAAAATCAGAAAAAAATACTTGTTCGCACGGCAGGAATCTCATCTTGCGCACCGAATTATCCTCGCGATGCCCTCATTAGAGCACGAATAAAAAGGAGTTTTCGAACATGAGGTTCCGTTTTTTGCGCCGCCGAGGTCCGGGAACGCTCTCTCTTCTATACAATGAAGCAAGGCTCGCGCCGCATGTGCGCAAGGGCCTGAACTGCATGATGGCCGCCAACATCTGTGGCGCCATGTGCGGCATCATCTGCGCCGGCGGCACGGCTGCCATGGTGGGTCTGGCCGGCACGCTTGGCGCTACGGATATCGAGTTTGGCCTGCTGGTATCCATCCCGCAGATTGCGGCCTGCCTGCAGCTGCCGTTTTCGCTGCTGGTGAACCGCACGCACAAGCGCAAAATCTGGCTGCTCACCTTCGGCCTTGTGTCCCGAATGCTGTGGCTGCTGTTTGGCTTCATGCCGCTCATGATGCGCTCGCCTTCGGACCGCATGCCGCTGTACCTGCTCATTGCGCTGCTCAGCGTCAGCTCCTGCCTGGGCGCGGCCATCAACGTGTGCTGGTTCCCCTGGTTTTCGGATCTGGCTCCCATCCGCATCCGCGGGCGATGGCTGGGCGTGCGCGACAAGCTGGTGGCCATCGCCAGCTTCCTGTTTGGCCTGCTGGTGGCCTACATGCTGGACGTGCTGCCGGAAAACAGCAAGTATCTGGTGGCCTTCCTGGTGGGCGGCACGCTGGGCTCGGCTGACATGATCTGCTTTGCCTTTGCCAAGGAAGAGTTTGCCGCGCCGCCGCAGAAGATGCACCTGGGCAAGATCTTCGGCGACATGCTGCGCAACAAGCCCTACCTTCGTCTGCTGCTGATGTGGACGGTGTGGTGCTTTACCTCCAACATGTCCGGCTCCTACATCACGCCCTATGCCATGAATACCATGGGCCTCAACTTCATGCAGATGATGCTCTTCGGCACCATGGCTGCCTCGCTGGCCACCATCATCGCCGTGCCCCGCTGGGGGCGTGCGCTGGACCAGTGCGGCGCGCGCAACGTGATGCTCCTCAGCTGCTTCGGCGCCGCCCTTACGCAGGCTTTCTACCTGTTTTCCACCCCGGGCAGCATCTGGCCCACGCTTCTTCATAACGTCATCGGCGCGCTGTTCTGGAGCGGCAGCAACCTGGCCGCCAACGGCATGCAGCTGTCCACCTCGCCGGATGACAACCGCCCCACCTACATCGCCATTTTCTCTGCCGTCACCTGCATTCTTGGCACGGCCCTTGGCACCATGACCGGCGGCACGCTGCTGGAGGTTTTCCACACCAGCGGCCTCTTCACCGGTTTCTTCGACCGCTACAAAGCCCTCATTCTTCTGGGCGTCGTGCTGCGCTTCACCACCGGCATGCTGCTGGTGCGCTCCATGGAACGCGACAGCGAAACCACCGTGCACGACGTAGTGCGCATTATGGTGCCGAGAAGGAAGCGAGTGGTTCGGGGGTAAGGGACGAGGCAGGGGCGCTGCCCCTGTACCCCGCTTAAGGGCTTCGCCCTTAAGAATCCCGTGGATTGAGGCCGCCTGTAGGGCGGCCTCAAGGTGTTTATGGAGGTTTTTTATGCATATTGAAACGACGCGCTGCACAATTCGGAAATTGTCTTTGGAGGATGCGGAGGATCTGTTTGCTGTGCTTTCGGATGAGGCGGTGATGCGGTACATTGAAGCGCCGTTTTCGCTTTCGCAGACGGAGGATTTCATCCGTGCAGCCGGTTTGTGCAATCCGCCGCTGGTGTATGCGGTGGTGTGGAAGGAAACAGGCCGGGTGATCGGGCATGTGATCTTCCACGCGTATGATGAGGAAGCATGGGAGATCGGGTGGATTCTCGGCAAAGCATACTGGGGCATGGGCATTGCCTCCGAGCTGACGGAAGCGCTGATTCACCAGGCCGAAGCCATGGGCATATCCGGCTGTGTGATGGAATGCCATCCATCACAGGCAGCCACAGCGCACATCGCTCAAAAGTACGGCTTTGCCTGTCGGGGAGAATCTGACGGATGCGATATCTACCGGCTGGTATTTGAATAACACAAAAGGAGCTGCTGCATTTCTGCAGCAGCTCCTTGCCGTATTGAACGCACGAGCCACTTCGCGGAATCAACTCCGGATTCAAAAGTCAATTCAATCGCGAACTGGGGTGCAGGGGTGCTACCCCTGCTTGTTACTCGATAACGCTGGCAACGACGCCGGAACCAACGGTGCGGCCGCCTTCACGGATAGCGAAACGCAGGCCCTGCTCGATGGCGATGGGGGTGATCAGGGTGATCTCCATGTCGATGTTGTCGCCAGGCATAACCATCTCAACGCCCTCGGGCAGCTT
>JAQXJZ010000062.1 GCA_029009515.1 bacterium
ACAAACAAAAGCAACCCGAAAGAAAGATACACACAACTCACAGGGGTCCAGGGGTTCCCCCTGGTCGGAGAAAGGGTCAGGGAGTCCAGAGGGTCTAGGGGAAACCTCGATGTTTCCCCTGGATCCTCTGGCCGCCGGAGGCATCTCCTGTTCCTCGTCAGCTCAACTTACTGAATCTGCCCATTCTCTATTCTCATCCTCTCCCCCGCCCGCGCCGCCACAAACGGGTCATTCGTGATCATCACAATCGTCCGCCCCTGCGTGTGCATCTCGTCCAGCAAATCCAGCACCGCATTGCGGCTGTCCATGTCCAGCGCGCCGGTGGGCTCATCGCACAACAGCACCTTCGGGTCCGCGCACAAGGCGCGCGCCATGGCCACGCGCTGCTGCTGGCCGCCGCTCAGTTCGCACGGGCGATGCCTTTCGCGCCCGGAAAGCCCCACCTGCGCAAGCGCCTTCCGCGCCATCCGCAGGCGGTCGCTCTCCCCCAGCCCGCGAAGCATGAGCGGAAAGGCCACGTTTTCCTCCGCCGTCAGCTTGCTCATGAGCTGGTAGCCCTGAAACACAAAGCCAATCTTCTCCCGCCGCACCCGGCACAGGGCGCGCGCATCCAGCCGGCTCACGTCCTCGCCGTCCAGCACATATCGGCCGGAGGTGGGCGTGTCCAGGCAGCCCAGGATGTGCATCAGCGTGCTCTTGCCGGAACCGCTCGGCCCCACAAACGCCGTGTACGATCCCGGCGGCAGGTGCAGATTCACGCCGCGCAGCACCTCCACCTCGCCGCCGTTCTGGCCGGGATAGCGCTTTTGCAGGTTTTCGGTTCGGATCATGCCCTCCGCCTCCTTTTTTGCCTTAGTCTGTCCCTCGACAAGCCGCCGCATTCCGTGGTATGATAAGCGTTGTGAATGCAAGGAGGGATCCCTTTTATGATGAAACAATCCAGGCGCATCGCCGTGTGCGGCATGCTGCTGGCGCTGATGCTGGTGCTGGGCTTTGTGGAAAGCCAGCTGCCGGTGGCGGCCTCGGTGCCGGGCATCAAGCTGGGTCTGAGCAACGGCGTGCTGATCTTTGCCGTGTACATGCTCAACGTGCCCACGGGCTTTCTGCTGATGGGTCTGAAGGTGCTGCTGTCCGGCCTCATGTTCGGCAGTCCCAGCGCCATGATGTACGCGTTTGCAGGCGGACTTCTGAGCATGATCGTCATGTCGCTTTTGAGCCGCATGAAGGGCCTGAGCCCCGTGGTGGTCAGCATGGCCGGCGGCGTGAGCCACAACGTGGGTCAGGTGGCCATGGCCATGATGATCCTGCAGACGCCCCAGCTTTTGTACTACATGGCCGTCCTGATGGTGGCCGGTCTGGTGACCGGCATGGCCACGGGCTTTGCGGCCACGGGCATCATCCGCCGCTTCCAGAAGGAAAACAAACACAAGCTGTAAGACACTTGAAGGAGGAAACCACCATGAGCCATTGGGTAGCCGCATGGGGCGCTCCGCCCTCTTATGCCGACCGCAACCCCGCGCAGTACGCGCGCGATATCACCCTGCGCTACACGCTGCGCATGGGCATTGCCGGAAGCGCCATGAAGCTGGGTTTTTCCAACCTGTTTGGCGATATGGAAGCCGAGCTCACCCGCGTGGTGGTGCGCACTGCGGATGGTGAAAAGCACGAGGTCACCTTCGGCGGCGAACAGAGCGCCGTCATCCCCGTGGGCGGCACGGTCAAAAGCGACGAGCTCAGCGCCTACGTGCAGCCCGGCACGGATGTGGAAGTGAGCATTTACCTGGGCAAGATGTGCTCCATGCGTACCGGCGTGTTCTGCGAGGGCGAATACACCCGCGGCTGGTTTGCCGAGGGCGACCGCTGCGACGAGGAAGCCTTCACCCTGCTGTGGGCGCGCGAAATGCCCGTGTACTTCTTCCTGACCGACATGGAGGTGCTCGCCGGCGACGAGACCCACGCCTTCGTGGCCTTTGGCGACAGCATCACCGCCCAGTCCTGGCCGGAGCAGCTGATGGACCGTCTGCTTGCCGAG
Source organism: bacterium (assembly GCA_029009515.1). Taxonomy (GTDB): domain Bacteria; phylum Bacillota; class Clostridia; order Christensenellales; family Aristaeellaceae; genus Limiplasma. The sequence continues at coordinate 2,033 of JAQXJZ010000062.1, forward strand.
GGCCGCACCGACCTGAGCGTCATCCGCCGCGGCATCTGCGGCAGCCGCGTGCTGCGCGAATACGAAAGCATCGCCTATCTGGCCTACGGCCCCATGGGCATGAAGCGCTTCGAGCGCGAGGTGTTCGTGCCTGGCGCGGAGAGCGTGCTCATCCTGCACGGCGTCAACGACATCATCCACCCCGACGGCGTGAACCCCTGCCGCCCCATGGAGCATCTGCCCACGGCTGAGGAGCTCATCGACGGCCTGCGCGCGTACATCAAACTGGCGCGCGAGCACGGCCTGAAGGTGTACCTGGCCACCATTCTGCCCATGAACGGCTGGCGCACGGATGCGCCCTTCCGTCAGGAGATCCGCGAGGCGGTGAACGCGTGGATCCGCACCACGGACGAGGCCGATGGCTATGTGGATTTTGCCGCCGCCACCTGCGACCCCGAAACCCCCATCCGCCTGCTGCCCGAATGCGACAGCGGCGATCACCTGCACCCCAGCCGCGAGGGCGCGCGCCGCATGGCCATGAGCATCCCGGCGGATTTCCTGCGCTGATGACAGGCACACAAAAAAGCTCCGCTTCGTAGCGGAGCTTGTTGTTTGTCATTCGGCTTTGGCCTGCATCACGCGGTTCTTTTTCCACAGCCCGGTCAGGTACAGGCAGAAGAGCACCGCGGCGGAGATGCCGTTGGACACCACCACCGAGTACCACACGCTGCGCACGCCCATGTGCAGCACGTTTTCGCAGAGGAAGAGGGTGGCAAAGCGCAATATCCACAGGCGCGATGCCTCCACCGCCATGCACACCTCCGTGTGTCCGCTGCCCTGAAACAGGCCGTTGGTGGCGTTGTGCATGCCGTTGGTCCAGCACCAGAAGGCCATCACGCTCAGGAAATCCGCCGCCATGGCGATGACGGATTCATCCGTGGCAAAGATGCTGACGATGGCGCGGGAGATGAACGGGCGCGAGAGAATCATGCCGCCCGCAAAGAGGAACACCGTGGCCATCACCACGGACAGATGATAGCCCTTCTCGGCGCGTTTGATCTGCCCTGCGCCCATGTTCTGCCCCACAATGGTGGCGGTGGCCGATCCGATGGCGTTGGACGGCAGAGAGATGAGGCCGTTGACCTTGTTGCCGATGCCGTAGGCCGCCATGGCCTCAACGCCGTAGGCAAAGACGTTGCGGCTCATGAGCAGAAAGCCCAGCTGCATGGCGCAGCCGCCCAGCGACGAGGGCAGGCCGATGCGCACCACCTGGCGCAGCTTGTCCCCTTCGGGCCTCATCAGCGCGCGCTGCAGGCGGATTTCCGCGCTGCGGCGGGAAAGCAGGCGGATGGCCATCAGCGCAGGCACCATCTTGGCAATCACCGTGGCCAGCGCCGCGCCGGCTGCGCCCAGCGGCCACACCACCATCAGCAGCGGGTCCAGCGCCATGTTGATGGAAATGCCCAGCAGGTTGAGGAACATGGGTCTGACCGTATCGCCCTGCGCCTGACGCACCGACTGGAAGAGGTTGAGCATAAACAGGAAGGGAATATCCAGCGCCACCACGCGCATGTACCACACGGCGTGGCGCATGGTTTCGCCCTCCGCGCCCAGCCAGCGCACCACCGCAGGCGTGAAGGTTTCCAGCACGGCCACGCACAGCAGGCTGAACGCCATGGCGCACACAAAAATCTGGTTGGCCATCTTTTCCGCGTCGCCGCGCTTGCCTGCGCCGGTGAACTGCGCAATGAGCACCGCGCCGGCCACGGTAAAGCCGCTGCCGAAGTTGACGATGGCGTTCTGCACCGGGGTGATGAGGCTGATGGCGGCCAGCGGCTCCGCGCCGATACGGCCCAGCCAGTAGGTATCGGTGAGATTATAGAGGGTTTGCAGGAAGCTGTTGATGACGACCGGCACGGCGATGGCCAGAATGGCACGCCACAAACTGCCGTGCAGGATCATCTCCACATTTCCCTTGCGAAGCGGTTTCAAAACGGGACGCCTTCTTTCCGTTTTCGTGATGGAAGCGTTTCCATTATACACCGGTTTGCAGAAAAAGGAAGAGGCGTGTGTTTTGTATCCAAAAAGGATTGAAAAACCTGTTCGGCTATGCGATAATGGTTGAAATTCTTTTTGATATCAAAACACCATGGAGGTGCTTTATGGATTACCGTACCTATCTTCGCTATCATCCCGACGCCAACGGCTACTTTGGCGAATACGGCGGCGCAGTGCTGCCGGATAATCTGAAGGCCGCTTTTGCTGAAATCACCGAGGCGTACCAGACCATCTGCCACAGCGCCCAGTTCATCAACGAGCTGCGCCGCATCCGCCGCGATTTCCAGGGCCGTCCCACGCCTGTGTACCACTGCGAGCGTCTCAGCCGCAAGGTGGGCGGCGCGCAGATTTACGTAAAGCGCGAGGACCTGAACCACACCGGCGCGCACAAGCTGAACCACTGCATGGGCGAAGGTCTGCTGGCCAAGTACATGGGCAAGAAAAAGCTGATTGCCGAGACCGGCGCGGGTCAGCACGGCGTGGCGCTGGCCACGGCGGCGGCCTTCTTTGGCCTCGAGTGCGAAATCCACATGGGCGAGGTGGACATTGCCAAGCAGGCGCCCAACGTGACACGCATGAAGATTCTGGGCGCGAAGGTGGTGCCCGTCACCCACGGCCTCAAGACCCTGAAGGAAGCCGTGGACTCCGCCTTTGAGGCCTATGCCCGCGATTACAAGGACGCCATCTACTGCATCGGCAGCGTCCTGGGCCCGCATCCCTTCCCCCTGATGGTGCGCGACTTCCAGATGGTGGTGGGCGCTGAAATGCGCGACCAGTTCCGCGAGATGACCGGCCTGGAGCCCGACGCGGTGTGCGCCTGCGTGGGCGGCGGCAGCAACTCCATCGGCACCTTCGTGCCCTTCCTGGATTCCGCCGTGGAGCTCTACGGCGTGGAGCCTCTGGGCAAGGGCGACAAGCTGGGCGATCACGCCGCCAGCATGAAGCACGGCACCCCCGGCGTGATGCACGGCTTCAAGAGCATCATGCTCAAGGATGAAAACGGTGAGCCCGCGCCCGTGTACTCCATCGCCAGCGGTCTGGACTATCCCTCTGTGGGCCCCGAGCACGCCTACCTGCGCGACCTGGGCCGCGTGCAGTACGAAAGCGTGACCGACGAGGAAGCCGTGCAGGCCTTCTTCGCCCTGAGCAAGTACGAGGGCATCATTCCCGCGCTGGAAAGCGCCCACGCGGTGGCCTTCGCCATGCGCAAGGCCAAGGAGATGAAGACCGGTTCCATCCTGGCCACCCTCTCCGGCCGCGGCGACAAGGACGTGGACTACGTGGTGGAGCACTACGGCTACGGCGAGCAGTTTGAGCTGTAATCACATCTTTTTCTTTCACAGAGCCATCCGGTGCATGCCGGATGGCTTTGTGTATTTATTGTGAACATTGGTGGAAACCCTTCCGTTTTGAGCGCAAAATGTGGTATACTGCATCTTACCATTACAACTGCAGAGGAGTTTTGACCCATGGCCAAGAAAAAGCACGTCTACCACGTTTCCGCCAGCAAGCGCCGCGAAACCAAGCGCCGCGCCTTCTACGCAGCCCACAAGAAGACCATCATCACCGGCTGCATCGCCGCTGCGATCGCGCTGGTGCTCATCATCATCGCCTGCGATTTCTTCGTCACCCCCGGCGGCTCCATGCGCCTGTTCATGGGCAACCTGCTTGGCGCTGAAGAAAACGCCATCATCCGCGAAGTCAAGGACGGCCGCTACTACACCCTGGCCAACATGGACGTGCCCGAAGGCTACGAGCCCAAGGACTACGACGTGCCCTTTGCCAACGAGAAACACGCCCAGTACCGTTACTTTGAGGATACCACCGGCGAAAAGGCCATTGCCAGCGTTTACGTCTCCGGCGTGAAGGGCCAGACCGGCGAATCCATGATGGCTCAGCTTGCCAGCGCCAGCTACTTCACCAGCACCGGCGAAGCCACCAAGGCTGACATCGCGGGCCACACCGTCAACTACCTCTACACCCAGAGCAACACCACCATGGCCGCCGCTGAAGGCGAAGAGCTGCCCGACGAGTACTTCGCTTCCATCATCGCCTACGTGGACACCATCCAGGACAGCTGCATCCTGCTCAGCTGCAACAGCGTGGAAGGCATCCCCCAGGCCGAGCTGCCCACCGAGGAAGCCATGCTGGCCGATCTGGAAGCCATCCTCGGCTGCCTGACCATTCCTGAAAAGTAATCCGCTTCCATCCAACCGCTCCCCGGGCTGACCGGGGAGCGGTTTTTGTATGGCGGGTTCTTGTAAAACAGTTGAAATGAAGTATAATCAATGGTGGAATGTGCAAGAGAAACGTATGGAGGTTTGCCATGCTGACTCTGAAAGACGTCGCCAAAGCTGCCGGGGTATCTACGGCCACCATTTCCCATGTCCTCAATGGCACCAAAAAGCTCTCGCCGGAAACGACGCAGAAGGTGATGGAGGTTGTAGAGGAGATGGGCTATCTGCCCAACAACCTTGCCAAGTCGCTCCGTCGCGGCAAGACCATGCTGGTGGGCGTGCTGGTGGAGGACATCCGCGGCCTGCCCGTGCCGGACATCGTATGCGGCATTGGCGACCGGCTGAGCGAAAGCGGATACAAGATGCTCCTGTACGATCTGCACCTGAAGGAAGAGCTGCAGAACCGCTATGAGGATATGAATTTTTACCGAAAGCAGATCGAGGATGGCTTTGCGGCGCTGCAGGCGGCGCGTGTGGACGGCATGATTTATGTGGGCATGCAGGACATCCCGCTCATGTATGGCATCAAGCCGCTGAAGCAGCCCCTCGTGTTTGCCTATTCCCACGTGATGCAGGATGACTGCTACGTCACCTACGACAACCTGAACGCATCCAGCGAGCTTGTCCGCTACCTGATCGGCAAGGGCCACCGCCGCATTGCGCTCATCAGCGGCCATCCGCATTCCTACCCCACCACCATGCGCATGTACGGCTACTGCAAAGCCATGCACGATGCCGAACTGCCGATTCCCGAGGGATATATCCACTACGGCGACTGGAGCTTTGCCTCCGGCTACCGCGCGGCCAAAAGCCTTCTGACCGCAGCCGAGCGCCCCACCGCCATCTTTGCCATGAACGATCCCATGGCCGCCGGCTGCATCCACGCGCTGACCGAAGCGGGCGTGCGCGTGCCCGAGGATATTTCCGTGATCGGCTTTGAGGATTACAGCCTTGCCGCCTATATCCAGCCGCCGCTGACGACCTTTGCCATCCCCACGCTGGAGATTGGCCGGCTGGCGGCTACCAGCGTGCTGGACCGCATCAATGATCCGGATCTGCCGCCGGAGCACCGGCTGCTGCCCTGCACCATGGTGGAGCGCCGCTCCGTCGCCTCAGCGCCGGATTGAATTTCTTTTGTATTTTATGTGTATTTTCCTTGAAACAAGGGCCAAAATGTGCTATTTTGTAGGAAATGGGAAGTAAATAGCTGTTTTAGCAAGCAGCTGAACAGTTTTTCATCATTGGGATTTGGTTAATCGATTATCCATTCCCGTTTTTCATTGCTAATTGGTTAAACGATTATCCTATTGGAGGACACAGCATTGCGTATCAAGTTGATTGCGACCGACCTGGATGGAACCCTGCTGGATGCGAACGGCCAGCTGACGCCAAAGAGCCTCGCCGTGATGCAGGCGTGCGAGGAGCGGGGCATCCACTTCGTCATGGCCAGCGGCCGTCTGTTCGAGGGCATCCGCCTGCTGGCACGGAAGGCCAATCTGCACAGCCCCATCATCTCCAGCAACGGCGGACGCGTGGATCTTACCCCCTTCGGCCCACCCATCATGGAGGATACGCTTCCGCCCGAACTGGCTCATCAGGTGTTTGCGGTGCTGCGGGATTCCGGTCTGTACATCGAATGCTACAGCGGCAACACCATCTACCGCGCCCATCCGCGCCTGTCGCCCTTCCTCAAATCCCCGGATGATTATGTGCCCACGCCGAGCATCCCGGATGGCGAGGGATTTGAACAGCGCTTTGTGGACGACATAGACCGCATGGAGCAGGAGGGCGTGCCGCGCGCGTACAAACTGGCCGCCTTCAGCCACGATCCCGCCGCGCTGCAAGCCATTGTGCGCAAGCTGGACGGGCTGCCCATCTCCATCAACAGCTCCTTCCCCTTCAACATCGAGATCATGGAAAAAGGCCACGGAAAAGGCAAGGCCATCCGCTTCCTGCAGGAGTATTACCAGCTGGACAAGGATGAGATTATGACCTTCGGCGACAGCACCAACGACCTGGAAATGATGCGGGAATCCGGCGTGCCGGTGGCCATGGGCAATGCGCTGGAAGAGGTGAAGCGCGTGGCGAAGATCATCGCCCCGCCCAACACCGAGGACGGCGAAGCCGACGTGATCGAACGCTATGTGCTTGGATCCTGAGAAGAGCGATCGCTCTTCTGAAAGATAGAGAAAAAAAGGAGGTTATTCCCTAATGAAGAAAATGGTTGCTCTGCTGCTGGCCGTGCTGATGCTCGGCACGCTCGTCACTGCTCAGGCCGAGTCAATGTCCTGGTGGGATCAGTTCCTCAACCTTGAGGAGACCCACAAGAACGTCATCTGGGACCCCTTCACTGCCGAGACCGGCATCGGCGTCGAATACCAGAACTACGACGCCGCTTCCTTCAAGGAGGCTTTTGACCTCGCCATGGGCACCGATCAGGGCCCCGCGGTCATGTCCTACGCCTGGGGCGCCAACGAAGCGGTGGCCAAGTACAACAACGGCTACTTTGCTCCGCTGACCATCGCCAAGGAAGACCTGCCTGAGTACGTGCAGAACACCCTGGCCGATGGCTACACCATGTTCGACGGCGAAGTGTATTCCTTCCCCACCTTCGCCATCAACCATCAGGCGCTGTTCTGGTACAACAAGAACATGGTGTCTGAAGTGCCCGAGACGCTGGACGAAATGCGCGAGCTGCTCAAGCAGCTGACCGATGCTGAAAAGAACGTCTACGGCATCGCGCTCCCGCTGACCGATACCGGCCGTATGCACAACATCATCAACTACGTGACCGAGCTGTCCGGCGGCGTGTTCGACATGGACTACACCACTGGCCAGTATGTGTTCAACGATGAGCTCACCAAGGCTGTGTTCAAGTTCTTCGTTGACATCTGGGAGGATGGCAGCGTGCATCCCGCTTCCACCACCCTCAAGACCCGCACCGTGCGCGAGCGCTGGGCCAACGACGAGGCCGCCTTCGCCATCGACGGCTGCTGGTATCCCGGCTCCATCAAGAACGCCTTCGGCGCTGAATACCTCAGCAAGCTGGGCGTGGCCGCGGCTCCCGTGGTTGAGGCCGGCAAGCATGGTCTGGTGGGCGCTTCCCCCGCGACCGGCACCTTCTACATGTCCAGCTTCTGCAAGGACACCAAGGCCGGCACCCAGCTGATTCTCAAGCTGCTCAGCGACGAGTACGCCATCGCCCTGGCTGAAGCCATGGACCAGCCCCCGCTGAACACCGCCGCTCTGGCCAACGCCACCAACGTTGCCGAAGTCTATGTGGAAGGCTGCAACATCATGGCCTCCCAGATGGGCTACCGTCCCGAGCCGCAGATCCGCAACGCCGCTGTGGGCGATGTGTACACCGAGATGCTCACCGTGTCTCCCAACGTGGGCGACATCTATGTGGGTTACATCACCGGCGCCATCTCCGACTGGGAGACCGCTCTGGATGAGTACAACGCCGCCATGAACGCCGAGCTCGACCGTGCCATCGAAGCCTGCCGCAGCATGGGTTCCGACGTGTCCCGTGAGGACTGGGTGTTTGCCAACTACGTCCGCGGTGAGAACTACACCAGCGAGAAGTACGCCGAACTGAAGTAACGGAATGCAGGCGGGGAGGACAGCTTTGTTCTCCCCGCTTTTCCGGAAAGGGGAACAACCATGGGCCAGCCAAGATCTTTGAAACGCACGCGGACGCCGTATGGATGGATCTATCTGTTCCTGGCGCCCACGCTGATCCTGTTTTCCATGTACACGCTGTATCCCATTGGCGCAACGGTGTGGTATTCGCTGACCAACATGCGCACCTTCACCAGCAGAAACATCTCGTTTGTGGGCCTTGCCAACTATAAGGCATTGTTTGCCGACAAGCAGTTTCTCAACAGCCTGTCTGTGACGGGCCGTTTCCTGCTGCTGGCTGTGCCCGCGAGGTTTGTGCTGTCGCTGCTGCTCGCCCTGCTGCTCAACTGGAAGCGCTGCGCGGGAAAGACCTTCTTCAGGACCATGTTCTTCCTTCCGGTGCTGACGACCTCTGCGGTCATCGGCGTGGTTTTCATCATGATCCTCGATCCTACGATGGGCCCTGTCAACATCATCCTGAAAAAGCTGAACCTCACGTCGCTGGCCAATGTGTCGCTGCTGGGCACCTATGCCACAGCGCTGCCCACGGCGGCGGTGGTGTGGGTGTGGAAGTGGCTGGGCAACTCGCTGATCTACTGGATCGCCTCGCTGCAGAGCGTGCCGGAGGAGCTGTATGAGGCTGCGCGCATCGACGGCGCCAACAGCGTGCAGATCTTCAAGTCCATCGTGTTCCCGCTGCTGATCCCGTTTGCGGTGATCATCCTTGTGCTCACGGTGAGCGACGCCATCCGCGTGTTCAACCTGATGCTCACGCTGACCAACGGCGGGCCCTTCTTTGCCACGGAGACGGTGGAGGTATTCATCTACCGCCATGCCTTCCAGTCCTCTTCGCCCAGAATGGCCTACGCGTCTGCCGCCGCCACCATCTTCGGCATCTTCTTCATGCTCATCGTTGTCTTCCAGCGCATGGTCACCAGTCTGCTGAACAGGAGGAACCGCTGATATGAGCAACATGCATATGACGCCCTCCAGGCGCAGGCCTTCGGCCGGCGTGATCGTATCGCTGGTGGTGCTGCTTGCGCTGGCGCTGCTGTGGGTATACCCGTTTGTGTGGATGCTTGCCGCATCCTTCAAGACCAATCAGTCCATCCTCAGCGACGGCCTGCGCCTGCTGCCTCAGCAGCCCACCGTCGCGGCCTACGGGCGCGCATGGTACGAGGCGCAGTTCAACACCTATTTCATGAACTCCGTCATCACCACGGCCGCCACCATCCTCATCGTGGTCTTCCGCTGCGCCACATCCGGCTATGTGCTGGCCATGTACGACTTCCGCGGAAAGAAGCTGATTGAGGCCGTGCTGATCGTCACCTTCTTCGTGCCGACCGGCACCATGCTGATCCCCACCGTACTGATGAGCCGCAACCTTGGCCTGCTCAACACGCGCATCGGCCTCATCCTTGCGCTGGCCGGCGGCGGACAGGTGGCGTCCATCTTCATGTACAAGGGCTTCTTCCGCCAGACGCCGCGCGAGCTGGTGGAAGCCGGCGAGATCGACGGCGCGGGCTTCCTGCGCTGCTTCCTGCTCATCATGCTGCCGCTCACCGGCCCCATCACGGCAACCACCGTCGTGATGACCTTCATGGGCGCATGGAACAACTTCATGCTGCCGCTGGTGTTCACCTTCTCCAATCCCAGCCTGCGCACGCTGCCGGTGGGCATGATGGTGTTCTCCAAGGGCGACATGGTGGACTACTCCGGCCAATGCGCCGCCGCGCTGCTGTCCATCGCCCCCATCGTGATCGTCTATGTATTCTGCCAGAAATACTTTGTCTCCGGCATCGCCGGTGCAATCAAGTCGTGACCTTCCAACCGCTCTCCGGGCTGACCGGGGAGCGGTTTTCTCTGTGTTTGTGCGCCGGGGCTGAATGTGGTATAATGAAGCCACCATTTCAAGGAGGCAACTGCACATGTTCCATCTGCTGCCCTATATCGAGCCGGATTTTTCTGCCCTTACCGCCATGCCCGACGCCGTTCTTGCTCCCGCGCCTGCGGATCACGCGGCGCCGGACAACTATCATTCCACGTCCATCTACCCCGAGTATTTCAAGGTGGACGGCCAGTGGCATCTGGCTGCGGAGAGCCGCATGGACTGCGTGGCTGTGTGGGAGGATGGCAGGGTGCACATCCGCGAGTTCCGCCATCTGCGCAAGGGGGATCTGGTGTTCACCGGCCGCAGCGAGGACGGCAGCGAGGGCATTTACGTCTACACGCTGGGTTTCCGCGATGAGCGCACCGCCAACGGCGACCTGTTTGTGTTCCGTCAGGGCCGTTCGCGCGAGACGGCGTTCTCCCGCGATTACGACTTCCTCTACGAGCTGCTCAAGCATGAGCGCGATCACGGCCACATCGTGTGGGTGCTGGGCCCGGCTGTGGCGTTCGATTCCGACTCGCGCGATGCGTTCTCCCGTCTGGTGAAGGGCGGCTACGTGCATGCGCTGCTGGCCGGCAACGCGCTGGCTACGCACGACCTCGAGGGCGCGTACCTGCGCACCGCGCTGGGGCAGGATATCTACACCCAGATCTCCCAGCCTCTCGGCCACTACAACCACCTCGATACCATCAACCGCGTGCGCCGTCACGGCTCCATCCCCGCCTTTATCCGCGAGGAGGGCATCAACAACGGCATCATCCATGCCTGCGTGGAAAAGGACGTGCCCTTCGTGCTGGGCGGCTCCATCCGCGATGACGGCCCCCTGCCCGAGGTGTACGGAAACGTGTACGAGGCGCAGGACGCCATGCGCAATCAGGTGCGCCGCGCCACCACCGTCATCTGCATGGCCACCACCCTGCACTCCATCGCCGTGGGCAACATGACCCCCTCCTTCCGCCAGCTGCCCAATGGCACCATCCGCCAGGTCTACTTCTACAGCGTCGACATCTCCGAGTTCGCCGTCAACAAGCTGGGCGACCGCGGCAGTCTCAGCGCCCGCAGCATCGTCACCAACGCGCAGGACTTCGTGGTGAACGTGGCCAAGGGGCTCGGAGTGTGACGGACGGGGGCCTCCGGCGGCCAAAGGGCTCTGCCCTTTGGAAACCCGCTTAAGGGCCTAAGGCCCTTAAGAATCCCGTGTTTTGAGGCCGCAAAGCGGCCTCAAGGGGAAGAAAGGAATTTTGCATGATTCAGCCGCTGTCGGATGACAGCGGCTCTTTTGCTCTATCTTCTTTTCTCAAGCAGTACGCTCAGCTTCAGCAGTTTTTCATGCAGCTGCTTTGCAAAGCGGTCATAATGCCGCTGCTTCTCCGCCTCCGTTTCTTCTGCAAAGGCAGGAACCCACCGGCTCCACGCGCACAGATGGGTGCTGATGTCATCATACAGGTACTGGCAAAACGTCACCATGTCCACAGCAACCGCCTGCGCAGGAAAATCTTCCAGCGCAAATTGGGCGCGCTGCTGCTCGTCAAAGCGCACAAGGCATTCCTCACGGCAGACGGTCACCATCAGCCTGCCGGGTTCGCAAAGACCATACACCGTAAAGGGCTGATGGCTTTCCAGCCCACGGATCGCCGCTTCCAGCCAGTCCATGGGTACATTGGTCACGTAGCTCAGCGAACACCACGGCTCGCCAAGGGTAAAATCCGTCCATCCGGCTCTGGGGCTGCTCAGCATTGTTTTTCCCTCTCTTTCACTTCTCCACCACCAATATTCCCTCCACCGGCACGCCCAGCACGGCGGAGAGCGCCACCAGGTTATCCACGGTGGGCAGGGCGTCGCCGCGCTGCCATTTGTAGATGGCCTCCTGCTCCACGGTTTGCGCGTAGCAGACGGCGGTGGCATAAGCGCCTTGAATGGTAAGCATGATTCTTTCTCTCCTTACAGAAATACAAAAAATCCACCTGCCCAAAACGGACAGGCGGATGCAAAAAACGCTTTTCCAGCTTTATCTGAAAGAACGGTTCATGGCATGCCAGCCGGCCTGTTCGGGGCGTACGCAAAGAAAACTCTGACGTTCGCACGGCAGAATGTGAAGCACAGAGCGTTCGGCCTGCATCCATTTTAACATACCCGTTCTCTCCCTTCATGATCAGTTGACCCTTTACGGTCACACTCATCATAACACAGAAAAAGCGAAAAACGCAACTATACCACTAGTATATTCTTTACCATCTCCCCCAAAACATGCTACAATAAACTCACACCTGAGGCCGCAAAGCGGCCTCACCCACGGGATTCTTAAGGGGCTTAGCCCCTTAAGCGGGATCCAAGGGCAGAGCCCTTGGCGCCGGAGGCAAAGGAGCGATCCACACATGAAACTCATCAGCCAGCAAATGCGCGCGCTTGCGCCGGAGATGGATCCGCTGAGGATTGGTACGGGTTGGAAAAAGGAAGATCTGGAAAAGCCGCAGGTGATTGTGGAAAGCACGTTTGGCGACAGCCATCCGGGCAGCGTGCATCTGGGCAGGCTGGCCGAGGAGGTGCGCCGGGGCATTGCGGACGCGGGCGGATTTGGCGCGCGGTATCACGCCACGGACATCTGCGACGGCGAGAGCCAGGGCACGGACGGCATCAATTTCAGCCTGGTCAGCCGCGAGATCATCGCCGGGCTGTGCGAGATTCACGCCAGCGCCACGCCCTTTGACGCGGGCGTGTATCTGTCCAGCTGCGACAAGGGCATGCCGGCCATGCTGATGGGCTTGTGCCGCGTGAACCGTCCGGCCATTGCTTTGCCGGGCGGCGTGATGAACGCAGGGCCGAAGCTGCTCACGCTGGAGCAGCTGGGCATGTACAGCGCGCGGTACGAGCGCGGCGAGATCGGGCTGGAGGAGCTGGAGTGGGCCAAGCAGAACGCCTGCCCCGGCTGCGGCGCGTGCAGCTTTGTGGGCACGGCCAGCAGCATGCAGATCATGGCCGAGGCGCTGGGGCTGGCGCTGCCGGGCAGCGCGCTGCTGCCCGCCGGAAGCGACGCGCTGATGGACGCGGCCTACCGCACCGGCGTGCGCGCGGTGCAGCTGGCGCTGGAAGGCACAAAGCCCGGCGATATCGTTACAGCGCGCAGCTTTGAAAACGCCATTCTGGTGCACGCCGCCATTTCCGGCAGCACCAACTGCCTGCTGCATCTGCCCGCCATCGCGCACGAGCTGGGCATTGAGCTGGACGGCACGGACTTTGACCGTCTGCACCGGGGCGCAAGGTATCTGCTGGATATCCGACCCACCGGCAAGTGGCCGGCGGAGTTCTTCTGCTACGCCGGCGGCGTACCGGCCATCATGGAGGAAATCCGCGATCATCTCCATCTGGACGTGATGACCGTCACCGGCAGGACGCTGGGCGAAAATCTGGACGAACTCAAACAAAACGGCTACTACGAGCGCTGCGCCGAGATGCTTGGGAAAGCCAATGAAACATACGGGCTGAGCCTTGAGCGTGAGGAGATCATCCGCCCGAAGGACAAGGCCATCGGCACGGACGGCAGCATCGCCGTTCTGTACGGCAACCTTGCTCCGCAGGGCGCGGTGATCAAGCACACCGCCTGCCCCAAGGAGATGTTCCGCGCCGTTCTGCGCGCCCGTCCCTTTAACAGCGAGGAGGAGTGCATCGACGCGGTGCTTCATCACCGTGTGCAGAAGGGCGACGCGGTGTTCATCCGCTACGAAGGCCCGCGCGGCAGCGGCATGCCGGAGATGTTCTACACCTCCGAGGCCATCAGCTCCGATCCCGAGCTGGGACGGTCGATTGCGCTCATCACCGACGGCCGCTTTTCCGGCGCGTCCACCGGCCCGGTCATCGGCCACGTGAGCCCCGAGGCGCAGACCGGCGGCCCCATCGCGCTGGTGGAGGAGGGCGACCTGATCGAAATCGACGTGGCCGGGCGCAGGCTGGCCATTGTGGGCATTGCAGGTGAGCGCAGAACGCCGGAGGAAATCGACGCCGTGCTCGCCCAGCGCCGCGCCGCATGGCAGCCCAGGCCCGTCAAGTATCCGCGCGGCGTGCTCCGGCTTTTCTCGCTGCACGCCGCACCGCCCATGAAGGGCGCTTATCTGGAAATGGAATAAATTGATGATCCAAGAAGGCCGCCCGGCATTCCGCCGGGCGGCCTTTTTTCTTATCATTAGCGAAGCGGTTTCATTTCCTCTGCACGCCCCATACGCCTGCGATGATCACCGCAGCCGCCGCCAGCGACAGCCAGCTGAAAGGCTCACCCAAAAATACCACGCCCGCAAACACCGACAGCACCGTCGTCAGGTTGCAGAACGAGCTGGTACGCGCAACGGGCAGCACGCTGTTGGCAAAGTTGAGCAGCAAAAACGCGCCCACCGAGGAAAACAGCCCCAGATAGCCCATCGCCATCAGGAAGGACGGCTGAGAAAGCGGCCCCGTCAGCCTGGCCCAGTCGCCCCGGCACTGGAGGAGCGCCAGCGCGGTGAAGGTGACCGCGGCCACCAGCATCATCATGTGCGTGCACTCCAGCGCAGAGCAGCTGCGGCTGAGACGGCGGCTGAGCACGTTGTAGCCCACGCCGGACAGCACCGCTCCAAACAGCAGCACAATGCCAAGCGGCGCAACCGTGCCGGATGCGCTCTGCTGCAGCGTCATCACCACCACGCCCGCGATGGACAGCGCCGCAAAGCCAATCTGCCCAAGCCCCGGCTTTTCGCCCAGAAACACCGCGCCCGCCGCCAACGCCACAATGGGCATCATGGCGATGATCACGCCGGACACGGTGGCGTTGGTCAGCTGCACGCCGTAGCTTTCAAACAGGAAATACAAAACCGGCTGCACCAGCCCCAGCGCAATCAGCCCGCCCCGCGCCTTGGGATCGGGCGCAAAGCGCAGCCAGCCGCCCAGCTTCTTTTTTCGGGCGTACAGCGCAATGGCTTCCACCGCCGCAAACGCCAGCAAAAAGCGGTACATGAGCATCACAAAGGGATCCGCCGCCCTCAGCGCGATGCGCGAAAACATGAAGCTGAACCCGAAAATGCTGTTGCCCGCCAGCGCAGCCAGCGTGGCCAGCGCAATCTTCCTGCGTTCCATGTTGGTCCTCCCCATGCATACAATGCACGGGTGTGAGTATATCATGCAATGGCAAGTGCGTAAACGCCTGCGGTGGAACATAAGGAAAAAAACTTTCCAAAGTTGATAAATGACCCTTGCTTTTTTCAAAAAATGCGATATACTAAAATCACGAAAACGATTTAGATACAGATTTGGAGGACAGGATGAAAAAGGCGTCTGTTACCATTAAGGACGTTTCAGCCCGCTGCGGCCTTTCTGTCTCCACTGTGTCCAAAGCGCTGAACGGCTACTCCGATATCAGCGAGGAAACCCGCAGGCTGGTGCTTCAGACCGCCACCGATATCGGCTATCATCCCAACGCCGTGGCCCGCACCCTCAAAACCAACCGCTCCTACAACCTGGGCGTTCTGTTTGAGGAAGAAAGCGGCCAGGGCCTCACGCATCACTTCTTTGCCTCCGTGCTGGATTCCTTTAAGCGCGAAAGCGAGAAGCGGGGCTACGACATCACCTTCATCAACCGCAACATCGGCGGCAGGGGCATGAGCTATCTGGAGCACTGCCGCTACCGCAATGTGGACGGCGTGTGCGTGGTGTGCGCCGGGTATGAAGACCCCGGCCTGCACGAGCTGGTGCACAGCGACCTGCCCTGCGTGACCATCGACTTTACCTTTGGCTGCTGCAGCTGCGTGGCGAACCGCAACCGCGAAGGCGCCGCCCAGCTGACCCGGCATGCCATTTCCATGGGGCATGAGCGCATCGCGTTCATCCACGGCCATCCCTCCGAGGTGACCAGCCAGCGCATTGAAGGCTGGCGCGGCGCGCTGCGTGAGGCCGGCCTGCCCGATCCGCCTGCCGAATACCTGCAGCCTGCCGCCTACGCCAATCCCAAGTCGGCCTTCGAGGCGATGAAGCGCCTCATGGCGCTGCCCCAGCCGCCCACCTGCGTGCTGGCCCCGGACGATCACGCCGCCCTCGGCGTGCTCAACGCCGCGGAAGACCTGGGCCTGAAGGTGCCGGACGACATCTCCGTGGGCGGATACGACGGCATCCGCCTCACCCAGCTGCTCACCCCGCGCATGACCACCATCCATCAGCCCACCGCTGAAATCGGCCGCACGGCCGCCGATGAGCTGATCAATCAGCTGGAAAGCGACGAGGAGCCCACGCCCCGCGTGTTCAGCATTCCCGGTTCGCTCATCAAGGGCGAAAGCATCGGCCCCGCAAAGGGCTGAAAACCAACCGGGCAAAGAGAGCGCTCTCTTTGTATGAACATGACGCAGTCATGTTCGCCGCCCGTTTTTTCACCGTATATAGCAGCGGAGGAAACGCTGTTATAATATGCGGCATTGCCGCAAAATAACAAGGAGGTTCCCTTATGAAGAAGATTCTTTCCCTGGTTCTGGCTCTCATGATGGTCATGGGCTGCATGAGCTTCGCCGCGGCTGAAGAAAAGATCACCCTGAACGTGTGGTCCTTCACCAACGAGCTCGAAGGCATGATCGAGAAGTACTACAAGCCCTCTCATCCCAACGTTGAGATCAAGTACACCCTGTATCCCACCGACGGCGGCGAATACACCTCCAAGGTCGACACCCTGCTGGCTGCCGATCCCACCGGTGCTGAAGCTCCCGACGTGTTCACCCTGGAAGCCGCTTTCGTCAAGAAGTACGTCAACTCCGACGTGACTGCTGACCTGATGGGCGATCTGGGCATCACCGAAGAAGAAGTTGCCGCTGCCATCCCAGTGATGCGTCAGATCGGTACCTCCAACATCAACGGCAAGCTGAAGGGTCTGTCCTGGCAGGCCACTCCCGGCGCCCTGATGTATCGCGCTTCTCTGGCTGAGAAGTACCTGGGCGTGACCACTCCTGAAGAAATGCAGGAAAAGGTTGCTGACTGGGATCTGTTCCTGGAGACCGCCGACGAGCTCAACGAGGCTTCTGAAGGCGCTGTGAAGATGGTTGTTGGCGCTGGCGACATCTGGAACGCCTACCAGTACAGCCGTGAGCAGGGCTGGGTTGTGGATGGCAAGCTGGTCATCGACCCCGTGCTCTATGACTACCTCGACCTGTGCAAGGTTCTGGAAGAAGACGACCTGTCCAACAAGGGCGCTGCCTGGTCCGAAGCCTGGTTCAACGGCATGAAGACCGACTCCACCCTGACCTTCCTGCTGCCCACCTGGGGCCTGCACTACACCCTGAAGCCCAACTGCGGCATCGGCACCGACAGCACCATGAACGACGAGCAGCTCAAGGCCACCTGCGAGGCCAACGGCGGCACCTACGGCGACTGGCGCATGGTTGCTGGCCCCGTCGGCTACAGCTGGGGCGGCACCTGGATCGGCGCTAACGCTGCCAAGGTTCAGGCCAT
>JAQXJZ010000063.1 GCA_029009515.1 bacterium
GACCGTTATCGATGAGAACAACTACCGGGAAAAAGTATGGCCATTGCCCGTGTCCGATCTGCTATATGTCGGTCCCCAGACGACAAAGAAGCTGCGCGGCATGAACGTAATGACCATCGGTGATCTCGCCAATTCCGATCCCATTCTGCTTCAGTCGAAATTCGGCGTGAACGGCATAAAACTGTGGCGTTTTGCAAACGGCACAGATCATGCCCCCGTGAAGCCTTCGGATTATGTTGATCCCATCAAATCTGTTGGTCACGGCGCCACGAGTGTAGTTGATCTGGAAACCAATTATGATGTCTGGCTTGCGCTTCTGGATCTGGCGCAGGACGTCGGACATCGGCTCAGAGCAAGTGAACTGGCAGCGAAAGGAGTGCAAATCACAGTGAAAGACAATGAACTCATGTCCCGTCAGTATCAGATGACGCTGGACTATCCCACTCGCAGCCCCTTGGAATTGGCTCAGGCTGGATTCGCCCTCTTCCAGCAGCGGTACCAGTGGTTCAGGCCCGTTCGTGCGATCACGATTCGCGGCATCAATCTGGTATCCGAACACATGCCCCTTCAGCTTGATGTATTTTGCGATTACCAGCGTCGTGAGCGCAGACAGACTCTCGATGATACCATTGATGATATCAGGCATCGCTATGGGCCGGGAGCAATCTTCTCTGCCTCTCTCATGGGTGATCGCAAGCTGGCAAAGGACAAGTGCGATCTTGTCATGATGCCGGGTATGATGTACTCATAATCTACAGGAGGTACGCTATGGAAAAACAAAGGGTTGTGAAGCGGGTTTCCATACGCAACAGACACAGCAAATACAAGAGCAATCCCCGCGTGTTCGACGTAGTCTTGATCGGCAAGAGGGTCTTCTTCGAGGTAAAGACCGGCAAGGATCAGCTGGAGCGCATTCCCTTTGAGGATGTGATCGAGCAAGTCGAATCGGCGGTTTTACAAGAACAGCATACACAGTCATCACAAAGAACTACCGCAACCTGAGCCGCAGTGCAACTGACGAGCATCAAACGGCGGAGCCATCACCATAGGATTTTTCCATGGGATAGCTCCGCTGTTTTGTATTTAGCTCACCAGTTTGTATCGCTTTGAGATGGGATCGAAACCCTCTGCTACGAGATATTCATCAATATCATCCATCTCCCAAGCAAATTTTTCTCGAAGCAGCTTCCGATAAAGAATGTCGTTTCGTACAGCGCGGGTATTTCTTCCAGCCAGCCTAAGCATCTCCTCGCTCAATTCTGGTTCAAGGTGCAGTGCAAGGCAAAGCAAGGTAACTGTCTTAAGCGGAGGATCTTTATCAGGCTGTGTGCGGTATCGGCTGATGGTGTCTCGGCAAAGACCAGTCCGTTCTTCCATATCATCATTGGTGATACCTCTGCTTATCATGAGATAATCCAAGGCATTACTGAAAGTAACGGATTGCCTCAGCTTGTTGATTTCGCTCATCAGCCGGGCAATGTCTCTGGAAAGGCTGGATTGTGCAGCACTTCGTTTTGCTTTTTGAGCCATGCTTCACTCTCCAATCCACTGAGCGTAAAGCTGACCTCCTTTCCAATTCATTGTGGGCGGAACCGGCATCGAGGCATGCAGCGCTATGCTTTTCAGATCACTTTGCGGCAATCGCTGCGATCCTTGTGCCCTCCGTCCTGATAAGGCTTTTATTCGTGCTCGTTCCGCACTCTGCAGGAGTTTTACTCGTAGTTTTTGCAGAGTACCGGTCGAGAGAAATCCAAATTGAGGGTTGTCATCAACGCATACATTCCGATTCTTCAAACACCACTCATAAAACTCGTAGGCATTGTAGTTATTGTTGTCAATAGCATTCAGCATCCGTTCGATGATGCCGGCAGTGCTCTCGTCTCGTGCGTTTCTATACGCCTCTTCCAACTGAGGGCGACAAGCTTTCATCAATGCTTCGTAAATCTTTGAGCAATCGAATGTGATGGTGAGAGAAGAAGTTCCAGCAAACAGCATGCGTTCACCTCGCTTTCCTATGGGATGCTTCTATTATACCGTACATACCCAATTCGAACAAGCGAACGGTATGTAATCTTCATAATTCGCCTCTTCAAATACGACTTCGAAAGCCGTGGAGGTTTTCAGACAGGAGGGATATGATCTACACAGACCCTAAAACACAGGAGGTACACATGATCAGCATTAAGAACAGCGACGCCAAAAAGGTATGCCAGGTCGACCCGCAGACCCGCACTGTGGAGATCGTCCATAAGGGTTGCCGTACAACCATCACGTTCCTTGAGAACGGAACCTATATAGTGACCAACACCAAAACTGCCTAATTGAAAATCTGTAACTACGAATCCGCAGAACCGCTGGACGGGCATGGATGCGTACCTTTCGAGGTATGTTCCTGCCCGTCCTTTGTGTTCTGCGGGTTATTGGCAGACGCTGCCCGGGCGGTCCTGCGGATTCAGGCAAAACGACCTGAAACGGAGGATTACCATGAGACAGTACAAGACCAGCAAAAAGAACCGCGCCACCTACACCTACTACAGCGCCGATGGCAAGAAGCTGATGGAACTTGTCCCCGGCGAGAACGGTGTCACCGAGGCCGACATCGCCATGCTCCATGAGCAGGACGATCTGGAATACAACGCCCAACGCCGCGAGGATTACCATGCACCTGTGCATTACGACAGCTATACTGTGGCGGATGGTCAGGACGGCACTGAACGCAATCCGTATCTCACCGACATAGATTCCAGTCCGGAAGATCTGATTATTGGCGCCTTAGATGCTTCCGAGCGCAAAGCTGCCATCCGCATGCTGTGGGATGCGCTGCTTCCCCAGCAGCGTGAACTGGTACTGAAGAAGCTCCGTGGCATGAGTAATACAGACATTGCCGCGGCGGAGGGCGTTACCGAAGCCGCTGTCCGGAATCGACTGAAGAAAATCCAGGAACGCTTCAAAATTTTCAAGCAATAACGCATTTAGGGGGTTCGATACCCCGGGTTCTTTCGCTTATCGCCAGAGGGAGCAAGCAAAGCAGCCCTCTGAAAGGAGGCGAAGAGCCATGTGTCTCAAGCACAAAGTGTGTATTAATGTCAGCCGTCCGAACGGCAGCAAACAGAATGTGTTGAAGGGCAGCTCGTGTACAATGCGAGCGCGTTTTCTGAACTTTCTGTTTGGAGAGAAGGTCGGCGTGATCATCCTCACGCCCGGCGAAACCGTAGAGAATGTGGAAATCAAGGAAATCGGAGGCGAAGCATAATGAGCAAAATGAAGGAAATCTCTATGGCGATCGAGGAGCTTCGCCGCTGCGGTGAAGCCCTGATCGATGTGGCTGACAGCTTGAAAGCCACTTTCAGCGGCGATTCTGCTGAAGCACCACGCAAGACGGAAGCGCCTGCTCCCAAGCCTGTGCCGCTTGAAAGAGTCCGCGCTGTGCTGGCTGAAAAGTCCGTACAGGGCAAGCGTAAGGAAGTCCAGGAGCTGATCATCAAGTACGGCGCTGAACGTCTGAGCGACATTGCACCCGAACACTACGCCAGCCTGCTGGCTGAGGCGGAGGGTCTGTAATGGCAGCAAGGAAACACGCTATCCTCTCAGCCTCCTCTGCCCACAGGTGGATGAACTGCAACCCGTCCGCCCGGCTTGAGCAGGAGTTTGAGGACCGGGAAACCGAAGCCGCGGCAGAAGGCACAGCCGCACACGCGCTATGTGAGCACAAGCTGCGCCGCGCCATGAAAATGCAGTCCCGCAAGCCCACCTCGCAGTATGACTGTGATGAGATGGACGCTTACACGGATGACTATGTACAGTTCGTGCTCGATACGCTGACAGAAGCCCGGGCGAACTGCGCAGACCCCATGCTGATGATCGAACAGCGGCTCGATTTCTCCTGCTACGTCCCGGACGGCTTCGGAACCGGTGACTGTGTGATCATTGCAGACCGCACACTCCACATCATCGACTTCAAATATGGTCAGGGTGTACTGGTGGAGGCAGAAAACAATCCTCAGATGATGCTCTACGCACTCGGCGCCCTTGCGTTGTATGAATGCCTGTACGACATCGACGAGGTATCCATGACCATCTATCAGCCGCGCCGGGAGAATATCTCCACTTGGACGATCTCCGTGGAAGCACTCAAGAAGTGGGCTGAAAAAGAACTGATCCCAAAGGCAAAACTGGCGTTTGAGGGCAAGGGCGAATACGTACCCGGTCCGTGGTGCGTGTTCTGCAAGGCGGCAGTCAAGTGCCGCGCCCGGGCGGAAGAAAAGCTGGCGCTGGCTCGGTACGAGTTCGCACAGCCGCCGCTTCTGACGGATGCTGAGATCGAGGAAATCCTCGGCAAGCTGGATGATCTGACCCGATGGGCTGAGGAGATCAAAGCCTACGCTCAGGACGCCGCCCTCAACCACGGCAAGCAATGGAACGGGTTCAAAGTGGTCGAAGGCCGCTCCGTCCGCAAGTATTCCAATGAGGATGCCGTCATCGAAGCCGCCAACGCTGCCGGCTACCACGACATCTTCAGAAAAACGCTTCTGCCCATCACAGAGATGGAGAAGCTCATGGGCAAGCAGGGCTTTGCCGAGATCCTCGGCGGTCTGATCGTAAAGCCTGCCGGCAAGCCCACTCTCGTTCCTGCGTCGGACAAGCGTCCGGCAATCACCAACGCAAAAATTGACTTCAATGAAATTCAGGAGGATTAAGAATTATGGCTAAGCAGAACAACACCAAGGTCGTTACCGGCATCGTCCGTCTTTCCTACGCCAACGTCTGGGAACCCAAGTCCATCAACGGTGGTGATCCCAAGTACAGCTGTTCCATCATCATCCCCAAGTCCGACATCGAAACCGTTAATGCCATCAATGCCGCCATCGAGTGCGCCATGAAGGAAGGCATCGGCAAGTTCGGTGGCAAGATTCCCCCGAAGGGCGCTCTGAAGCTGCCCCTGCGTGATGGTGATACCGAGCGTGATGATGACAACTATGCCGGCTGCTACTTCATCAACGCTAATAGCAAGACCGCCCCTCAGATCGTGGACAAGCGCGTTCGCCCCATCCTCGACCGCAGCGAAGTGTACTCCGGCGTGTATGCTATCGTCTCTCTGAGCTTCTACGCCTTCAACACCAACGGCAACAGGGGCGTTGCCTGCGGTCTGGGCAATATTCAGAAAGTCCGTGACGGTGAGCCGCTGGGTGGCCGCACCAATGCCGCTTCCGAGTTCGAGACCCTCGATGACGAGGACTTCCTGTCCTAACGACTGAACGAAACGGGCGGCGGAGCAATCTGCCGCCTTGTTTCATATGGAGGTGTGCATATGAAAACTCTATCCATTGATTTGGAAACCTACAGCAGTGCCGATATCGGAAAGACCGGCGTGTACCGCTACAGCGAATCCTCGGATTTTGAGATCCTGCTGTTCGGATACAGTATCGATGGCGCTCCCATTCAGCTGGTCGACCTGACCTGCGGTGAACGTGTTCCGGAAGAAGTGCGTGATGCGCTGAGCGACCCTTCTGTCACCAAGTGGGCATTTAATGCCAGCTTCGAACGCATCTGTCTGTCCCGCTGGCTGGGGCTGCCCTCTGGCACATATCTCGAACCCGATCAGTGGCGCTGTTCCATGATCTGGTCTGCCTATCTGGGGCTTCCGCTGTCGCTTGCGGGCGTGGGCGCTGTGCTTAAGCTGGATAAGCAGAAGCTGGATACCGGCAAGGATCTGATTCGCTACTTTTGCAAACCCTGCCGCCCCACGAAGAAAAACCGCGGGCGCACACGCAATCTGCCCAGGCACGATCCCGGCAAGTGGGAACAGTTCAAATCCTATAACCTCCGTGACGTGGAAACGGAAATGGAGATTCAGAAGAAACTGGCTCGATTCCCGGTGCCTGAGTTCGTGTGGGACGAATACCATCTGGATCAGGAGATCAACGACCGCGGCATCCGGGTGGATATGCAGATGGTTGAGAATGCAATTGATGTAGATGGCTGGTCTCGTTTCGATCTGAAAACACAGCTGCAGGATCTTACCGCTTTGGAAAATCCGAACTCCGTAGCACAGATGAAGGCTTGGCTGACACAGCACGGCATGGAAATCGAATCCCTCGGCAAAAAGGAAGTTGCCGCCATGCTGAAGGATGCTCCGCCTGATATGCGAGAGGCGCTTGTCCTCCGCCAGCAGCTTGCGAAAAGCTCCGTCAAGAAGTATCAGGCCATGCAAAACTGTGTCTGTGCTGATGGTCGTGCTCACGGCATGTTCATGTTCTATGGTGCCAATCGTACCGGACGCTTCGCCGGCAGACTCGTTCAGCTTCAAAATTTGCCCCAGAACCACATGGATGATCTGGAACAAGCCCGGGCGCTCGTGCGCAGAGCAGACTATGACAGCCTTAAACTGTTGTACGATTCTGTTCCCGATGTACTGTCCGAACTGATCCGCACAGCCTTTATCCCGTATGAGGGCGGGAAGTTTATCGTAGCTGACTTCTCTGCCATCGAAGCGAGGGTCATCGCATGGATGGCAGATGAAAAATGGCGTCTGGAGGTATTCAGGAACGGCGGCGATATCTACTGCGCAAGCGCGTCACAGATGTTTGGCGTACCCGTGGAGAAGCATGGCATCAACGGTCACCTCCGTCAGAAAGGCAAGATCGCTGAATTGGCGCTGGGCTACGGCGGCTCCGTGGGCGCTCTCAAAGCGATGGGCGCTCTGGAGATGGGCATTCCAGAAGAGGAACTGAAACCGCTGGTAGATGCATGGCGGGATGCCAATCCCAACATCACCGAACTCTGGTGGGATGTAGACCGGGCAGTCAAAGAAGCGGTGGATCTCAGGACAACATCCGAAACACACGGCATCCAGTTCGTGTACGAGAGCGGCTTTCTGTTTATCTGCCTGCCCTCCGGCAGACGTCTGGCATATGTCAAGCCCCGGATCGGCGAGAATCGCTTCGGCGGTGAGTCTGTTACCTACGAAGGCGTCGGCGGCACAAAGAAATGGGAGCGGCTCGAAAGCTACGGTCCGAAATTCGTGGAGAATATCGTCCAGGCACTCAGCAGGGATATCTTGTGCTACGCCATGAAAACCCTGCGCTGCTGCAATATCGTTGCACATGTGCATGATGAAATCATCATCGAAGCCGATCCCAGAGTATCCCTTGAAGCTGTCTGTGAACAGATGGGCCGCACCCCGCCGTGGGCAAAGGGGCTGATTCTTCGCGCCGATGGCTACGAAACACCCTTCTACAAAAAAGACTGATAAATCTCCCAGACAGGACTTGCTATTTAACAAAAACAGAGCGTATATGTCACTACCCTAAACGAAAGGAGTTCTCCCCATGAACTACAACGAGATTCTGAAGCTGCCCGAAGGCATCCACATCGTGACGGTCAACACGGAACTCTGCATGGTTGTCCGTCTGCAGGAAGGCTACACCCTGACCACCATGCTTCCCGACAGGATGATGCTCATCCAGCACTACAGCGAGAAGGGGCATCTTCTGGCTGAGGAGCGTTTTGAGAACATTTTTGCCGCTGATGATAAGGAGGATCACCATGAAGGTACTGATTGTTGAACCGGGCAAGCGCCCGATCAAGGCTGACATTGACCACACACTTCATAACCTGCAGCAAGTGGTCGGCGGGTATATCCAGGCGATCTACCCTTGGGACGATCCGGTGGCACTCGTCTGCGATGAGGAAGGCCTTCTCAAGCAGCGTGAATTCAACCGCTACATTGATCCGGAGGTTGTCATCTTTGGCACCTTCTTCATCTGCGGTCTGGGCGAAGAGGATTTTGCCGATCTGCCGGATGACCTTATGGACAAGTACGAAGCGATGTTCCGCAAGCCGGAAATCATGATCGCTACACCGATGGGCTGTACCATCATGCCTGTAGATGCGGTGGTTGAAATCCAGATCGACAGCGAATAAACCGCTGAAAAAAACTTCATAAAAATCTTTCACCGGAGGGGTTCGAATCCCTCCGGTTTTTTGCTTATTGCCAGAGGACAGCACAAAGCAGTCCCGGAAAGGCGGTAACCAAATGAACTCCATCTTATTAGCTTATGCCCGTACATTCGTGTGCGGGCGGACCTCTCTGGAAAGGTGGGATAGCTTGTGAGAATCAGCAAGTTCAATCACGAGGGCTACTACGATCCCACCACGTACCGTGCGTTTAAGAACATCGAAAAGGATGAAAAGCGCAAGGCACGATTCCGTCCGCTCGTGTATATCTGCTCTCCTTATGCAGGCGGCAACAAGGAAAAGAACATCGCCAATGCCCAGCGGTATTGCCGATTTGCCGTTGACAGTGGCTGTCTTCCGCTTGCTCCGCACCTGTACTTTCCACAGTTCATGGATGACAGCGATGGTCATGATCACAACACGGCCATGTTCATGAACATGATTCTTATGACCAAATGCGCAGAGGTCTGGGTGTTCGGAAACAACATCACCAAGGGCATGGCTGCGGAAATCAGGAGAGCAAACGAGACACAGAAGCCCGTCCGATACTTCTCCAACAAATGCAAGGAGGTTCACTGATGGCAGAACTCAAGCTCTATTTTGCCGACTGTGCGGGCGCTCCGAGCAATTGCAGCTACCCGCATGAAGCAATTGTCACGGATGCAATCATCCTGCGTCAGGTCGTGCGCCGCGACTATGTGTGCGTCGCCTATAAGAAAGGCTATCGCGCAAACTCCAATTTCCTAACTACGACCTGCCTTGGTATGGATTGTGACAATGATCATTCGGAAAACCCGGAAGATTGGGTCACCCCGGAAGACGTGCGCAGGACATTCCCGGATGTCACTTTTGCTGTTCATTTCAGCCGCAACAGCATGAAGGAAAAGCGCGGCAAGGCCCCGCGCCCCAAGTTCCATGTACTGTTCCTGATCGAAGAAATGACCGATCCCGCTGAATACAGCGCACTGAAGAAGCGCGTGAACAGTATCTTTCCGTACTTTGATACCAAGGCGCTGGACGCTGCCCGGTTCTTCTTCGGTACAGAAGAACCCGATGTCGAGTTCCATACCGGCAAGCTCACACTCAATGAGTGTCTTGAGATGTACTACCCCGAAGCGGATGAAGATGCTTTCTGGGATATGGACATCAATTGCTCTGCGACAATTCCCGAGGGCAGCCGCAACAGCACCATGTCGCACTTTGCCGGCCGCGTGCTCAAGCGGTACGGCGATACCGAGGAAGCCTATAACGCTTTCATGGAACGGGCAGCCAAGTGCGAACCGCCGCTGGAAGATGCGGAACTCATGACCATCTGGCGCAGCGCCCAGGGTTTCTATCAGCGTGTCTCTGCCCAGGACAACTATGTGCCGCCCGAGCAGTGGAATGCCGAGCGAGGCGGACGATTCACCTACGATCCCGATGACCGCACCGATATTGGCGAAGCCCGCCTGCTGGGCAAGCATTTCATTCAGGAACTGCGCTACTCGCCGGCAACGGACTACATCCGATTTGACGGTGCATGCTGGCAGGAAACGAAGCCGGGCGCCCGTGCGGTTGTGCATGCGCTGACGGATCTTCAGTTGGAGGAAGCAGAAAAAGCTGTGTCCGAAGCGATTCAGAAGATGACCTCCAGCGGTGCACAGGAAGTACTGAGCGAAAACACCCGCAAAAAAGCCGAAGGCATGATGTCACCGGAACAGGCAGAAGCGTACCGTGACTTCATGGCTGCTGAGTCTTATCGCGCATTTGTGTTCAAGCGCCGGGAGTCCAAGAGCATCAGCGCCACGCTGAAGGAAGCACAGCCTGTGCTGGAGATTCAGCCAGGAATGCTGGACAAGGACTGGTTTCTGCTCTGTGCGCCTAACGGCACTTATGATCTGCGCAAGGGACTGGACGGTCTGCGTGAACACAGTCCGAACGACTTCATCACGAAGATGACTGCTTACGCGCCTTCCGATAAGGGCATGGAAATCTGGCAGGACGCTCTGAACACATTCTTCTGCGGTGACAAGTCGCTGATTCAGTATGTACAGCGCGTTGCCGGCATTGTGTGCGTCGGTCAGGTGTTCCAGGAAGCGATGATCATTGCCTACGGCGACGGACGCAACGGCAAGTCTACCTTCTGGAACACGCTCTCCCGTGTCATGGGCAGCTACAGCGGCAACATCTCCGCAGACACGCTGACCATGAACTGCAAGCGCAACGTGAAGCCCGAAATGGCAGAAACCAAGGGCAAGCGCATCATGATCGCCGCAGAGCTGGAAGAAGGCACACGCCTGAACACCAGCATGGTCAAGCAGCTGACTTCGACCGACCCTGTATTCGCTGAAAAGAAATACAAGGACCCGTTCAGCTTTGTTCCCAGCCACACGCTGGTGCTCTATACCAATCACCTGCCCAAGGTGGGTGCAAAGGACACCGGTATCTGGCGTCGACTGATCGTTATCCCGTTCAAGGCAAAGATCGAGGGAAACAGCGATATCAAGAACTACACCGAGTACCTCTGCGAAAACGCTGGCGAAGCCATTATGAAATGGATGATCGAGGGCGCGCAGCAGGCAATCGACCTGGGTTTCAAATTTCCGTTCCCCAAGTGTGTCTCAGATGCCATTGCAGCCTATAAAGCTGAGAACGACTGGCTTGGTCATTTCATTGAGGAATGCTGTGAAGTCGGCTCCGATCTGACCGCGAAGTCGGGCGAACTGTATTCCACCTACCGGGCGTACAGCGCTGCCAACGGTGAGTACGTGCGCAGCACCACAGACTTCTACTCCGCGCTGGAAGCGGATGGTTTCATCAGATTGCGCACACGCACCGGGAACATGATCAAGGGTCTGCAAATCGTCAGTACGAACAGCCTTCAGGATGAGTTCCCAGACTTTCTGACCTAAGCACATATAAATAAGAAGTGTTGAGGTCATGGAGGTCTTATCAAGAAATCGCCTATAGCCAAAAATTAGACCCTAAAAAAGCCCTATAGAGGATTTTACGGAATGACCTTCATGACTTCAACAGATAGGAGCAGACAATGACCTTTTTTGAATGGATGAACGATAAATACCCCGATCCCGATTCGGCTTGCGGAGAGCTTACCGTGTGCCTGCGAAATATTGATGCGCTCAGGACTGCGGTTGCCTATGCGGATTTTATCCCGTATCTTCTGCAGCATTCCATGCCGCACAAGATGACCCGCATGTTCTCTGCATGCTGGTTCCGCTACTGCGAAGACTGCTTCTGGTTTTCTGACTTTCTCCATGACTGCTGCGTGATCGATCCGTATGCAACAGAAAAGTCCGGAGAACTGCTCGAAGCGTATCGCAAATACAGTCTCGGCAGAAACAGACCGCCCCGCGCCAGTTCCGCATTCTGCGGTGAGCTCGTGGATCACGGATTCAAGAGGCGCAAGACCAAGCACGGCATGCTCGTGAGCGGACTGAGGCTTCGCAATGCG
>JAQXJZ010000064.1 GCA_029009515.1 bacterium
CTGGGGCTCCTCGTCCTCGTAGACGGCTTCTTCGTCCCACTGGACATTTTCGTCCTCGGCGTAATAACCGTCATCGTAGGATTCGTAGCTTTCATATTCGCCTTCGCCGGAATAGGCGGAATCGTCATACGCATCCTGACCGGCCTGATCATCATAGCAGGCGTTGTCTTCGGGCATGTACTGCTCTTCTGCAACAGGCTCGGCAGGACGGGCGCTGCGGGCATACTTCATATGCGGCAGCTCGTATTCCTCTTCATCCATGTTATCCAGCGCGGTGCTGTCGATAGCGACGGGCTCGGAAGCCTTCTGTTCCTCAACGGCTTCTTCCTCCTGCTCCTCAGCAGGGGTCACATAGTCGCGGCGCTTGGCGCGCTCCAGCTGATCCACCGCCGCTTCAGAGGCCTTCTTCTGGTCGTGACGGCGCTTGGTGGCAATCAGCAGCAGCACGCCGCTGGCCACGATGAGCACGCCAAGAACAATCAGCACAGGAAGCAGGATCTTCTGCACCAGCTTGGGCACTGCGCCGATGGCAGCGCTGGTGATAGGCGGAATGGTGGCCGCCGCAAAGGTGGGCTCCGGCGTGGGAGCAGGCACCGGGGTGGGCGTGGCGGGCGCAGGCGTGGGCACGGAGAAGGCAATCTGCGTCTCGTTGCTGTCAAAGCTCAGGGTGCTTTCCAGCGGATCGGTCGCGGTCACGGTGAAGCGGTACTTGCCGGCCATGGACAGTGCGAAATCGCGGGAAAGGGTGCGGCTTTCGCCAGCGGGAATGCTGTTGAAGGTATACAGCTTGGTTTCGCCGTGTGCAACCTGCACGTTCTTGGCTTCCACGCGGCTGTCATTGGTGATGGTAAGGGTAAAGCGCACGCGGCCGGGCTGCTCGAACACTTCGGTGCGGTCGGGCGTGGCCACCACGGTCAGCTCCAGCGCATCCTCGGGGCTGACAGCCGTAATGGGAAGCGCATTGGTGGAGATGGCCGTCTCGCTGCCGGTGGCGTCAGTGGCATTGACGGTGAACTGATACTCCGTGCTTTCGGGCACGGTCACTTCCTTGGTCAGCTCCAGCGTCTTGCCCGCCTTCAGCTCCTGATTGGTGAACACGTCGCCCAGCGCGGCGTCGGTAACGCGGATGTCGCTGTAATCCACGCTGCCGGTATTCTTGAGCTTGAGGGTCAGGGTGATCAGCCCGTTCTGCACAACGCCCTTGGCGCTGGCGCTCAGCTCGGCCTCCAGCGCAGGCTCGCCATACTTGATGGTCTGCTTTTCAACGGTGTAGGTCTGAACCTTGCTGTCCTTTTCGGACTTGTAGGTAATGGTGGCGCCGCTGACGAGATCCTTCTTGCCCATGGTGACGGGGTACTTGATCTCGGCGGTCTGGCCGGGCTTGAGCAGCGGAATGGTCTGCTTCTTGCTGTAAATGTCCTTGGTTTCTTCGATGGTCACGTCCACCAGATTGACCGTACCGGTGTTCATGATATCGTAGCGAACCACGATCTCCTGCTCCTCACGGGCGATGGTGGGGCTGATGGTGCGCTTGACCTCGATATCCGCCTCGGCGGTCTGCAGTTCGATCTTGGCGCGGATGGACTGGCTCTGCTCCACGGCCTTGCCGTTGTCGTTGTACAGGGTGTACTTGACAAAATAAGTCACCACGCCGTTGTCCAGCGTGCGCTGGTTGACGTCATAGGTGCCGGTCCAGGTCTTGCTTTCGCCAGCCTTGAGGGTAACCGCGCCGTTGCTGCCAAAATCCGACACCACCTGTGCGGCAGGATCGTACAGCACGACGGGATCCTTCAAATCCTCATTGCCGGAATTGGACACGGTGATGGTCACGTTGACCTTGCCGGGGCCGGTAAGCTTGCTGGGGGTCAGCTCCATGCTGGTAACGACCGGGTCGCCTTCAGCCACAGCAAAGCCAGCCAGCAGCACAAACACAGCCAGCACAAGAGCAAGAACAAATCCTTTGCGTTTCATCATGTATGTCGGGCAGCCGCGCCGCCCTTCCTCCCTTCGGCACGCCGATGGTTTTGGGGATGTACACAGCACGTGGGTATGATTCCCGGGTCTGTGGTGGATCATTCCACTTTGTCAGCATTGATATGCCTTGGCTATGATATTTTATTACAAAAGTGTAAACATGTCAAGCATTCGACTGCATTTGTATGAAAAGTAACGTCACAGATTTTTAATGGTTGTCAGGGCACAAACTCCAGCATGTCATCCTGATCCACCAAGTCCACAAAGCTCTGAGGCACATCGCCCACGATGATGCTTTCCGCAATGGGGATTTTGCTCTCCACCTCCACCAGCTGCGAACCGGTTGGAATAATCAGGCTGACCGTTGCGCGCAGCGTGAGAAAGATCTTGTGCCGGGTCTGGTTGATACCGGCTGTTTCCAGCTGCGTGTCAAAGCTGGTGTGCACCGCGCCCACCGGCAGGATCTGCACGCGGATGCGCGGCCCGAAGCCGGACAGGAAGCGTACGCCCAGACCCGCACCCAGCGGGATTTCGACAAACTGGTTCTTGATGCTGTTGAGCTCATCCTCCGCTTTCAGCGCCGTCCGGGCGGCGATTTCGTTCATGCGCATGGTGTTGGCGCGCAGAAGCGATACATGTCCGTCGCCGTCCAGCCGCATGTCGATGAGCTCCTCATACCCCACGCCGTTTTCCGTCACATCCTTCACCGCGCGGTTGAGCGTTTCCACCGCCATGGAATACGCCTGCGCATAGGCCATATCCAGCATGGTCTGGCTCAGGTTGCCCTCCACTGCCACAATCAGCGCTACCAGAAAGAGAATGATGATCAGCATCCTTCTCAGACACCCGCTTCGCATTCCCCCACCTCCTTCTCTATTGGTATGCACCACCTCCCACACGTTGACATGGAAGGCGCATTTCCTTTATAATCGAGGCAAGCATTTCCGTGATGATTCAGGAGGTAAAGATTGATGAAGCGTTTGATTGCCCTGTTGATGGTGTGCATGCTGCTGCCCGTATCCGCATTTGCCGGCGGATTATCCGGGCTGATGGGCGAAATGCAGGTTTCGCTGCCGGATCCTGCTGCAGTACTGAATGTGAAAGGCAGCCTGTTCAAAGCGGATTACGCCTTCAACAGCGAATATCTGTGCGACGCCTACTTGTATGAATACGCCAATGCGAATGTGCAGGCCTATCTGACCGCTGTTGAAAACGCCGGATACCAGACAAGGCCTGTCCTCATCGACGGTCAGCACGGCTATTACCTGAGCATCAATGATCAGAAGGCCATGCTGGTGCCCGCATTCAGCGGAAAGCTGCTGCTGCTTGTGGAAAAGGGAATGGCCTTTGACGGCGCCATGATCTCCGGAACCCTTCCCAGTCTGACGGATCTTCCTGCTGCTCAGCCGGAAGAAACCGAGGAGGACGAGTACGTCAACTTCACCTATAACGGCCGCACGTACAAGTGCACCTCCCCCATGTATTCCAACGGCCGCGAGCCCATCCACAATGCCTACAACATCTGGCTTACTGTGCACAACTGCCCCATCGACTCCATCAATTTCACCATTCCGGACTACGCTTCCGCAGGCGATACCTTCACCGCAGCCAGAACGCTGTCTGTGCCGGGACTGGAGTTCTATGTGGTGGAGGACGGCAGCAGCTACGGCCAGTATTATGTGTCGGATATGGGAGCTGCCCACAGCTTCGGCTTTGCCAACAGCACTGACTACTACCTTCTGAAGATTCAATCGGTGGAGCTGGACGGCGGCGTATACGTCATCAAAGGCACCATCCGCGCCCGCTTCCTGTACGATACCATCTCCTACGAGATCGACTTCAAGGTACGCGTTCCCTGAACCAACTGGCCATCCGCTGAGAGGCGGATGGCTTTTTTACGTCAAAGATTGTTACAGCCGCTGCTATGGCCTGCCGTGCGCTTCTATGATATAATGATTGTGTATTCACCTTTTTCAGGAGGAAACACCTTTGAACTATCAGCCCAATGATTATTATGAATATGAGGATCCGGCGCTTTACGAGGACGAAGGCTATCTGCCGCCTGAGCCCCCGCCAAAGAAGCGCACCATTTTCAAGCCGCGCCTGCGCAAGCCCAATTTTCTGGTGAGCGTTCTGGTCAACGCGGTGCGCCTGCTTGTGCTGTTCATCCTTCTGTGCGGACTGGCGCTGGGCGGCGCTGTGCTTGGCATTGCCAAGGGCTACATGGAAACCGCGCCCACACTGGATCTGACCCTGCTGGACGACCAGGACCGCACGTCCTTCCTGTACGATTCCAAGGGCAATGTGATCACCGATTACAAGGGCACTGAGAACCGCATTATGATCAACATTTCCCTCATGCCC
>JAQXJZ010000065.1 GCA_029009515.1 bacterium
TCCACCTTCTGAGCGATGGTTTCAAAGCCGTCCGTTTCAGCCGGAGTCAGATGATACTTGACAACGATCGCCTCGCGGGTATCGATCAGTTCCTGCAGCCGGATCTGGTCACCTTCGGAGAAGTAGCCGTTCTGCCGCTTCCTCAGCAGCCGTTCGATCTCCTGATCGATGGCGTCCAGCTGATCAATGTCAGCCTGTAGCTGGGCAGACACACCGGTATAGCCATTGGCATCTGCGGTGGCCTTCAGTTCATCCAGCGCATTGCGGGTATTGGCTGTCAGCGTCTTGAAGGATTCAGTCCACTCGCTGACAATCTCATCGGTTTCCTTCTTGCCATCCGTCCAGACAGTAAGAAGGCCGGCGAGCCATTCTTCAGCAGTCTGCGCTTCATTGGTGAAGTCGCTTTCGCTCATACCGAAGAAGGAAAGACCTTCGCTGTTGCCATAGAAGGTTTCGGCAGCGGTGTTCTTCCAGTTTTCAGCGGTTTCCGCCATACCTTCAAGTGCTTCACGGGCCTGCTTTGCACCGGACACATAATCTGCAAGTGCAACGGTACCAACCACAACAGCGGCAGCTACAGCCAACCACACAGACGGAGACTTGCCCAAAACAGATATAAAGCCCTTGAAGCCGCCTCCGGCCTTGCCGACAGCGGTAGCGAACTTGCCGATGCCTCCGGTAAACACACTGATGCCCTTGGACACCTTGCTGATGCCCAGAAGGACAGGACCGGTCGCGGCTGCGATGCCAGCCCACTTGATGATCTGAAGCCGCTGGGCTTCATCCATCTCCATGAA
Organism: bacterium; assembly: GCA_029009515.1. GTDB lineage: Bacteria > Bacillota > Clostridia > Christensenellales > Aristaeellaceae > Limiplasma. The sequence goes on from JAQXJZ010000065.1 coordinate 798, forward strand.
GCTGTCGAGCAGTTCATCCGCGCCCTTGATCAGATTCTGGATCGTGGGATTCAGATCATCGCCGATCTGCTGACCGAACAGAACAGCCTTGTTCTTCAGGTTCGTCAGCTTGCTGGCGGTGGTTTGATAGCGCTTGCCGGCTTCCTCGGTCAGAGCAGAGTTATCTGCCCATGCTGCATTCGCCATGACCTGCGCATCAGCAAAAAGCTCCGTAGCGTTCGTCGCACGGAGCAGAGTATCACGGAGACGGATTTCGGAGATGCCGATCTCTTCAAGAGTAGCGATGGCGCTCATGCCTTGCTCGTCCATCTGAGACAGACCGACAATGAATGCCTGAAAAGCGGTAGCGGGGTCAGCATCCCACAGAGCTTTGAACTGGGCTTCTGTCATACCTGCGACGGTTGCAAAGTCGGTAAGCGCTTCGCCTCCCGTAGCAGCAGCCACTTCCATTTTGATCAGCGCCTTGGAGAATGCGGAACCGCCCATTTCGGCTTCGATGCCGACAGAGGACAGCGCCGTAGCAAAGCCCAGAATCTGCGCTTCAGAAAGGCCGACCTGATGACCTGCAGCAGCCAGTCGCATAGCCATCATCATGATGGAGGATTCTGTTGTGGCGAAGTTGTTGCCCAGCTGAACCAGCGTTGAGCCGAGGTTGCCGAACAGACTCTGATCCATATTAGTTATGTTCGCAAACTTCGCCAGCGTAGAGGCTGCCTCGGATGCCACAATATCGGTGGAGTTGCCCAGATCGATCATTGTACGCGCGAATGTGGTCAGATAATCCGTACCGATGCCCAGCTGACCGGCGATGGCAACGACTTCAGCAATATCGTTCGCAGAAGTAGCGATCTCGGTCGACATGCCCTTGATCTCATCAGACAGGGCGGCAAACTCTTCTTCGGTAGCATTGACCGTTTTGCGGACGGAAGTGAATGCCGATTCATAAGAAATGGACGCCTTGATCGCCGCAGAACCCAGCGCCAGAATCGGCGTGGTCATTACAGTGGTCAGAGTGCGTCCAACGGCTCCGGTTACCTTGCTGACCTTATCACAGTACTTGCTGAAGGCATCCAGACTCTGTCCAGCTTCCGTCCAGGCAGACTGTGCGGTGCGAAGGTCTTTATTGGTTTGCTCGATTTCCTGCCGCACCTCGGCAAGAGCAGTTTTTGCTTTGTTGAGTGCAGTTTCAGCATCAATAACGGCATCGGATGCCTGCTGGATCTTCTCTGGATCATGAGCATCCTGTGCCGCCTTCAGCTGTTCACGGGCACCGCGCAGAGCATTCTCATACTCGGTGACTGTGTTTTCCTGCAGGGTGAGCTTCTCGCGGAGCATGGTCAGTTTGGCAGTCAAGCCGCCGACACTGGCGTCCATATCCTTGATGCCGACAGCCGCCAGCTTGAACTTGCTTTCTGCAAGGCTGATCTGCTTGCCGAAGGTGTTGATAGCCGTCCTGCTTTGCTCAATGGACTTTCCGGCGGCATCCCAATTGGTCTGAGCCAGCGCCAGAGAACGGTTGCACTTGCTGATTTCAGACTCTGTCGTCTTTACGGCAGCACGGGCGCCATTCAGATTGATGTTCGCCTGAGATACAGCATCAGCTGCGTTCTGAGTGCTCTTTTTCAGAGCCGCATTCTGCCCGGTCAGCTTCTTCACTTCCGCACACTGGGCGCGGTATTCGACCTTCAGCTGATCGAGATTTGCCTTGGAAGCAATGGTAGCGGAGTCGGTTTCACCCAGTGTTGCCGCAAAGGTACGGTACTGCTGTGCAGCAAGTCCGACCTGCTCCTTGAGCGCCTGCTGTGCTGTTTTGGCATCCGTCAGCCGCTGGGCATAATCATTCTGGCGGTTATAGCACTCCTGCAGCTTGGTATTTGCGGCAGTCAGTGCCTTTTCAAACTGCGTGACCGCATCCCTCTGAAGCTGAAGCCGCCGCTCCAGGGTGGAAAGCTGTGTCGAAAGCCCGGTTGCGGTCTTTTCAAAGCCCTCAATACCGGCAGCGGCGAGTCTGAACTTGCTCTCCGCTTCCTGAATCTGCTTATTGACAGATTTGATATTGCGGGTAAAGTTATCCGTCTGAAGGGACAGCGACACAACCAGGTCGCGGAGGGTTTCACTCAAGATTTCTCACCTGCCTTATACAGTGGGCGTAAGGTTGCCCCAGACCTCGTCAATGAACGCGCGGCGGGGTTCTTTCTTTTTCTTCTCCTTGCGGGCATTCCATGCGCGGACGCCGAGAAAGCCCAGCATGTCCATGCTGTCGATCTCGCTCATACGCCAGCCGCCTTCAAGAAGAGAGTTGTAGGTGTCCATGATAAAGTCGTGCAGCGTCAGGCCGGGGCCGTCATGTCCGTCTGCGCTGCCCTCGTAGGGAACTCATCAAGCACCCCGGTAGTCTGCGTCTGCACGGCCATGAGGGCAAGAGCGATATCGTGCATCAGCCTGTCCACGGGATAGTAGTCCAGCACCTCGTCGGGGGTGAACTGGTTGCCGAAAAGGATGCAGAACCAGCGGATCATCACATCCATCGCTTCTGGGATGCTGATTTGATCGTCGGTCTGGATGTTCTCGCCCTTGAGCGCCGCCTGAGACAGAGCTACGATTTTACCATACACCTTGGCGGCGGGTTCCATCTCGCGAAGCGCACGGCCGGTGATAAAGTCAACGGTATACTTCTTGTTGTTCAGTGTGCAAGTAATCATGATTATTACCTCCAATCAGTAATCTACATCGTCCAGATACAAGGGACTGAACTTCACTGGTTCGTTTTCCTTGATGCTGCGCCGGATGATCTCGATATTTTCCTCATCTGTGCTTCCGGGAAAACCGATGCCCACAGCATAGGGATAGTCAATGCCAAAATGATCATAATAATCATTCATTGCCTTTTCAAAATCAGTCATCTCTTTTTCCTCGCTTTCATCATGTCCTGATAGACCTGATAGGTCTTGGGGAAATACTCTTTGATCGCTTTCAATGATCCCGGGTGAGCGGCTTCTGCGGATAGTATTTCCGCAAATATCTCCTTGCCATTGCCGCGGCTGCTCCAATAATCCAGGCCATGACCCGCGCCTAGCGGATGCGAAATACCGATTCCGGCGCCTTCGAACATATCTGAAATATCACTGCGGTCGAGCATGCTGTATTTGCCTCGCGCTTCGCTAACGAGCGCCCGGGCAGCTTGATCACGTGTCATATTCGGATTCTGACGGCGCATCCGGGAGAGATGTCCTTCAAGTTCATCCTTTGCAGTTCGTCCAAGCAGACCGCCTGCCGAGCCGTGACGAAGAATCGGTTTGCCGCCAGCACCCACACCTTGAAAAAGGTCCGAATAAGAAATATGGCTGTAGCCTTCGCCTCTGGCGATTAGGTAGTCGGCCATATGTCCATATTCGTGGAACAATACGCTGTAGGGCGTTGATATCGCATCGCCCCGGGCAACAGACGGGATGTGAAGATGGACGCTGTCATCTCTCGGAGAGTAGAAAGCGCCCTCATCGCGCCGCATGTTTGTTGCACGGAACTGTGCGGCATATTGCTCCCATAGCGCACGGATATGTGCCGGCGCATTCTGGAGAATGGCAAGAACGGCATTGGCGTGATTGGCTCCATAAGCATTCTGCAGGAATGTCTGAATGGCTGCCGTTCCGCCTGCGGTCTGCCGATGGCTGGAACCTCCTCGTCCGCCCATATCAGCACCGCCTTCGGGCATGAACCGCTTTGTAGAAAGGATCATGCCGTTCGATATTGCCTTTGCAGGCAGACGGGACATCACCAAAGAAAATGATCTTCTCAGGCATCAGCTGCCTGAGCATTACGTTGTATCCGTCCATAAACAGAGCGCGTGCAGATGGGCTTTTCTGGGTGCCGACCGAGGATACAGCAACGCATCCGCCGACAGGCTCGCCGTCAAAGCACCATTCGAAGCTGTCATGATCGCTCCAGCAGATGGACGGAATAACCGTGATTCCCATGCTCTGCCAGTAAGCGCCGATCAGATGCTTGCGGTAGTGGTTGTATATCTGCACGGCTCTGGGATAATCGGTAAACAGGCTGAAATCAGGCGTCATAGCCGCTTTGAATTCAGAGAGAAGGAGCGCATAGCGTCTGGGGTCATGCCATGTGCGCTCGAAAATGTAATCGTCCACAAAGAAGTGAACACCGTGGACGCTGCGCTTTCGGTCTGTTCCGGCACAGTTGAAGCTGATCCAGTCTATTCTTTCGTTGAAATGGACCGGCTCCAGCTTCGGAGTGTCGTACAGTCCTTCGCAT
>JAQXJZ010000066.1 GCA_029009515.1 bacterium
GATCAAGCTGGGCGTCCAGGCCAAGGCCCTGTACCAGCAGCTGTGCAAGAAGTTCCGCTGCGTCTACGACGAGACCGGCGCCATCGGCAAGCGCTATCGCCGTCAGGACGAGATCGGCACGCCGTTCTGCATCTGCGTGGACTTCGAGACCGAAGAAACCCAGTCCGTCACCGTGCGCGACCGCGACACCATGACCCAGGAGCGCGTGAAGATCGCCGACCTGCCCGCCTACATCCAGGCCCGCATGCAGTTCTGATCGCACAAGTGAACAAAATGAACACCCGCCGTTTCCGGTTGGAACGGCGGGTGTCTTTTGTTCTTTTACAGCCCTCTTAGCTTTTTGGCGGCTTCTTCGCGCTGACGGGAAATCTCGCGCCAGCTGGGCACTTTGGCCAGCGCATCATCCAGTGCGTGCAGCACTTCGGGAACGTCAATCTTCTGCGGGCAGATCTGCGTGCAGGCGCCGCAGCCGATGCAGGCGGAGGGTTTCTTGTCATCCGGCAGAGCCTCGATGCGCATGCCGGTGTTGCCAGAATGGGCAAAGCGGATTTCGTTGGCGATGGACAGCAGCATCGGGATATCCAGCCCCATGGGGCAGCCCTTCGTGCAGTAGCGGCAGGCAGTACAGGGCACGGAATCTTTCATGCTTTCCGCCACGGCGAATACGGCGGCTTCCTCTTCAGCGTTCAGCGGCTGATGGGTTTCAAAGGTGGCAATGTTTTCCATCATCTGGTTCATGTTGGACATGCCGCTCAGGATCACCTGCACGCCTTCGATGCCCTGCAGCCAGCGGAAGGCCCATTCGGCAGGCTTCACGCCGGGACGCAGCGCATTCAGCTTTTCCATGTTTTCTTCAGAAAGGCTGGCCAGCTTGCCGCCGCGTACGGGTTCCATCACCCAGATGGGCATGTGGTACCTGCGCAGCAGTTCTACCTTGGCTTTGGCGTCCTGCAGCGTCCAGTCCAGATAGTTGAGCTGAATCTGGCAGAATTCCATGTGCTCGCCATACTTGGACAGGAACTCCTCCAAGCATTCCAGTCCGGCATGCGTGGAGAAACCCAAGTGGCGGATTCGGCCAAGCTTTTTCTGCTCCGCAAAGTAGTCCACCATGCGCCAGCGCGGATCAGTGTAGGCGGGCATGGACAGCTCGCACACATTGTGCAGCAGATAGAAGTCAAAGTACTCTACGCCGCAGCGCTGCAGTTGCTCCTCAAAGGTATAGGCGGGGTCGTAGCTGGAGGCAATCTGATGGCCGGGGTACTTGTCAGCCAGATAATAGCTTTCGCGCGGATACTGGCGCAGAGCACGGCCCAGAATGCCCTCTGAGGTTCCGTTGTGATAGGGATGGGCGGTGTCAAAATAGTTCACACCATGCGCCATGGCATAGTGCACCATCTCTTCGGCCTGCTTTTCGTCTACTGCGGAGCCATCGCTCAGCATGGGCAGGCGCATGGCGCCAAAGCCCAGCATCGGCAGATCAAGGTTTTCAAAACGGGTGCGAATCATTTTTCTTCCTCCTTCGTTCTGAGCGCTTCCACCAGCGCCTGCACGCTTTCTTCCACATGCTGTTCGTCTGCGTCGAGCACAATTTCTGCCCAGCGCTCGTAGTAGGGCTGGCGCAGGTCGTACAGATCCTTGAGCGTCTGGCCTTTCTCCATGGCGATGCCGCGGGTGGAAATGTTGTTCAGCCGCTTTTGCACCGTCGCGTAGGAAAGGCGGATGAAGGCCACCTTGCCGGTCTGGCTCAGGTGCTGCATGGCCTGCTCTTCCAGCGCCACAGAGCCGCCGGTGGCGATGACGGTGTTTTGCACGTCCATGCCAAGAATGCAGCGTTCCTCAGCATCCGAAAAACCGGCGGTACCCAGCTCGTCCACCAGCTGCTGCAGGGGTTTTCCGTACTGCTTCTGCATCAGAAGGTCGGTATCGATAAAATCCATCATCAGCGCCTTGGCCAGCAGCACGCCCAGCGTGCTCTTGCCGCAGCCCGGCATGCCGATCAGGATGACATTGGTCATTTTTTACATCCTCCTGTGATTATTCCCATTGGAAATGATACCACATCTGCGCAAACTGTGGTATAATTTTTTTCGTATTTTCGATTTCCGAGGAGGATGCTTTTCATGGCAAACGTTTATTTGAATAAAAACCGCGAGCAGCGCGTTTTGAGCGGCCATCCGTGGGTGTTCCGCAGCGATATCGGCGAGGTGCAGGGCGATCATGTGCCCGGCGGCGTGGTGCGCGTGCTCAGCGCCCGTCACAAGTTTCTGGGCATGGCGGTGTACAATCCCCAGTCGCAGATCAGCCTGCGCATGCTCAGCCGCCGCGATGAGAGCATCAACAGCGCGTGGATCCATGCCCGCGTGAAGCGCGCCATCGATTACCGCCGCCATTTTGCGGATCTCAAGTCCTGCCGCCTCATCTTTGCCGAAAGCGACGGCCTGCCCGCTGTGATCGCCGATGCGTTTGGCGATGTGATCGTTCTGCAGGTGCTGTGCCTGGGCATGGAGCGCTTCAAACAGGACATCGTGGATGCGCTGGTGGAGGAGCTGCACCCCATGGGCATCTGGGAGCGCAGCGACGTGCCCGTGCGCGAGCTGGAGGGCATGGAGCAGGTGACCGGCCTTTTGTACGGCGAGGTGCCGGACAAGATTGAAATGGTCGAAAACGGCGTGCACTTCTGGGTGGATGTGAAGGAAGGCCAGAAGACCGGCTTCTTCCTGGATCAGAAGGAAAACCGCGCCGCCATCGCGCCCTTTGTGAAGGATGCGCGCGTGCTGGACTGCTTTACGCATACCGGCAGCTTTGCGCTGCATGCCGGCCACTTCGGCGCGAAGGAAGTCATCGGCGTGGACATCAGCGATTTTGCCTGCGAATGCGCGACGGAGAACGCCCGTCTCAACGGCCTGGAGAACACCGTGCGCTTCGAGTGCGCCAATGCGTTTGACTATCTGCGCGCCGCACAGGATGCGCACGAGCAGTTCGACGTGGTCATCCTCGACCCGCCCGCCTTCACCAAGACCCGCTCCGCTGTGGAAGGCGCGCTGCGCGGCTACAAGGAGATCAACCTGCGCGGCATGAAGCTGGTGCGCGACGGCGGCTTCCTGGTCACCTGCTCGTGCAGCCAGCACGTCACGCCCGATCTGTTCCACCAGATGATTCTGGATGCGCAGAAGGACGCAAGGGTGCAGCTGAGGCAGATCGAGTGGCGCACGCAGGGCAAGGATCATCCCATCCTGCCCGCCTCTCCTGAGACGCAGTACCTCAAGTGCGCCATCTATCAGGTATTCAAGGGATAAGGAGCAGATCATACCATGCAGAAACGACTGCTTGGATTTTCCTCGGCGCTGGGCGCGGTGCTGTCCGCGGTGACGGTGTCCGGGGCTGAATTGATGAAATACGGTGCGTTCCGGCCTTTTTCGTGGGGCCATCTGTTTGCGGGACTGGGCCTGTTTGTGCTGCTGGCGGCTGTGTACGGAGCGGCGCTGGCTGGATTGTTTTGGCTGATGGACCGTCAGGCGGCGCGCGAGGTGAAAAAAGAAAGCCTGCTCAGCCGTCTGAGCGGCAACGGCTTTGTGGTGTTTGTACTGCTGATGCTGTGCTGGTTCCCAGCGTTCCTCACCTTCTTCCCGGGCTGGTTCTCGGCCGATTCGCTGGTGCAGTTTGAGTCCTTCTATAACGAAGATCCTTATTCCCATCATCCGCTTCTGCACACGGCGCTGCTGGGCTTTTGCATGGTCAAGGGCATCGGCCTGCACCCGGAAGGCTACGCCACCTACGGCGTGGCCCTCTACACGGTGGTGCAGATGGTGCTGCTGGCGGCCTGCGTGGCTTACGCCTGCTGGTGGATGAAGCGCAGACACGTGCCGGTATGGGCCAGGCTGACGGTGACGCTCTTCTTTGCGCTGTGGCCGTTTTACCACCTGTGGCCCATCTGTGCGCAGAAGGACGTGCTGTTTGCTGCGCTGGTGCTTTTGTTCTGCCTGCAGATGGTGGATTTGTGGCACTTTGGCATGAAGCCGGTGCGGCTGGTGTTTTTTGTGATCATCGCCGTTCTGATGATGCTTTTCCGCAACAATGGCGTCTACGCGCTGGTGCTGCTCATTCCCTTTGCCGTGTGGTGGGCCAAAGGCAGGCGCATCCGCATGGGCGCGCTGCTGGCGGGCTGCGCGGCGCTGTATCTCATCGTCAACACCACGATGGTCACCGTCATGGAAGCGCAGCAGGGCAGCAAGGTGGAGATGCTCTCCATCCCGCTGCAGCAGATGGCCCGCACCCTGCGCGATGATCCCGAAGCCATCGAACTGGACGAGGACGGCGTGCTGGATACGCTGTATCATGGCCGCAATCCCGCAGAGCTGTACCATGTGCTCATCGCCGACCCGGTCAAATGGGAAGTGGACTACGACCTGCTGGATGAGAATATTCCCGCGCTTCTGAAGCTGTGGGCGAGGATGGGCGTCGGCCACCTGAAGACGTATATCGAGGCCTTCATGGCGCAGAATCTGCCCTACATCCTGCCCTATGCAGAGATGGAATTCCACTTTGATCTGGCGGTCAAGCAGCCGGTGTTTTTCCCCATCGAGCAGTTCTGCCTGAAGCCCGAACTGTACAAGCCCTACATGAAGTACATCGAAACGCTCAACGTGCTGGAGATTCCCGGCACGAGGCTGCTTTCTGATACGGCGTTTTTCGTGTGGCTTACGCTGATCGGCCTGGTGTATGCGGCCTATCGCCGCGAGCGCGGGCTGATGATGGCCTTCGGCTTCCTGCTGGCGGTGTGGATCACCTGCCTGCTTGGACCGGTGGCGCTGTTCCGCTACATGCTGTGCGTGTTCTATACCACGCCGGTGCTGTTTGCCTATCTGCTGATTCCCGGGAGGAACGTATGCTGAGAGCCAAAACCCTGGGTATTCTTGCGCACGTGGACGCCGGCAAGACCACGCTGAGCGAGCAGCTGCTCTACCGCACGGGCGCCATCCGCTCGCTGGGCAGGGTGGATCACGGCGATACGGCGCTGGACGTGAACGAGATTGAACGTGCGCGCGGCATTACGGTGTTTTCGGATCAGGCGTGGTTTGAGCGCGACGGGCGCAGGTTCACTCTCATCGACACCCCCGGCCACGTGGATTTTGCTCCTGAGGCCGAACGCGCGCTGCTGGCGCTGGACATGGCCGTGGTGCTCATCGATGGCGGCAGCGGCGTGCAGGCGCACACCACTGCACTGTACGAGTTGACGCAGACCTATCAGGTGCCTGCGCTGTTTTTCATCAACAAGACCGATCTGACCTCCTATGACGCGGAGAAGATTGCCAGTCAGATTTCCACGCGCCTGACGGAAAACACGGTCAGCATCATCGATGGTACGCCGGATATGGAAGCGCTGGCTGTGCTGGACGACGCCTTCTGCGAGCGCTATCTGATGGGCGAGGCGGACGAGCAGGATGCGTGGCAGTCGCTGCGCGGTCTGTTTGCTGCGCGCAAAGCCGTGCCGGTATTGTATGGCGCTGCGCTGTCCGGCGAGGGCATTGACGAGCTGCTGGATGCGCTGGCCACGCTGGCAGCGCAGGACGAGCCTCAGGGCGATCAGCTGGATGCGCTGGTGTACAAGGTGCGCCGTGAAACCAACGGCGACCGCGTGGTGTATCTGAAAATCAAATCCGGCGTGCTCCGTCCCCGCGACGCTTTCCATTTTGGCGATGCGGTGGAAAAGGTGCATCAGCTGAGATTGTACCGCGGCAATGCCTTCACCCTTGTGGAGGAAGCCCGCGCAGGCGATGCAGTGGCGCTGACCGGTCTGGCCACGCCGCGCTGCGGCGACCGGCTGGTGGGGGATACCATGGAAAAAGCTGCCCCCTTCAAGACCACCCCCGTGCTGGCCGCGCGCGTGGAGCCGCCCAAGGGCGTGGCTCCGGCCACGCTGCTGGAAAAGATGCGCATCCTCGAGGACGAGGAGCCCATGCTGGGCGTGACGTGGGATGCGGCTCACAGCGCCGTCATCGTGCAGGTGATGGGCACCGTGCAGACCGAGGTGCTCATGCAGCTGATGGAAAACCGCTTTGGCATGAAGGTCACCTTCCTGCCGCCGCTGGTTCTGTACAAGGAGACGGTTTCCAAAGCCGTGGTGGGCTGCGGCCACTACGAGCCGCTGCGCCACTATGCTGAGGCGCATCTGCAGCTTGCGCCCGGCCCCAGGGGCAGTGGCATCACCTTCGACAGCCGCTGCCATGTGGACGATCTGCCGCTTCCTTTCCAGAAGCTCATCTGCTCGCATGTGTTTGAAAAGACGCATAAGGGCGTGCTGACGGGTTCTCCCCTGACGGATGTGAAGGTGACGCTGCTGTCCGGCCGCGCCCACCTCAAGCACACCGAGGGCGGCGACTTCCGCGAAAGCGTGTACCGCGCGCTGCGTCAGGGCCAGATGAAGGGGCAGAATGTGATCCTCGAGCCCTTCTATCGCTTTATCTTCACGCTGCCCTCCGATTGTCTGGGCCGCGCGATGACGGATATCACTTCGCTGTTCGGCACTTACGACGCGCCCGAAATGCTGGGCGAGGATGTACGCATCACGGGCCGCGGGCCTGTGCGCACGTTCATGGATTATCCCACGGTGCTGCGCGCCTACACCCATGGCAAGGGCGGCGTGCAGCTGCAGCCGGACGGATACGACCTGTGCCACAATCAGGAGGAAGTGATCGAAGAGCTGGCCTACGATTGCGGCGCGGACGTGACCAATCCCACCGGCAGCGTGTTCTGCTCGCACGGCGCCGGCTTCTACGTCAACTGGGACGAGGCGGACGGCTATATGCATCTGCCCGTTGAGGAGGCGAGCGAGTGACCGCCTTCTGGAACGAAAGAAAGCGCGATGTGCTGCCCTGCCTGGGGCTGTGCCTGTGCGGCTTCTTTGTGGTGCTGCACTTCTGCGCGGGCACGTCGCCGCTGCGTCCGGATGAATACCTGTGGGATTCTGCGCTGTTTCAGGCGGTGGGCAAGCTGTGGGCGGATGGAATGCTGCCGTACCGCGATATTTTCGACCACAAAGGCCCGCTGCTGTTCTGGATTCAGCGGCTGGCGTACGGCTTTGCCAACCCGCGCATGGCGCTGTATGTGCTGGAAAGCACGTTTGTGTCCATCTCTCTCTGCCTGGGCTATGCCACGCTGCGCCGCAAGATGAGTCGCCCGTCCGCCTTCCTTGGCGGCGTGCTGATGCTGATCTTCTGGCTGCCGCTGATGGAGTACGGCAACCTGTGCGAAACCTACAGCATGCCGTTTCTGATGATTCCGCTGTATCTGCAGCTGAAGTTTCTCTACAGCGGCAGCAAAAAACATCCGCTGCCGTATGCGTTCATCTACGGCCTGTGTTTTGGCGCAAACCTCATGATTCGCCCCAACAACGGCCTGCTCACGGCGCTGGTCACCTTCGTCATCGCCATCGAGCTGCCCATCCGCAGGCAGTGGGCCAATCTGCTGCAGAATGGTTTGTGGCTCATCGCGGGCGTGCTGATCCCGGTGGTGCCGTTTGTGGCGTACTTTGCGTACCATGGCGCGCTGCAGGAGATGATCTACGCCACATGGACGTTCAACCTCATCTATGCTGAAAGCCTTGAATTGGAACTGGTGATGCAGAACCTCCGCAGCGTGCTGTTTTTCATCACGCCTGCGCTGCTGTTTCTGTTCCTCGCCGGCGTGTGCGTGCTGCGCAGAAGATGGCGGCTGGCGTGCATTCACTTCCTGTCCGCCGTTGGCACGCTGTATATCACGCTCAGCGGCATCGGCTACACGCATTACTTCATGCTGCATGTCCCGCTGGTGGTGGTTGCGCTGTGCACTGCGCGTGAACTGTCGGACACGCCCGGCTGGAAGCGGCTGATGCTGCTGGTTTGCGCCGCTTTCGTGCTGCTCACGGTGCGAACCACGGCAACCATTGCCCAAGCCAACTGGGTTGCTCCGCCCACGGCGGAGGAACAGGCGCAGGAGGACGCCTTTGACGAGATAATCGACGCGATCCTCGCCGCCATTCCGCAGGAGGAGCGCGACAGCGTGGCCATGTGCGGCCTGATGGTGACGGATGCGGAGCTCATCCTGAAAACAGATCTGCACCCGCTGGGCCGCTACTGCTTCCTGATGGAGTGGCATGCCCGCGCGGATGGCTCCATCATCGACCGTTACGTCCGTTTCCTGCAGAGCCGGGAGGCCAAGTGGGTCATTCTGCGCAAGGAAGGCATCAGTGACCTGGGCGTGCTGGTGGCTCTTGACGACCATTATCTGCTTCACTCCGCCTTCGCGCTGGACGGCGCGAATTACCTGCTGTTTCAGCAAAAAAACTAATCCGGAAAGAGGGGTTCCCATGATCTGCCGCATCGATCCCGAGCGAGTCCTTTGCAAGCGCGATCCCATGATCTACGGTCAATTTCTGGAGCATTTCCACCGTCAGGTGTACGGGGGCGTGTTCATGCCCGGCCATGAGCTGGCCGATGAAGAAGGCTTCCGCAAGGATGTGCTGGAAGCGCTGCGCAGGATCAAAACGCCCGTCATCCGCTGGCCGGGCGGCTGCTTCGTGTCCTCCTATCACTGGGAAAAGGGCGTGGGCAAGCGCGTGAAGGTGTTTGACAAGTCCTGGCGCGTGGAGGATGACAATTCCTTCGGCACCGACGAGTTCATCGCCTACTGCCGCAAGCTGGGCTGCGAGCCCTACATCTGCCTCAACGCCGGTACCGGCAGCGAGGAAGAGATGAGCAACTGGATGGAGTACTGCAACCTCGACCACGAGGGCGAGTACGCACAGAAGCGCATCGAAAACGGCCACCGCGAGCCCTATAACGTCAAGTACTGGTCTATCGGCAACGAGAACTACGGCCACTGGGAGATTGGCGCGAAGGACGCGAAGAGCTGGGCACGTCTGGTGCTGGAAACCTCCAAGATGATGAAGCGAGTGGATCCGGATGCGGAGCTCAGCGCCGCCGCGCTGACCGATATCGACTGGAACGTGAACCTGCTCAGCACGGCTGCCGAAAGGCTGGAGTGGATCAGCATCCACAGCTACTGGGATTTCATGGGCCCCAACCACATTGCCGCCACCTACGAGCAGTGCATGGCCTATACCCACGACCTCGACCGCTCCGTGCGTCAGGTGCGAGGGCTGCTCAACGCCTTCGGCCTTGAAAAGCAGATTCGCATCGCGTATGACGAATGGAACCTGCGCGCATGGCATCATCCCAACATCCACACGGTCAAGCAGGCCAGCCGCAAGGAGGATTACCTCACTCCGCGCGACAAGAACGACGACAACAGCACCTACACCGTGGCCGACGCCGTGTTCTCCGCCTGCTTCCTCAATATGATCCTGCGCAATGCCGACATCGTTGGCATGGCCAACTTTGCACCCATGGTCAACACCCGCGGCTGCATCTTCACCCACGACAAGGGCATCGTGCTGCGCCCCACCTACCATGTGTTTGAGCTTTACACCCGCCTGATGGGCGATGAGATCATCGACCTGTACGGCGATGAAAGCCCCTTGTACGAGGTTGTGAGCAAGGAAGGCGAAAAAGTGCAGGTGGCGCAGGTGGATGTGCTGGCCACGAAGCACAGCGAGGATGGAACCATCGCCGTGAGCCTGATTAACAAGCACGCGACCGAAACCGCGCAGGTCACGCTGAAGCTGAATGCAGAAGGCAGAGCCTGCTGCGTGGAAACCCTGTGCGGCCAGTCCAGCGACGACTACAACGACGTGGACCGCAATCCGGTCGTTCCGTTTGAAAACGACGCGGCTGCCGTGGTGTGCGGCGATGAAATCACGATCACGCTGCCTGCGCATTCCGTGAATGTTCTGACGCTGAAATAAGAAAAAACACATCAACTGCCGGGGGATCATTATTATGTCCAAACTTTGACTTCTTTGGCCGTACTATGAACACCCGGTAAAAGAACCGCGATGGGGCAGGAGAGGGGAAAAGAAGGCCGAATGTTTGAAGTGTGAAGCTCAGGGAAACCCTTGGATGAGAGGCTTCAAGGAGGATGAAAGAAGTATGAAGGTGGACCCTAAGAAACCCCAAAAATCGCTGGCAGTATATTATTTGATTGCCATGATCGTGCTGATGCTGCTCAACGCGCTGGTGTTTCCAACGCTGATGGCGCCGCATGTGCAGGAGGTGGGATACAGCGATTTCCTGAACATGATCGATCAGAAGACGGTGGAAGAAGTGGCCATGGAGTCTGATAAGATCATCTTTACCGCGAAGAATGAAAACGGTGAAAAGGCCATTTACAAAACGGGACTGTGGCCGGATGACAATCTGGTGGACCGCCTGCATACCTCGGGCGCTAAGTTCACCGCAGCCATTCCCACGCAGGATTCCCCGCTGCTCAGCTTTCTGACCGGCTGGGTCTTTCCGCTGTTGTTCTTCATCCTCATCGGCCAGCTGCTGGGCCGCATGATGGCCAAGCGCATGGGCGGCAATGCCATGCAGTTTGGCAAGAGCAATGCCAAGATTTACGTGGAAAGCCAAACCGGCAAAACCTTTGCCGACGTGGCTGGACAGGATGAGGCCAAGGAAGCGCTGACGGAGATTGTGGATTTTCTGCACAATCCCGCCAAGTATAAGGAAATTGGCGCAGCGCTGCCCAAAGGCGCGCTGCTGGTGGGCCCTCCCGGCACGGGCAAAACCCTTCTGGCCAAGGCCGTAGCCGGTGAAGCCAAGGTGCCGTTCTTCTCCATCTCCGGCTCGGAGTTTGTGGAGATGTTCGTGGGCATGGGCGCGGCCAAGGTGCGCGACCTGTTCAAACAGGCCGCGGAGAAAGCGCCGTGTATCGTGTTTATTGACGAGATTGACACCATCGGCAAAAAGCGCGATGGTGTGAACGGCATGGGCGGCAACGACGAGCGCGAGCAGACCCTCAACCAGCTGCTGACGGAAATGGACGGCTTTGACGGCGCGAAGGGCGTGGTGATCCTCGCCGCCACCAACCGTCCGGAAAGCCTGGATAAAGCCCTCCTGCGTCCCGGCCGTTTTGACCGCCGCATTCCCGTGGAACTGCCGGATCTGCAGGGCCGCGTGGCCATTCTCAAGGTGCATGCCAAAGATGTGAAGATGGATGACGACGTGGACTTTGAGACCATTGGCCGCGCCACCAGCGGCGCGAGCGGCGCGGAGCTGGCCAACATCATCAATGAGGCCGCCCTGCGCGCTGTGCGGATGGGCCGCGCCTCCGTCACGCAGACCGATCTGGAGGAGAGCGTGGAAACCGTCATCGCCGGTTATCAGCGCAAGGGCGCGGTGATCAGCGAGAAGGAAAAGAAGATCATCGCCTATCACGAAATCGGCCACGCGCTTGTTGCCGCCAAGCTCAAGGACGCTGCCCCTGTGCACAAGATCACCATCATTCCGCGCACCTCCGGCGCGCTGGGATATACCATGCAGATTGAAGAGGAAGAACATGTGCTGATGAGCCGCGAGGATATGCTCAACCGCCTGGCTATCCTCACCGGCGGACGCGCAGCCGAAGAAGTGGTGTTCAACTCCATCACCTCCGGCGCCAGCAACGACATCGAAAAGGCCACCTCCATCGCCCGTGCCATGATTACCCGCTACGGCATGAGCAAGCAGTTTGGCATGGTGGCGCTGGAAACGGTCAACAATCCCTACCTCAGCGCTGATACCTCTCTGGCCTGCAGCCAGGATACCAGCGCGCGCGTGGACGCTGAGGTTCAGCAGACCATCGAAGCTGCCCACAACAAAGCGGTAGCCATCCTGACCGAAAACCGCGCCCTGCTGGACAAGCTCTCCGCCTATCTGCTGGAGAAGGAAACCATCACCGGCGCAGAATTCATGGAAATCATGCAGCAGGAAGATGCCTAAAAAAACAACCCGTGAGCCCAAAAAACTCACGGGTTGTTTTTAACTTAGAGATAGCCCCCTTTGAGGCCGCTAACGTGGCCTCAATCCACGGGATTCCAAAGGGTGAAACCCTTTGGCGGGTGCAGGGCAGCGCCCTGCCGTCCCCTTCGCCCCCGTTACCGGCTCAGCTCGTCCATGGATAGGCTGAAACTGGGCACGAAATCGCGCATGAAATCCTGCACTTCGGGCAGGGGATTGAGCGCGAGGCTCTGCAGGATGGTAGCGCGGGCTTGTTCAAAGTCGCGGTTGCCCATCTTTTCTTCCTCGATGCATTTGAGGTAGGCGCTGATGCGGTCGGCAGATTTGACCAGCTGCCATTCGTAGCCCTCTTCCGCAGGCTGCACGTAGGGCGTGAAATGCGGGCGCAGATCAGCGGGCAGCATGTCCAGCAGCTGTTCCTTGGCGTGGGTTTCCAGCTCGCGGTACGCATCCTGAATATCGGGCGTTTTGTACTTGACGGGCGTGGGCAGATCGCCGGTGATGACCTCGCTCACATCGTGGTACATGGCCAGCATGGCCACATGCTCAGGATCGACTTCACGGCCGTGGCGCACTTTGGCAATCACCGCCAGACCGTGGGCGATGTAGGCCGTCTGCAGGGTGTGCTCCATGTCGTTTTCCGGCATGGTGTTGCGCATCAGGCCCCAGCGGCGGATGAGCTTCATGCGGTCCAGATAGGCAAAAAAGTGATTCATGGCTTTCCTCTGCTTACAGCACGTTGGAGCTGGTGCACTCCACGTAAACGCTGCCGTCCTTGCGGCGGGTGAGCTTGGCCTTGTTGCCGGCGCCGTCGTCGATGGTCATCTTTTCAATCTCGTTGAGGGTGAGGAAATTGACCACGTCGCTTTCCACAAAGGCAACCCAGTTCTTGCGGTCGCGCTTGGCGGTTTCGGGCTTGTCGGCGGTCATCTCTTCCAGGGTCTTGCGTTCTTCAGACATATTCGTGTGTCTCCTTTCTCAAATGGGAGTTTATCATACCGCATTTGGAAAAGAAACGCAAGGGGGTCAGAAGCCTACGGGTTCAAAGTCGTCCGGGCCGTGCTTGCACCACGGGCAGACAAAGTCGTCGGGCAGCTCGTCGCCTTCGTGGAAATATCCGCAGATGCGGCACACGTAGCCGCGCTTGGGCTTCTCCTCCACCTTGGGCTGAGGCTTGGGCTTGACGTTGGCAAAGTAGTAGCTGTAGGTCATGGGCGGCCTGGACTCAAACTTGTCCGCCTGCGTCACTTCCGCAATGAAGAGCACATGGGTACCGCAGTCGATGACCTGCTCCACCTTGCCGCTGATGAGCGCGCAGCAGGCCTTGTCCAGGTAGCGCAGGCCGTTGTCGCTCACGGGTTCGCTGTAACCGGCAAACTTGTCCACGTCGCGGCCGCTCTGGAAGCCGAAACGGCGGAACAGATCCATCGTGCCTTCCTCGCTGATGACGGACAGATTGAACGCGCCGTGCTTTTCAATAGCCTGCGCGGTGTGATTCTGCTTGTTGACGCTCACGGCTACGCGCAGCGGCTTTTCGGTCAGCTGCATCACGCTGTTGACGATGCAGCCGCAGTCGCGCTGACCATCGTGGGACGTGAGCACATACAGACCGTAACTGATGGTAAAAAGGGCGGTGGGATCGAGCGCCATGGTGAAATCCTCCTTGATTTATGCTTGATGGATATAGATTACCCGGTTTTGCAGATGGCGAAACGGCAAATCTGTGATATACTGGAAAAGAAAAAAGGAGGAATGAATATGTCTGCATGGCAGGAAATGACATATCCAACCGATAAGACTGAAAAATACGCGCTGCTTAAAACCATGCTCAGCGGCCTGATGGAAGGCGAACACGACCTGATTGCCAATATGGCCAACATGAGCGCGCTTTTGTTTGATGCGCTGGAGGACGTCAACTGGGCCGGATTTTACCGCATGCTGGAGGGCATGCTGGTACTGGGACCTTTTCAGGGCAAGCCGGCGTGCATCCGCATTCCGCTGGGCCTCGGCGTGTGCGGAACGGCTGCCGCCACCCTTCAGACCCAGCTGGTGAAGGACGTGCACCTGTTCCCCGGCCACATCGCCTGCGACGCCCTTTCCCAGAGCGAGATTGTGATTCCGCTGATCCGCAGCGGCGGGCTGCTGGGCGTTCTGGACATTGACAGCCCTGTCAAAAACCGCTTTGACGAAACGGATCAGGCAGGATTGGAAAAGCTTTGCGAAATGCTTGTCAAAGCGTGAAAACACTTGCATTTTTGCGCGTCTCATCGTACAATATCAGCGTCCTGCGATTCGTGTCAGGCAGAGTAGCTGCAAGCGCGTTAAGTGTTCATGAACGGGGAGTTGTCATGAAACGAAGCCGGTTTACCGGCGCGGTGCCTGCGGCGCATCCCGCTGTCTTGGTACTGCCTCCTGCGAGTCGACAATAAAGATGACAGGAGGTTTTTTCTCATGCAGAAAAAGAATGCACGCAGTCCGTTTCTCTTTACCACGCAGCAGCTGGTTGTGCTGGCGTTGCTGGTAGCGCTTCAGGTGGTGCTGGGCAACCTGCTTCAGGTGCCGCTTCTGGAAAAGCAGTTCAGCTTCGGCTTTCTGCCCATTGCGGTGGCGGGCGCCATGATGGGCGTGCCCGGCGGACTCATCGTGGGCGCGCTGGGCGACTTCATCGGAGCGCATCTGTTCCCGGCCGGAGCCTACTTTCCCGGCTTCACGCTGACCAGCGCGCTGGTGGGCGTACTGTACGCGCTGCCGCTGCACGGCCACAAGCCTTCCATTGTGCGCGTGGTCATTGCAGTGGTGCTGGCTACCATTGTCAATCTGTTCCTCAATTCTTTGTGGCTGAGCATGCTGTACGGCAGCAAAACCTACTGGGGTTGGGTGACGGTACGCGCCAGCACCTATCTGGTGGAAGCGCCCGCGCAGATGATTGTGATGTACCTGTGCCTGAAGGCGCTCACCCGCCTCAAGCTGCCGCCCTCTGTGCGGTTCTGGAAGGAGTAAGCCATGAGATTCAGCCGAAAGGCCGTGCTGGAAGAGCTGAAAAATCTGTATCCGGACGCAAGACCGGAGCTGAACTTCCGCAATCCCTATGAAACGCTGGTCGCGGTCATGCTGTCTGCTCAGTGTACGGACAAGCAGGTGAACAAGGTTACTCCCGCCCTGTTCGATCGTTATCCCACAGCGGCAAGCATGGCCGCTGCCAGCGTGGATGATGTATACCCCATGGTCAAGAGCTGCGGCTTCAAGACCAAGGCCTCCAATATCGTGGAGGCCTGCCGTCTCATTATGCAAAACCATGGGGGAGAGGTGCCCGGCACCATGGAGGCGCTCACAGCGCTTCCGGGCGTTGGGCAGAAAACGGCCAATGTGGTGTTGGCCAATGCATTCGGCGTACCCACCATTGCGGTGGATACGCATGTGTTCCGCGTGAGCAACCGCATTGGCCTGGCGGATGCAAAGAACGTGGAGGAAACCGAGCGTCAGCTGCAAAAAGCCATTCCGAAGAAGGATTGGGTGGCGGCGCATCACTGGCTCATTTTCCACGGACGGCGCGTGTGCCACGCCCGCAATCCCGAATGCGGCGCGTGCACGCTGCAGCCCATGTGCAAGGCGGCCAAGGCCGCCGGCGGCGCGGTCATCACGCCCAGGGCCGTCAAGAAGAAGGATATTCAGGCCTGAGACAAGGAGTAGAAAACCAATGGCGTCATTTGTCGATCGAGTAAGAATCACCGCGAAAGCGGGCAACGGCGGCAACGGCTGCGTGTCGTTCCACCGTGAAAAATTTGTGCAGAACGGCGGCCCGGACGGCGGCGACGGCGGCAGCGGCGGCAACATCGTCCTCTATGCAGACCCCAACATGCACACGCTTCTGGACTTCCGCTTTCACAGCAAATATCTGGCTGAAAACGGCGTGGACGGCAGCGCCAACCGCTGCCATGGCAAGACCGGCGAGGATCTGATCATCAAGGTACCCGTGGGCACGGTGTTCCTGCGTGATGAGGACGGCGCGGTGGTGGCCGACATGAGCGAGCCCGGCCAGACCAAGGTGCTTCTGCGCGGCGGCCGCGGCGGACATGGCAACCAGCATTTTGCCACGCCCACCCGTCAGGCGCCCAACTTTGCCAAGCCCGGCATCAAGACCGAGATGCATGTGTTCCGCCTGGAGCTCAAGACCATCGCGGACGTGGGCCTGGTGGGCTTCCCCAATGTGGGCAAGAGCACCATTCTGTCCACGGTGACGGCGGCCAAGCCCAAGATTGCCAACTATCACTTTACCACGCTGACCCCCAATCTGGGCATCGTCAAGCATCACGGCGTGGACTTCGTGCTGGCGGATATCCCCGGTCTGGTGGAAGGCGCCAGCGAGGGCGTGGGCCTTGGCCACGACTTCCTGCGCCATGTGGAGCGCACCCGCCTGCTTCTGCACGTGGTGGACGCCGCCGGCAGCGAAGGCCGAGATCCGCTGGATGATTTCCGCATCATCAATGAGGAGCTGGAAAAGTACGGCGAGCCCATGGGTCGTCCGCAGCTGGTGGTGCTCAACAAGTGCGACCTGATCTACGACAGCGACGAGATCAGGGAACTGAAGAAGACGTTCGAAGAGATGGGCTACACCACCTTTGCCGTCAGCGCCGCCATGCGTAAGGGCTTTGACGAGCTGCTGGACGAGGTGATCCGCCTCCTGCCCGAGCTGCCCCCGCCGCTGGTGTTTGCCGAGGAAGAGGTGGAAGAAGAGCGCGTCCTGCCCGATGACGGCTTCACCATCCGCCGCGAGAACGACACCTTCTATGTGGAAGGCGCCGCCATGCAGCGCTTCATCGACAGCGTCAACTTCGACGATGAGGAATCCCTCAACTGGTTCCACCGCACCCTGCGCGACCGCGGCATCATCGACGCGCTTCGCCAGAAGGGCGCGGGTGAAGGATCCACCATCTCCATTGCAGACATGGAGTTTGACTTTATCGACTAACACAGGAGAACGGAAAGAATGCTTACCAGCAAACAGCGCGCATCCCTGCGCAGCATGGCCAATACCATGGATACCATCCTCTACATCGGCAAGGACGGCATCACCGAGAATACCGTCAAGGAAGCCTACGACGCTCTGGAAGCTCGCGAGCTCATCAAGTGCGCCGTGCAGCAGAACTGCGAGCTCACCGCCCGCGAAGCGCTCGACGAGCTGTGCGAGCGCGTGCATGCGGAGCCTGTGCAGTGCATCGGCCGCCGCTTTGTGATGTACCGCGAAAGCAACACCAACAAGCGCATCGAACTGTAATAGCGGAAAAGGAGACTGCAGATGCTGACCACAGTGCTTGACGCATTGAAGGAGCTGCGGTCTCCTTTTGCGTTGTATGAAATGGATATTCATCAGATGGTGGCTAAACGGCTGACGGACGCGGGCTTGCCCTTTGTGCATGAGGCAAAGCTTGGGCCAGGATGCCGCATTGACTATCTGGTGGGGAACGTTGGAATCGAGATCAAGAAGGGAAAGCCCGATGTGAATGCGCTCAAGCGTCAGGTGGCGCGGTATGCGGCGTTTGACAGCGTGGGCGCGATGATCGTGCTCACGCAGCGCACGGTTTCGCTGCCAAAGAGCGTACTGGGCAAGCCGGTGCATGTGATTGCGCTGAATCAGCTGTGGGGGGTGGCATTGCCTTGATGAATCAGGAAGATTTTATTTTGATGCCGCCGTACCTGCTGGATTCCAGCGGCGCGCAGCCCGAGGTGGGCGCAAACCGCCGCACTTACGGCACGCTGAGCTACAACAAGCGCAGGAAATGCTGGGTGGTGAAGGGCGATCCCACGGTGACGGAGCTGTGCAAGCGGCTGTTTCCGGGCACGGAGACCAGCAAGCGCGGCGAGGCGCGCTTCACGGCGCACCGGCGCATTGTGGGTGATCTGAACTGGCTGATGCTGCGCTACCCGCTCACCGTGCGCCAAAGCGATATGGAACGCTGGGAAAATGCGCTGGCGGATGCGCGCGAGTACGTCATCCGCCGCGAGGAAGCGCGCTTCATGCCTGTGCGCGTCACGCCCAACCCCACCACATTTGCCGGAAAGCTCACAACCTTTCAGGAGGAAGGGTTGGGTTTTCTCCTGCGCACAGACCGTGGATTGCTGGCCGATGAAATGGGCCTTGGCAAAACGGTGCAGGCGCTGGCCATGCTCTCCGAAACCGGCGCATATCCTGCGCTGATCGTTGCGCCGCCGCATCTGATGCGCAACTGGCAGAACGAGATTGAGCGCTTTGTGCGCAGACCCGACGGCACGCCGCTGCAGGTGCACGTCATCAAGGGACTCAAGCCCTATCAGCTGCCGCAGGCGGATATCTACCTGATGCATTACCTGCTTCTGCGCGGATGGAAAGAGGCGCTGCCGCAGGCGGAGATTCTCACGGTCATCTTTGACGAAATTCAGGAGCTTCGTCATGCCGGCACGGAGAAATATTCCGCCGCCAGCCTTGTGGCGGACGCCGCCAGCCGCGTGATCGGCCTGAGCGGCACGCCCATCTACAACCGCGGCGCGGAGATCTGGAATGTGGTCAACATCCTGGATTATCACTTCCTCGGCGATTACGAGAGCTTTACCCGCGAATGGTGCTATGGCTACGGCAATCAGATTGTGGCCAAGCCGGAGCTGCTGGGTGAAAAGCTGCGCGAGGAAGGCATGATGATCCGCCGCACCAAGCAGGACGTGCTGAAGGATCTGCCGCCCAAGCGCCGCCTGGTGATGGCCATCGACGCGGACGATGCGGTGTACCGCCGATTGATGCAGCCCGTTCACCGGACCATCTGGCAGCTCAAGAACGACCGCGAGGCCAATGCCAGCCAGCGCGCGCTGTGGGAGATGGAGATTGAGCGCGGCGAGCGGCAGGCCACGGGCATTGCCAAAGCGCCGTATGTGGCTCAGTTTGTGCGCGCGCTCTTGGATGCGGACGAAAAAGTGCTGCTCTTTGCCCATCACCATGAAGTGATGGATATATATAAGAAGGAACTGCACGCGTATTCGCCCGCGTTTATCACCGGACGAGAAACGCCCGCCATGAAGGATCGCTCGGTGGAGCGATTCATGACGGGCAAGACCAATTTGTGCTGCATATCGCTGCGCGCGGCGGCAGGCCTCAACCTGCAGCGCGCCAGCTGCGTGGTGTTTGGCGAGCTGGACTGGTCGCCCGCCGTGCATTCGCAGGCGGAGGACCGCGCTCACCGCATGGGACAGACAGACTCCATCCTGTGCTACTATCTGGTTTCCTCCGAGGGCAGCGATCAGGACATGCAGGATGCGCTGGGCCTGAAGGTGAGCCAGTTTGTGGGGCTCATGGGCGATACGCCCCAGAGCCAGACCGAGGTGCTCGCCGGTGTGCAGGAGGCGCGCCGATATGTGGAGCAGCTGGTGAACCGCCTGATGGCCGACGCTGGCTGATCAGCGCGGCAGCACCACGGTGACGCCTTCCTCAAAATCCTGCGGCGCAAGGCAGGGATTGGCCCTGAGCAGGCTGGCTACGGGCAGGTTGAACCGCACGGCTACGCCCTCCAGCGTTTCACCCACCAGCATGGTGTAGGTTTCCGGCAGGGTGCAGGGCACATTTTCCGTGGGAATGCACAGCGACTGGCCGGTTTTCAGATTGTCCAGATCCACGCCGGGGTTGGCGGTTTCCAGCGTGTGGCGGCTGACCAGGTTGCGGATCTGCAGGTCGGACACCGTCTGGCCTTCCTCCACGGTGTACTGCTCGGTTTCCGGGCAGGGCAGGGTGGGATCGGGCGCGATGCCGGTGTTGCAGTTGGGATCGCCGGATGTGCCGCCGCCCAGACCGCCGCTTTCGGGCGAGTCATCCTCCTCACGGGGAATGCACAGCACATCGCCCACCATCAGGCGGGCGGGGTGAATATCGCTGTTGGCCGCCAGCAGATCGCGCAGCGGCACGCCCAGTTTGTGGGCGATGAGATAGAAGCTGTCGCCGCGCCGCACGGTGTACTCTTCGGCGCAGCGGGTGCCATTGGTGCCTTGGCTCATGGAAATCATGCTCCTTTCAAGCGTTGTCCCTACAAGCCTATGAGCACTTCCGGCGGAATTTGCCTTGATCAGTTTGTCCGCCTGGCAAAACCTTCTGCGGCTTTTTTCAGCTCATCAAAGGTGCGGATGTTCTGACGCTGCTCCTGCAGCGCGGTCTGCACATCGGGCGTGAGCTGATCATACAGGCGGCGGCTTTCATGGTCGCAGTTGAGCAGGTCGTGAAGCGTTGCGTATTTCATGTTGCATTTCACCTCCGTCAAAGAGGATACCCAACCACCAACGAAAGGATGTGAGCGGCATGCCGCTTGTGAATTACTGCAAAAAATGCCGGGCGGAAACGCCCCTTGGCGAAAGCTGCCCTTACTGCGGCGGCAAGCTGGCCCAGACGGGCGAGATGATCTCCTTCGGCCTTGTGCGCAAGGCAGGGAAGGAGTGGTTTGCGTGGAACAACATGCTGCGCATCCTGCTGCCGGTGTGGGTGCTGACGGTGGCCATCGTCATTCTGTCCGAAATGGCGGCGTCCGGCGTAAACGGCGTGGAGGCGCTGCTGGAGCAGGGGCTGATGCGCACCATGATCGCGATTCTGGCGGCTGCGCTGGGCGTGATCTGGCTGATGTTTGCGCTGCAGGGCCGGGAGAGCGTGCACGTGGTTTTTGACAAGCAGGGCGTGCATGTGCGCACGTATATCCCCAGGCACAACACCATTGGCCTGTATGCGCGCTTTGCTACGCCCTACACGGTGGAACGCCTGACGGAAACCGATGAACGCCCGGAGCTGGAAGGGCTGATGCTGGTCAGGCGCGTCACGCTGCCGTGGAATGACATCCGCCGCGTGAAAATCTGGCACGAGGGCAGCACCATGCTGTTCTTCCGTCCTTCCTTCTGGCAGGTGGCGGCGGTCAGGCTGCCCTATGCCGAGATGCCCGAGGCCGAAGCCTATGTGCGCAAGAAGCTGAAGCGCAACAAAAAGGCAAAGGTTCAGCCTCCGGACCCCATGGAAAAGAAGAAAAAAAGATAAAAGTATTACATAAATATGAAGAATATGCTTGACATGTTACAAATTCTGCCCTACAATGAAGCATGGAAATAAAGGCCTTTGGCCATAAGTACCTTTTTTGGAGGGCATGCAGATGAAGCATGGAAAACTCTGGGCGCGTGTACTGGCAATCGTATGTGTGTTGGCGCTCGTTCTTCCGATGATCTCTACGGCACTGGCGGCGTCCTATCCGTATGACACCACCAGCATGGACAACGTGAACCTGCGCAGCCGCGCAAACACCACGTCCACCGTTCTCAAGAAAATCCAGGCGGGCGATCCCGTGACCATTTTGGGCGTCTCGGGCAATTTCTACCGCGTGGAATACGACGGCGAGACCGGATATGCCATGAAGTCCTTCATCGACGGCACCGATCCGTCCGCCGATGCGCCCTTCGATCACAGCCGCAGCCTGCAGGCCCCGCCTGCCATCTGGTTCTACCCCTATGATACGGTGGTGCTGCAGAACGTGAAGCTGCGCAAGACCGCTGAGGTGGAAGGCGCCGTGATCTGCATGGTGCCCGAAGGCGAAATGGTGGAGGTGCAGGACCGCACCGATAACGGCTTTGCCAAGGTCAAGTACAATGGCAAGACCGGTTACGTGGTGGAAACCCACATCAACCTGGCCGATATCCCCGCGCCCACTCCCGTGCCTACCGCTACCCCCAAGCCCGGCACCGAAAAGTATGAGGAGATCAAGAAGGGCGACAGCGGCAGCTTTGTCAAGGCTCTGCAGTCCGCGCTGGCGGAACTGGGCTACATGGACGAGGATGAGGTGGACGGCAAGTTTGGCTCCGCTACTGAATCCGCGCTCAAGACCTTCCAGAAGCGCAACGGCATGACCCAGGACGGCATTGCCAGCGCCGAGCTCCAGCTGAAGATGTACGAGTCCACGCCCAAGGATTTCAAGGGCTACCGCCAGTATGTCATGACCGTGCCTCCCGTAGCCGGCGCGCTGATCCGCGAAGGCTCCATGGGCGAAGTGGTTGGCAAGATGCAGCTTCGCCTGAAGGAACTGGGCTATTACAACGGCGAAGCCACCAACCTGTGCGACAAGGACACCGTGGCTGCCCTGAAGATGTTTGAAGGCCGCAACGGCCTGGTTGCCGACGGCGAGGCCGACGCGCGCGATCAGGAAGTGATGTTTGGCGGCGGCGTGATCGACGCCAAGGCGGTTGTCACGCCCACACCCGCTCCCACGCTGGTTCCGCCCACCGATACCCTGCGCCGCGGCGATAAGGGCGAGCAGGTGAAGAGCCTGCAGCAGCGCCTGACCGATCTGGGCTACTACGACGGCAAGATCAGCGGCACCTACAACGAAGCTACCGAAGAAGCCGTGAAGGCTTTCCAGAAGAAGAGCTCTCTGGACGACGACGGCGTGTGCGGCCCTGTGACCCGCACCGTGCTCTACGGCGTGAACGCCATCGCTGCTGTTCCCACCGCTGTGCCCGTCATCACCGACAGCCCCAAGCTTGAGCCCGAGGCCATCACCCCCGAAAACGTGATCACCATCAAGGCCGGTTCCATGGGCGCTGTGGTGTTGCGTCTGCAGGAACGCCTGCAGGAGCTGGACTACTACACCTCCCGCCTCGACGGCGTGTACCTGACCGATGACATCGAAGCCGTGCGCGCTTTCCAGAAGGCCAACGGCCTCAAGGTGGACGGCAAGGCCGGTTACGAGACCCAGACTGCTCTGTACAGCGAAACCGCCGTGCGCGGCAACGCCAGCCAGCAGGCCAGTGGTTCCGGCACCCTCACCGAAACCCTGCGTTACGGCGACGAGGGCGCGCAGGTTGTCACCCTGCAGAACCGCCTCATCTCCCTCGGCTACCTCACCGGTACGGCTGATGGCAAGTACGGCGCCAACACCAAGGCTGCCGTGAAGACCTTCCAGAAGGCCAACAGCCTGGGCGCCGACGGCGTGGCCGGTCCGCTCACGCTGGCTGCTCTGTACGACAGCAAGGCTGTCAACAACCTCGTGCCCACCGGCACCACCCTGCGCATCGGCACCGTCAGCGACGCCGTGCGCGATCTGCAGAACCGCCTGATTGCGCTGGGCTATCTGACCGGCACGGCGGACGGCAACTTTGGCACCCAGACCAGCCTGGCTCTTATCGCCTTCCAGCAGGCCAACGGCCTGACAGCGGACGGCGTGGCCGGCGCCAAGACCATCAAGAAGATCAACTCCACCAGCGCTGTGAGCGCCAGCGGTGAAAAGACCACCACCACCGTTGCCACCGCGCCCACCGTAACGCCCGGCAGCATCAGCGCCTCTCAGGTGCGCTATGCCAACTGGTACACCGAGGTTCGCGCCAAGGCTCGTCTGTTCCCCAACGCCACCATTTACGATTTCACCACCGGCATCAGCTATCAGGTGAACATGTTCAGCTTTGGCGCTCATGCCGACGCAGAGCCCCTCACCGCGCATGATACGGCCGAGATGATCCGTGCCTTTGGCGGCAAGAACACCTGGACGCCCAAGGCTGTGTGGGTTGTTCTCAGCGACGGCACCGTGTACATGGCAAGTACCCATGACATGGAGCACGATACCTACCACATCCGCGACAACAACTTTGACGGCCACGTCTGCATCCACTTCCCGCGCACGCAGAGCCAGGTGGAAAGCATCGGACCGTACGCCACTTCTCACCAGAAGGCCGTCGACCTTGGCTGGGAAGCCACCCTCAAGCGCGCTCAGTAAAGCGTATCCGGTTTTACGCCGGCTGAAAAGTCACTGCAATCAATGCCATGTTTTCGAAAGAAGACATGGCATTTTTGCGTATGGGTGATTCATATCCTTTTTGAACAGCACAATGGTATTTTGTGAAAATTTTTGTGCTTTTTTATGGTTTATATTGACAAAGTCACATAAAAGGATATAATTGTATAAAGAACGAAAACGTTTGAAATATTTTCACATTGTGCCTTTGGTTTCCGGTACGCGGGAACCTAAAAATAAAAAAGGAGAGTATGCCCATGAAGAAAATCGTTGCGATCCTCCTGTCCCTCGTTCTGGTTATGGCTATGACCAGCGCTTTCGCCGCCGGTAAGGTTGGCGTTGCGATGCCCACCCAGTCCCTGCAGCGCTGGAATCAGGACGGCGCCAACATGAAGGCCCAGCTGGAAGCTGCCGGTTACGAAGTGGACCTGCAGTACGCCAACAACGACGTTGCTGCTCAGGTTTCGCAGATTGAAAACATGCTGCTTGGCGGCGCTGAAGTGCTGGTTGTTGCCTCCATCGACGGCGGCGCTCTGGACACCGTGCTGGCCATGGCCAAGGATGCCGGTGTGCCCGTCATCGCTTATGACCGTCTGCTGACCGGTACTGCCAATGTGGACTACTACACCACCTTCGACAACTACGGCGTTGGCGTCATCCAGGGCCAGTACATCGTCGAAAAGTTTGATCTTGCCAACACCGACAAGGTCTACAACATCGAGTTCACCGCCGGTTCTCCCGACGACAACAACGCCGGTCTGTTCTTCGCTGGCGCGTTCGACACCCTGAAGCCCTACATCGACGCTGGCAAGCTGGTTTGCGTTTCCGGCCAGACCGAGTTCGAAGTGGTTGCCACTCCCGCCTGGAAGTCCGAGACCGCTCAGGCCCGCATGGACAACATCCTGACCGGCTTCTATGCCGACGGCACCAAGCTGGACATCTGCCTGTGCTCCAACGACTCCACCGCTCTGGGCGTCACCAACTCTCTGGTGAACTTCGGCTACACCGCCGAGGACATCCCCGTCATCACCGGTCAGGACTGCGACGTCAACAACGTCAAGAACATGATCGCCGGCCTGCAGGCTATGTCCGTGTTCAAGGACACCCGCACCCTGGCTGCTCAGACCGTGCAGATGGTTACCGACATCCTCGAAGGCAAGACCCCTGAACTCAACGCCACCTACGCCAACGGCGTGATCGATGTTCCTTCCTTCAACTGCACTCCCGTGTTCGCCGACCTGGCCAACTACGAGGCTCTGCTGCTCGAATCCGGCTACTACACCGCCGATCAGCTGGCCAACTAATCTTCAAAATCCCGTTCAGGGACGGGCGGTTTCGCCCGTCCCCGTTTGCGTATACCGGCATGCGCCGGCAGCATCAGCCCGGAAACAAAGCCATCGCTTCTGAAGCCGGATGGCCATGTCAGGGGGAAGTCGATTTGGAATTGAATCATGATGGAATCAAGCGGGATATCATCCTGGAGATGAAGAACATCACCAAGGAGTTTCCCGGTGTTAAGGCACTGGATCAGGTCAACATTCAGGTGCGGGAACACGAAATCCACGCTCTGTGCGGCGAAAACGGCGCTGGCAAATCCACGCTGATGAACGTGCTGAGCGGTATTTATCCCTTTGGAACCTATGAAGGCGAAATTTACTACCAGGGCAAGCTGTGCCGTTTCCGCAACATCAAGGACAGCGAGCGCATTGGTATTGTCATTATCCACCAGGAGCTTGCGCTGGTGCCGTATCTGAGCATTGCGGAAAACATGTTCCTGGGAAACGAACAGGCCAAAGCCGGCGTCATCGACTGGGACGCCACGTATCAGAAGGCAGCCGAATACATGGCCATGGTGGGCCTGCACGAAAATCCGCGCACGCTGATCAAGGATATCGGCGTGGGCAAGCAGCAACTGGTAGAAATCGCCAAGGCGCTTGCCAAGAACGTGAAGCTGCTTATTCTGGACGAGCCGACCTCCTCTCTGAATGAGAACGACGCCAAGAACCTGCTGGATCTGCTTTTGCGTCTGAAGGAAGAAGGCATCTCCAGCATTCTGATTTCCCACAAGCTCAACGAGATCAGCTACTGCGCCGACAAGATTACCGTTATCCGCGACGGCAAGAGCATCGAGACGCTGAGCCGCGAGGTGGACATCTCCGAGGAACGCATCATCAAGGGCATGGTTGGCCGCGAAATGACCAACCGCTATCCCAGCCGCGAGCACAACATCGGCGAAATCGCCATGGAGATCCGCAACTGGAGCGTGTATCATCCGCTGTATTCCGAGCGCAAGGTGGTGGACAATGTGTCCATCAACGTGCGCAAGGGCGAGGTGGTAGGCATCGCCGGCCTCATCGGCGCGGGACGCACGGAGCTGTGCATGTCGGTATTCGGCCGCGCCTATGGCACCGGTATTTCCGGCCAGCTGTTCATCGACGGCAAGGAAGTGCATCTGCACGATATTCCGCAGGCCATTCAGGCGGGACTTGCCTACATCACCGAGGACCGCAAGGGCGACGGACTGATCCTGTCTGACAGCATCAAGCACAACATCACCATGTCGCGCCCGGCGTTTATCAGCAGCCGCGGCGTGCTGGACAAGGATATCGAAACCCAGTATGCCAAGGAGCTGCGCCAGCAGCTGGGCATCAAAACGCCTACGGTGGAACAGCTGGTGGGCAACCTGTCCGGCGGCAACCAGCAGAAGGTGCTGGTGGCCAAGTGGATCTTTGCCAAGCCCGACATTCTGATGATGGACGAACCCACGCGCGGCGTGGACGTGGGCGCCAAGTACGAGATCTACGAAATCATCAACGATCTGGTGGCGCAGGGCAAGAGCGTGCTGATGGTATCCTCCGAACTGCCCGAGGTTCTGGGCATGTGCGACCGCATCTACGTGATGAATGAAGGTCGCGTGCTGGCGGAGCTGGAAAACAAGGGCGTTACGCAGGAAATGATCATGGGCTACATTATGGAAGACAGCAAGGGGGACATTGGCGTATGAAGAAAAAGAAAATGTTCACCGGCAACATGCGCGAGCTTGCGATGCTGGTTGCACTGGTCGTCATCATCGTCTTTTTCTATATCTGCACTCAGGGCAAGATCCTCAAGCCCATGAACATCAGCAACCTCATCAACCAGAACGCCTACGTGGTCATTCTGGCCATCGGTATGCTTTTGTGCATCCTCACCGGCGGCAACATTGACCTGTCCGTCGGTTCCACGGTTGCCTTGATTGGCGCATGCGCCGCCATCTTCATCATTGAGTGGCACTGGAACGTGTACCTGTCCATCGTGTTGTGTCTGCTGCTGGGCATTGGCATTGGCATGTGGCAGGGCTTCTGGATTGCCTACATGAACATTCCGCCCTTCATCACCACGCTGAGCGGCATGCTGGTGTTCCGCGGCGCTACCCTGCTGATCCTCAAGGGCGGCGAAACCATCGGCCCGTTCCCCAAGGCTTATCAGAGCCTGTCCACCGGCTTCCTGCCCGAGATCGGCGGCACCGTCGTGCTGTTTGGACAGAAGCTGAACGTGCTGGCGCTCATTGTGGGTCTGATCATCGTGGCCGTGTTCTGCGCCATGCAGATCATCAACAACATCAACCGCAAGCGCAAGGGCTATGAAACCGATGCGCCCTTCGCGCTGGCTGTGAAGATGGTGGCCATCTCCGCCATCATCCTGTTCCTGTTCTACAAGCTTGCCAGCTTCAGGGGCATTCCCACGGTTCTGGTCATTCTGGGCCTGCTCCTGCTCGTGTACAGCTTCTTCACCCAAAAGACCGTACGCGGCCGTCATCTGTACGCCATCGGCGGCAACATGAAGGCTGCCCGCCTGTCCGGCATCAAGACCAAGCAGATGATGTTCTTTGCCTATACCAACATGAGCTTCATCGCCGCCATCGCCGGCCTGGTCTTTGCGGCCCGTCTGAACTCCGCCAGCCCCGTGGCCGGTCAGAGCTTTGAGATGGACGCCATTGCCAGCTGCTTCATCGGCGGCGCTTCCGCTTACGGCGGCACCGGCACCATCGGCGGCGCGCTCGTCGGCGCGCTGATCATGGGCGTGCTGAACAACGGCATGTCGCTGATGGGCCTGTCCCAGAACCTGCAGCAGGTTGTTAAGGGCCTGGTGCTTCTGTTCGCCGTTGCCTTCGACGTGATGAGCAAGAGCAACATGATCCGTCTGCCCAAGTTTGCCAAAAAGGCGGAAGCCAAGTAAGAAACGGCTTTTGCAAAATCAGAGACCTTCGGCATTGCCGGGGGTCCATAAGACAGTGAATCCTCCATATGATCACACAGCGATCATATGGAGGATTTGTTTGTGTTTGCCTGGCAAGTTACAAGGGATAGACGCGTAAGCGTCGCAAGGGAGTGCAGCTCCCTTGACAAAAAAGCAACGCAGGACGCACAATATTTATGCCAGAAGCGTATAGAAGTGCGCCCTATTCTGAATGGTATTGAAGTGGTGAGTTAGCCGGAAGTGATTGAGGAAAATTTTTCAGAATGGGATCTTGACTTTTGATTGTAAATGATATATTATATCAATAAGGGAACAATATCAATAAGGTGAACACTATGGCACGACGTAATACGATTCAACGCTCCCTGGTCTTGGAGGCAGTGAATAGATTGCATTCCCACGCCACAGCAGATGAGGTTTATGAGGAAATCATCCAGGAGTATCCGACAATCAGCAAGGCAACCGTATATCGAAATCTGAATCTGTTATCGGAAATGGGCGAAATTCGCCGGCTTGAAATCCCGGGGAGTGCCGACCG
>JAQXJZ010000067.1 GCA_029009515.1 bacterium
GGGCACTGATACACGCACGCGCCGCAGGAGATGCACTTGCTTTCGTCGATGTTGGCCACATGGTTTTCGCCCTGCGTGATGGCCTTCACCTTGCAGGCGCGCTCGCAGGGGCGCACGTGGTTCTGGATGGCGCTGTAGGGGCAGACGGAGGCGCACTTGCCGCAGTTGATGCACTTGTCGGGGTCAATGTTGGCGTGGTGGTTTTCGTCGAAGCTGATGGCGCCGCGCGGGCATACGCTGGCGCAGCGGTGCGCGATGCAGCCGCGGCAGTCCGGACCCACGCGGTAGCCGCTCACCGGGCACTCGTCGCAGGCGATGTCGATGACCTCAATCACGTTGGGGTTCTCTTTATTGCCGCCCATGGCCACCTTCACGCGCTCGGCCACAATGGCGCGCTCCTTGTAGATGCAGCAGCGCAGGGCGCTCTTGGGACCGGGAGAGATGAGCTTGGGGATGTCCAGATAGCAGTCCTGCAGGGTGCCCTCATAGGCATGGCGGGCCACCTCACGCAGCACCTTGTATTTCAGCTTTTGCACATAGGTATCAAACAGTTGCATTCGGCATTCCTCCGTCGGGTCGCATCAGAAGTAGGAAAGGCGGATGTGCTTGCCCATCTTTTCCAGGCACTCAGCCAAATTGGTAATCAGCTGCTGCTTGATGGCAAAGTTGATGGGCAGGTTGGGGTTCTGATGGGCCGGGTTGATGGCGCGGCCCACGAAGAAGTTGACGTCCGTGGCGTTTTCAAACAGCTCGCGGGCGATGAGGCTGGCGCCGTCCTTTTTGGTGGACCACACTGGGGCCAGCTTGGCCTGATCAATGAAGTCCTCGGCATAGGCGAGCACCTTGGACAGCGTAATCACGCCCTCGGTGGTCAGATCCACGCCCTTGATGCGGCAGATGGGCGGCACCTCGGGATCGAAGTAGTCCAGCGAGGTTTCGATGGGCTGGTGGAGGTAGCGGCTGACCACGTTGCTGGTGGTGCCGCCGCAGACCACCTTGCTGCCGTTCTTACCAAAGAACAGGTTCATGACGCGCTCGTCATCCTCCTTGTTTTCGGGCGGGCCCACCATGAGGTTCACGGTGTGGCGGCTGCGCACATGCGCCACGGCGATGGTGGTGTCATCGCCGGGACGGCCGCCGTAGAGGCGGTTGCACTCATCGATGATGAGGCCGGCGGTGAACTTGGCGCTGTTTTCCGGCAGATAGTTGGCCATGGCGTATTCCGCAATGGAATCGCGCGTCCAGCCAAAGTTCATGGTCATGCCAACGCCGGCCCACTCCGCGCCGTCGCTCATGGCGATGAACACGTCGTTTTCCTCAATGGGAAAGGTGCTTTCCCAGATGGTCTTGCCGGCAATCACGCGCGTGGTGCGCGGATAGTCAAAGATGTCGCCGTTGCGCAGCACGATGGTGGCAGGGTTGTCAAACTGGATGATGTGGGCGGTTTTGTTATCCAGAATGCGCAGGATGGTGAACGTGGAATACGCCACCTGGCGCACGCTGCACACCGGCAGGGTGCTTGCAATGGTGGCCACGCACTCCTCCAGCGGAATGCCGCCGGAAATCATGGTGCACAGAATCTTGGAGGTGAGGGTGGAGAGGATGTTGGCCTTTACGCCGCTGCCAAGACCGTCAGCCAGGACGAGGGTCAGGTCCTCATCGCCGCCGCCGAAGATCTCCACCTTGTCACCGCAGAGGGTCTCGCCCACGTGGTTGAGGCTGATCCAGCCGGTTTCAATCCAAAGATCATTCATGGGCCATCGCATCCTTCAGTTTGGTGAGGGCAATCTGCGTTTCGGCGGTGGTTTCGCCCAGCAGCGAGGCGATCTCCTGCACGATGCGCATCTGCTTGTCAATCACCTTGGTGGTGATCTCCGCCGTCTGCTTGCGCAGCTCCGAGCCCTGCATGCGCAGCTTTTCATGCTCGGTCACGTCGCGGATGAGGGTAATCACCAGGTGATACTGACGATCGTAGAGGATGGTTTCATCCACATAGAGGCCGTAGTCGGCCAGATAGTGGCGGCGGTTCTGCGTATGCAGCGCGGCGTTGACGATCATCTGGTAATCCTGCGGGTTGAGGATGCGCACCACATGCTCGTGCAGGATGTCCTTGGCGTCGCGCAGGCGGAACATCTTGAGCGCCGAGGGGTTGATCTGCTGCACCACCAGGTCCTCGTCCATGACGATAATGGCGGTGGGCGTGTTGTGGATAATGGTATCGGAGAAGCTTTCGGCCTTTTCCTTGAGGAAGGGCAGGCACATTTCAATCTTGGCCTTGCCTTCGAGGATGGCGATGGCCTTGTCTCGGCAGGTGGGATAGCCGCAGGAGCCGCAGTTGAGCTCCTTCTCGGGGCTGGTCTTGCCCATCTTGTACAGCATATCCTGAATGGCATCGCCGCCGAACTGCATGCGGTGGCCGCCGTCAAAGGCGTACGTGGCGCTGATCTCCGGCTTGTTTTCCACCTGATAGGGCGTTTCGCCGCTGCCGGCAAAGGTATCCACGCGCATGGCGCCCTTCAGGCGGCGCTCGGCGTGGTCGCGGATGCAGGGGCCGTTGACGCAGCTGCCCTCGCACGCGCTCATTTCGATGAACACCTTGCCGAACTCGTCGTTTTCAATCTCCGTAAACACGGCGCGGCAGTTATCGATGCCGTCGATGGCGATGCGGCGGTAGCCCTGCACCTTGGCCGTGGCCTTCAGCACGCCGCCGGTGGCAGGATACAGGCGGGCCAGCGCGCCTTCGCTGGCGGGATCGACATGCTCGTAGGGCAGCACAATGCCCTCTTCGGCAAACCAGTCGGCCAGCTCGTCAAAGGTGAGCGCCGCATCCACAAAGCTGCTTTCGTCGCTTTCCTTCTTCTTGGCAATGCAGGGGCCGATGAACACGGTAAAGGCGTCCGGCTGCTGCTGTTTGATCAGCTTGCAGTGCGCCGCCATGGGCGTGAGCACCTTGGCCAGATAGGGCAGCATGGTGGGATGATACTTGCGGATGAGCATGTTGATGGACGGGCAGCAGCTGGAAATGAGCACATGCAGCTTGCCTTCCTCCATGATGCGGGCGTATTCCTCGCTCACCAGCTGCGCGCCGATGGCGGTTTCCTGCACCTCGGCAAAACCCAGTTTCTTCAGGGCAGCTTCGATCACGCCAAGGGAGCGGATGCGGAAGTTGGCAATGAAGGAGGGCGCCAGGCTGCACACCACGCGCCGTCCGGCCGCGATGGCTGCCTTGACCACATGCACGTCGTTGCGCACCTGCTTGGCCTTCTGCGGGCAGGTGACGTAGCAGCGGCCGCAGAGGATGCAGTCGTTATGCACGATCTCGGCGGTATCCTTGGCAAAGGTGATGGCCTTTACGGAGCAGTCACGGATGCACTTGTAGCAGTCCGCGCAGTTGTTTTTGTTGAGGTTGAGAATCTCTTGCACGGGGGAAAACCTCCTGAGAATGTCACGACAGGGCTGACGACAAAGCGGCAGCCCTGCTAAAAAACGGTTAAGAAACCTTACAGACGGGGAAGCACGTCCTTCTCAAAGAAGGCGCGGGTGGTATCGGGCGTGAGGGAGAAGGCTTCGCCGTCGAGGGTGACGCACACGCCGTTCTGGCAGTTGACCATGCAGAACTGACCGGCCAGCTCAATCTTGTCGCCCAGGTTGTTTTCCTTCACCAGGCGCTGCAGCTCCTCCACGATCTGACGGGAGCCCTTGAGATGGCAGCTGGAACCGATACAAATGGTAATCTTCATAGCGTTTCGATCTCCTTATAACCAATTACTGATAATCCACCACGTTCACCCAGCTGAGCAGGAATTCCTGCTCGTTGGCATTGCCCTTGACCGACTGGCTGGCCGCCACAATGGGCATCCACTTCTGCACGTACTGACGGGCCGTATCGCTCTTTTTGCAGAACAGCTCCAGATACTTCTGCGCAGTTTCCATATCGCCGCTCAGGCAGAACAGCAGGTAGGTGCGCGCCGCATCGGCGGATGCATTGCCCTGCGTGGCATGCGACCAGTCCAGAATGTAGGGCGTGCCGTCCTCGGCAATGATGATGTTGGAGGGGTTGAAGTCGCCGTGGCACAGCTTGTTGTGCTTGGGCATGCTTTCCAGACGGGTGTGCAGGTCGTAGCGGGTGGTGGCGTCCAGCTCCGTCTGGCTGATCTTGCGGTTCATCTTCTCCTTCAGCTTGCTCAGCATCGGACAGGTCTTCTGATGCATTTCCAGCTGAAGGTCCACAAACATCGTTAAATATTTCTCGGTGTCATCGGGATTTTCCTGCATAAGCTGCGCAAGAGTTTTGCCTTTGATGAATTCGGATACGATGGCCCACTTGCCGTCCACGCTGGTCACTTCCAGAATGCGGGGAATGTGCAGGCCGGTTTCCTCCACGCGGGCCTGATTGAGCGCCTCGTTGAGGATGTCCGCCTTGGAGTAGCCCTCGTCAAACACCTTGATGCACTTGTCGCCGTCGCGGTAGATGGTCTTGCGGTTGCGCACAGCAATGATGCGTTCCATGGTCATGTTTCTTTCCTCCTTACTTGCGCTCGCCGTAGATGACCTTCACAGCGTCCACAGCGTTCTTGTCCACAATCTGCTCCAGGCCGGGCTTTTCGTCCTCTGCAAAGTGACGGCCGTGGTAAGCGTTCACATACATCTGCTTGATCTCGCTCATCAGCGGATAGCGCGGGTTGGCGCCGGTGCACTGATCGTCAAAGGCCTGCTCCACCATGTCGTCCAGGCGGTTCATGAAATCCGCTTCGTCAATGCCGTAGTCGCGGATGGTGGCCTTGATGCCCACCTTCGCCTTCAGGTCGTTGATGGCCTTGATGAGGCCTTCCAGCTTCTCCTCGTCGTTTGCGCCGCGGATGCCCAGGTAATCTGCCACCTCGGCATAGCGGGCAAGGGTGTGGGGATGATCGTACTGGGAGAAGGTGCCCATCTTGGCGGGCGCCTCGGCGGCGTTGAAGCGCAGCACCTCTTCAATCATCAGGGCGTTGGCCACGCCGTGCGGCAGGTGATGGAACGCGCCCAGCTTGTGCGCCATGGAGTGGCACACGCCCAGGAAGGCGTTGGCAAACGCCATGCCGGCCATGGTGGCGGCATTGGCCATCTTCTCGCGGGCCTTCACGTCAGTCTGGCCGTTTTCGTAGGCGGCGGGCAGGTACTCAAAGATGGTCTTGAGGGCCTTGAGCGCGAGGCCGTCGGTGTAGTCGGTGGCCATCACGGAAGCGTAGGCTTCCAGCGCGTGGCTGACCGCGTCGATGCCGGAGGCAGCGGTGAGGCCCCTGGGCGCGGACATGTGGTAGTCGGTGTCGATGATGGCCATGTTGGGCAGCAGCTCGTAATCCGCCAGCGGATACTTCACGCCGCTGCGCTCATCGGTGATGACGGCGAAAGGAGTGACCTCGGAGCCGGTGCCGGCAGAGGTGGGGATGGCCACGAAGTACGCCTTCTCACCCATCTTGGGGAAGGTGTACACGCGCTTGCGGATATCGATGAAGCGCATGGCCATGTCCATGAAATCGGCTTCGGGATGCTCGTACAGCACCCACATAATCTTGGCCGCGTCCATGGCGCTGCCGCCGCCCAGGGCGATGATCACGTCCGGCTTGAAGGCGGCCATCTGCGCGGCGCCTTCCTTTGCAGAAGCCAGCGTGGGATCGGGCAGGACGTTGAAGAAGGTGGTGTGCACCACGCCCATCTCATCCAGCTTGTCGGTGATCGGCTTGGTGTAGCCGTGCTCGTAGAGGAAGGTGTCGGTCACGATAAAGGCGCGCTGCTTGTGCATCACATGGCCCAGCTCATCCAGGGCGACGGGCAGGCAGCCCTTCTTGATATAAACCTTCTCAGGCGTGCGGAACCACAGCATGTTCTCCCTTCTTTCGGCCACAGTCTTGATGTTGAGCAGGTGCTTCACGCCAACGTTTTCGCTAACGGAGTTGCCGCCCCAGCTGCCGCAGCCCAGCGTCAGAGAGGGAGC
Organism: bacterium; assembly: GCA_029009515.1. Lineage (GTDB taxonomy): Bacteria > Bacillota > Clostridia > Christensenellales > Aristaeellaceae > Limiplasma. Next base: position 5,975 of record JAQXJZ010000067.1, read on the forward strand.
GAGCTTGAAGTTGTACAGATCGCCGATGCCGCCGTGGGAGGCCGGGGTGTTGACCAGGATGCGGCAGGTCTTCATGCGGGCGGCAAAGGCGCTCAGCTTTTCGCGCTGGGTGACCTCGTCCAGATAGATGGAGGAGGTGTGGCCGTAGCCGCCGTCGGCGATGAGCTGCTCCGCCTTGGCCAGCGCATCCTCGAAGGACACGGCCTTGTACATGGCCAGCACGGGAGAGAGCTTTTCATGAGCGAATTCCTCGGAAAGATCCACGCTCTCCACTTCGCCGATGAGGATCTTGGTGCCGGCGGGCACGGTGACGCCGGCCAGCTCGGCGATGCGGGAGGCCTTCTGACCAACGATCTTCGCATTCAGGCCGCCGTTGATGAGGATGGTTTTGCGCACCTTATCCGTCTCAGCGGGGTTGAGGAAGTAGCAGCCGCGGGCCGCGAACTCGGCCTTCACCGCATCGTACACATTTTCCATCACGATCACGGACTGCTCGGACGCGCAGATCATGCCGTTGTCGAAGGTCTTGGAGTGGATGATGGAGGAGACAGCCAGCAGCAGATCGGCGCTGTCATCGATGATGGCCGGGGTATTGCCCGCGCCCACGCCCAGCGCAGGCTTGCCGCTGGAGTAGGCTGCCTTCACCATGCCGGGGCCGCCGGTGGCCAGGATGATGTCGGCTTCCTTCATGACGGTGTTGGTCATCTCGAGGCTGGGCACGTCGATCCAGTCGATGATGCCTTCGGGCGCGCCGGCTTCCACAGCGGCTTCCAGCACGATTTTGGCCGCAGCGATGGTGGCGTTCTTGGCACGGGGATGGGGCGAGATGATGATGGCGTTGCGGGTCTTGAGGGCCAGCAGGCACTTGAAGATGGACGTGGAGGTGGGGTTGGTGGTGGGGATGACGGCGGCGATCACACCGATGGGCTCGGCGATCTTCTGGATGCCAAACGCCTTGTCCTCCTCAATCACGCCGCAGGTCTTTACATCCTTGTAGGCGTTGTAGATGTACTCGGCGGCGTAGTTGTTCTTGATCACCTTGTCTTCCACCACGCCCATGCCGGTTTCTTCAACCGCCAGCTTGGCCAAAGAGATGCGGGCCTTGTTGGCTGCGGAAGCGGCGGCCAGGAAAATACGGTCCACCTGCTCCTGCGTATAAGTGGCAAACAGCTGCTGCGCCTTGCGGGTGCGAGCGATGGCCGCCTCCAGCTTTTCCACGCTGTCCACGATTTCATACATCTTGCTTTCCATGCGAAATCCTCCTTCAGCAAATCACCAGCCTGCGCGCCTTGCCTGTGCGCTTTCCTTCAGGCTCGTTAAGATTTTAACAAGGAAGTTCGCTTTTGGGAAATCTAAAAAAGGTATAGGGTATGATCAATTTTGATATACGGGAAAAACGGGCAAAAAACGGCCAAAAAAGACGGACCGGAGTCCGCCTCAGAGATACTTGCGCCGTGCAATGCACAGCTCCGTGATAAAGGCGTTATCCAGCGCGGTCAGCCGGTAGCCCTTTTTGTAGATGAGCACATCGCGGTAGATTTTGCGGTTTTCGGCGCACTTGCGCTGCACCAGGCCGTAGCGGTCCAGCAGCTTGTCGGGCATGGGCGAAATCCACATAAACGTCTGGGCATTTTCACTCAGCAGGTCAAACTGGCTGGCACGCTCATAGATGAAGATGCGCCGGTCGATGTTATCCGGCAGCTCCTCCTTAACCACCTTCGACAGCGGCAGCGAGGGCACATAGGGATCAGCATGCGCGATTTCGATGAAGGGGCGCAGATCCTCGAAGGTGATGTCCTCCTTCTCAGCCAGCGGATGATGCCGGCTCATGATAAGCTGATAGCTGAATTCGCAGATCATTTCATAGCTGAGCTCCTTCTCATCCAGCATGGCGCGGAAGTACTGGTCGTAATTCTGCGCATAGCGGATGATGCCCAGCCGGAAGTCGTTTTCCAGGAGGTTTCGGATGGTACGCTGGGAGTTGGTTTCCTTGTAAAAAAGCTCCACAGGCTGGGAAGACAGCTGGCAGGAAAAGCGCGCGAACGCCTCGGAAATATAGCTGGCGCGCGGCACGGAGATGGAAAAGCGCTGCTTGGGCGCAGAGGTATCCTTGTACATGTTTTCCACCTGATCAATCTGCCGCAGGATGCTCTGCGCATAGCCCACAAATTCCTGACCTTCCGGGGTCAGCATCATGCCCTTGGCGGAACGGTCGAAGATGGTGATGCCCAGGTTGCTCTCCAGCTCCTTGATGGAGCGGCTCAGATTGGGCTGGGCAATCAGCAGCGTCTGGGCTGCCTTGTTCAGCGAACCGGCTTTGGCCACCTCCACGGCGTATTTCATGTGCAGGATATTCACGTTGCCTTATCCTCCCTGTGCTCGTTATTCTCCTCTATTATAGCGGACAGCGGATACGAAAAACAAGCCTCCTGCCGTCATTTGGCAGGAGGCTTGAAGCATGTTGGTCACTCCGCCCAGAAGGAATACAGGCGGGCGTTTTGGAGGGTGAAGGTGAGCTGCACGGCCTCCGACCCGTTGATGGCGTCAGGGCTGGTGGAGGTATAGACGGTGAAGTGCTGCTGCGGACCAACCAGCAGGGCCGCCTGCGCCTCACCGCGCCCCATCCCGGCATCCGCGAGACGCGGCGCATCGTGGCCGAGTACATCCTGACCGAGGATGACCTGCTCATGGGGCGCACCTTCGATGATACCATCGCGCTGGCCGGGCGCTGTGTGGCGGCGATGGACAGGCGCAGAGGTGGATGCGTAAAACGAGCCGTTTTTCGTCAGAATCCACATTGTCAACCTCTTTGCGTTCTGTTACAATGAATCCGCAATCACATGACTGACGGGTTTCGCGGGTTTACGCGGTGGAGTGTGACTGCTTTCAATGCCGACCGTCTGGGCAATTCACTTTTGACAAGGTGAATTGCCCTTTTCTTTTGCGGCAATTCAGCCTGTGCTAAGGAGGAGTACCCCCATGGAACACAGCAACTGGAATGGCTTTACCGGCGGCGTCTGGCAGCAGGAGATCAACGTGCGGGATTTTATCCAGCGAAACTACCGCGAATACACCGGCGATGACAGCTTCCTGTCCGCCCCCACCGCGCGCACCGAGGCGCTGATGAAGAAGGTGCAGGCGCTGTTTGCGCTGGAGCGCCAGTTTGGCGGCGTGCTGGACATCGACACGGCCACCGTGTCCTCGCTTACCAGCTATTCGCCCGGATACATCGACAAGGAAAACGAAATCATCGTTGGCCTGCAGACCAACCGTCCGCTCAAGCGCGGCGTCAATCCCTTTGGCGGCATGCGCATGGTGCGTCAGGCCTGCGAGGCGTACGGCTACAAGCTCAGCCGCAAGGTGGAGGAGGAATTCCGCTTCCGCACCACGCACAACGACGGCGTGTTCCGCGCCTACACCGAGGAAATGCGCCAGGCGCGCAAGTGCCACGTCATCACCGGTCTGCCGGATGCCTATGGCCGCGGCCGCATCATCGGCGATTACCGCCGCGTGGCGCTCTACGGCGTGGATCGCCTGATTGCCGAAAAGAAGAAGGACAAAGCGCGTCTGGCCGAGGCGGCGTTTGATACCGAGCAGATCCGTCTGGATGAGGAGCTCTACCAGCAGATCGCCTTCCTGGGCTACCTGAAGGAAATGGCCGCCATGTACGGCTTTGACATCAGCCAGCCCGCCGCCAACGCCCGCGAGGCCGTGCAGTGGACGTATTTCGCCTATCTGGGCGCCATCAAGGAGCAGAACGGCGCTGCCATGTCGCTGGGCCGCGTGAGCACCTTCTTTGATATCTACTTCGAGCGCGACATCGCCGCGGGCATCCTGACCGAAGCCGGCGCGCAGGAGCTGATGGACGATTTCGTCATCAAGCTGCGCATGGCGCGCCACCTGCGCACCCCCGAATACAACGAGCTCTTCGGCGGCGATCCCATGTGGATCACCGAGGCCGTGGGCGGCATGGGTGAGGACGGCCGCACGCTGGTGACCAAGAGCAGCTACCGCATGCTGCACACCCTCTACACGCTGGGCTCTTCTCCCGAACCCAACCTGACGGTGCTGTGGTCCCATCGGCTTCCGGAGAATTTCAAGAAATACTGCGCGCGCGTATCCATCGATACCGACTCCATCCAGTACGAAAACGACGACCTCATGCGCCCCATCTATGGCGATGATTACGCCATCGCCTGCTGCGTATCCGCCATGAAGGTGGGCAAGCAGATGCAGTTCTTCGGTGCGCGCTGCAACCTGGCAAAGCTTTTGCTCATCGCCATCAACGGCGGTTACGATACGTCCTCCAGCATGGCCATCGGTCCCCAGATGGGCGTGATGGAAGGCGAGGTGCTGGACTTTGACGAAGTGATGAAGCGCATGGAAACCTACATGGCCTGGCTGAGCCACCTGTATGTGAACACCATGAACGTCATCCATTACATGCACGACAAATACGCCTACGAAAAGACCCAGATGGCGCTGCACGATACCACCGTGGACCGCTTCATGGCCTTTGGCATCGCCGGTCTGTCCGTGGTGGCGGACTCCCTCAGCGCCATCCGCTACGCCAAGGTGTACCCCGTGCGCAGCAGCGACGGCCACATTGTGGATTTCCGCACCGTGGGCGAATTCCCCAAGTTCGGCAACGATGACGACCGTGTGGATCTGATTGCGAAGGATCTCACCCACCGCATGATCACCGAGCTGCGCAAGACCCCCGCCTACCGCAACGCCATTCACACCCTGTCGGTGCTCACCATCACCTCCAACGTGATGTACGGCAAGAACACCGGCGCCACGCCCGACGGCCGCAAGAACGCCCAGCCCTTCGCCCCCGGCGCCAACCCCATGCACAACCGCGAGGAAAACGGCGCGCTGGCTTCGCTCAACTCCGTGGCCAAGATCAGCTACGACGACTGCCGCGACGGCATCTCCAACACCTTCTCCATCACCCCTGATGCGCTGGGTCACAGCGTGCAGGAGCGTCAGGACAACCTGGTGAGCATTCTGGACGGCTACTTCGGCCAGATGGCGCACCACATCAACGTCAACGTTCTCAACCGCGAAACCCTGATGGACGCCTACGAGAACCCCGAGGCCTATCCCAACCTGACCATCCGCGTGTCCGGCTATGCGGTCAACTTCAACAAGCTCAGCCGCGAGCAGCAGCGCGAGGTCATCAGCCGCACCTTCCACGAGGCTGTATGAGCATGACGGGGCGCATTCATTCCTTCCAGAGTCTTGGCACGGTGGACGGGCCCGGCGTGCGCTTTGTGGCCTTTGTGCAGGGCTGTCCGCTGCGCTGCGGCTGCTGCCACAATCCCGATACGTGGGAGATGAGCGGCGGCACGGAATACGCGGCGGATGAGGTGGTGCGCCGCGCGCTGCGCTGCCGCGCCTACTTTGGCAGGGAAGGCGGCATCACGCTCTCGGGCGGCGAGCCGCTCCTGCAGCCCGCGTTTGCTGCGGAAATCTTCCGCCTGTGCCACCAGGAAAACATCCCCACCTGTCTGGACACCTCCGGCTGTGTGCCGCCGGAAAGCTGTGCGGCGCTGTTGGATCACACCGACCGGGTGCTGCTGGATGTGAAGTACACAAACGGCGCGGATTATGAGCAGCATGTGGGCTGCCGCATGGATCAGCCACTGCGCTTTCTGACGGAGCTGAACAGGCGCGGCATTCCCACCACGCTGCGGCAGGTGATCATCCCCACGCTGACCGATACGGAGGAAAACATCCTCGCGCTGCGCCAGATTGCCGAGGCGCACGCCTGCGTGGACCGCGTGGAGCTTTTGCCCTTCCGCAAAATCTGCCAGACCAAATACGACCAGATGAACATCCCCTTCCCCTTCGCTCACCTGAGCCAGCCGGACGCTGCCCTGATGGAGCGCCTGCGCAGGCTGCTGGGCCGGTATGCGGGGTAGCAAAAAAGCCTTGAGGCAAATGCTTCAAGGCTTTTTCCGTTCTGCTCCAGCCAATATCACCACGGCAAATTCCCCGGCCTGCATGCAGTGCCGGGGAATGAAGGCGTATTGCCATTAATACTGCCAGGGGTTGAACTCCAGCGCGTTGGGATCCTTGGGCTCGTTGTCCTCCTTCTCCAGCAGCGCCTTGTACTTTTCAAAGATTTCCTTGTTGCCTTCCATCTCAAACTCGGGCTGCACGCGGCTGGCCACGGTCAGGAAGTGGTACACGTCACGGCCCATCGCGCGGCCGCGGCGGGTGTGCATATCCAGCGCGTAATCCGGCACTTCAAACTTGGCGCCCTTGGAGAACTCGTCGTTGAGCAGGTTCTTCACATGGTCGCTGGAGCGCTCCTTGGACTGACGGCACAGGAAGCGGATGGCATGCACGAAGAACATGGGACGGTCGCCGTCGTTGTAGGGGAACTCCTGGCGCATCTTGAACAGGGTGTAGATCAGGTTGGGGGCATAGGGATTGCCGAAGCCAATGTCTTCCACGCTGATGCACAGCAGGCGGCGCCACAGCTTTTCCTCAAACTGGGGGCTGGTGACGTACATTTCGTAAGCGGCGTGCAGGGCGTCGTCCTCGGCGCCGCGGCGGATGGCCTTCTGCAGCATGGCAACCATTTCATCACCGGCATAACCGTTGCGGGTGGTGATATTGGACCAGGGATCGTAAGACATGAAATCGCTCATGGGATAACCTCCTTATTCCTTCGTGGCACCGGCGGCCAGGCCTTCGGTGATCTGACGGTGGAAGAATGTGTAGAGAATCAGCGCAGGCACCAGCACCACCATGATGGAGGCGGCCAGCGTGGGCCAGGAACCCTGCTGCGCGCTGGCGTAGTTCATCAAGAAGGTGGTCAGGGTCTTGAGCTTGGTCCTGGGCATGTACAGGTAGGGCACGTACATGTCGTTGATGATGTTGACCATCTTGATAATCACCACCGTGGCCGTAGCGGGCATCAGCAGCGGGAAGATGATGCGGTAGAAGATGCCGAAATAGCTGCAGCCATCGATGAGGGCGCTTTCATCCAGCGCGACGGGGATCTTGCTGACGTACTGCATGTACAGATACAATTGCATCAGATCCGACGCCACATAAATGATGATGGGCGCGCCCAGCGAGTTGTACAATCCAAAGGACTGGATGACCTTGAAGCGGGCAATTTCCACCACAAAGGTAGGCACCAGCATGCCCAGATAGAAGCAGCTCATCACCAAAGCGCGGCCGCGGAACTGGAAGCGCTGCAGGCAGTAGGACGTTACGGAGCCCAGCAGCACGTTAAAGAAGATGCTGACCACCATGATGGTGAAGGTGTTGCGGATAGCGGGAACCAGCAGCTTTGCCCCCAGCACCTTCTGGTAGTTGGCCCAGGTGATCTCGCCAGCGGGCGGAAACCAGATGGGCGAGGTGGAGGCCATGTGGGCCTGCGTCTTGATGGAAGCAAAGAAGGTGACCAGCACCGGGCCCAGCACCAGGGCAAGGATTGCCGCGGAAACCAGATACTTCAGGCACAGAATCAGCGCCTTTTTCAGTTTTTCCTGCATGGCGCTCACTCCTTTACAACCGTTTTGAGCAGGAGGTTCTGCAGTCCGTACACCGCAACCACAATCACCATAATGGCCACCGCCATGGTGGCGGCCATGCCAAAGCTGTTATACTTGAAGGCCGTATCGATGGTGTAGAGCGTGAAGGTAGAGGACGCATAGCCCGGGCCGCCGTTGGTCATGATGAAGGGAATGTCAAAGCACTGCAGCGTACCGCGGATGCAGTCAAACAGCACAAAGCTGAACACCAGCCTCATGGAGGGCAGCTGCACATACCACAGCTGCTGCAGGGCGTTGGCGCCGTCAATGTGGGAGGCTTCCATCACATCGGTGGAGATGGAGGTAAGGCCGGTGGAGAACAGCACGATATGGTAGCCAAAGAAACGCCACACCGATACCGACGCCAGCACATAGTTGACCACCTTGGGATCTGACAGCCACCGCTGAATCCATCCGCTCAGGCCAAGGCCGGTGAGGATCTGGTTGAAGCCGCCGTTGACAGGCGAGAAAAAGTAGGAAAATGCGTAGGACATGCCAACGCCATTCATGATGAAGGGCAGGAAGGCGATGGTCTTTACGAAATTCGAACCGCGGAATTTGGTGTTGAGCATAGCTGCGATCGCCAGCTCCAGCGGCATCATCACCATGTGCACCAACAGATAGATCAGGTTATTACGCAGAGACAGCCACAAATCCGGAGAATTGGTGATCATCTCAACATAATTCCCCACACCGATATATTCTCGGTGTGGGGAAACGCCGTCCCAGTTGGTCAGGCTCATGGCGATCAGGTCAGCCGAGGGGTAAACCACGAACAGGAACAGCAGAATCACCGGGATCACAAGGCTCACCAGGATGAAGAGATTCCTGCTTTGACTGATCGACTTCATGATATTGTATCTCCAGAAATTAGTTCATGCCAAGCTTTTCGCGGGCAGCAGACCAGTCGGCGTTCAGCTTGTCGAAGGCGGCGTTCAGGTCGAAGCCTTCCATCAGCATTTCGGCGCCCAGCTTGCAGTAGTCCCACTTGCTCTCGTTGACGATGGCGGTGTAGTCGTCGCCGCCGCCCACATAGCCAACCACGGTCAGCTCGGGCTGCTCCTGATCAGCGAACACCATGTAGGGATCCTTGTCCTTGTGGACGGTGACCATGGTGCTGTCGCTGGCCAGACGGGAGATGTAATCCGGATACCAGGCTTCGGAGAAGAAGAACTCAACGAAGGCCTTGGCCAGTTCCTGGTTCTCGGAGGTGTTGGTCACGCCCATGAAGAAGTCGCCCTGCACGATGTGGTTGAAGGAGCCGTCTTCGGTGGTGTAGGGCATGTAGAAGGTCTTGAGGTTGCTCAGATCCACGCCGCTGTTCTTGATCTTGGCCAGACCCATGGAGTTGTCGGCCATCATGCAGGCGCTCTTGTTGAGGAAGAGGCTCAGGGCCTGGTCGTAGCCGATGCCCAGAGGATCAGCGCCCAGCACGCCCTTGGAGAACAGGTTGTACACCTTGGTGTAAGCTTCGCGGATTTCGGTGCCCTCAGCGAAGGGCTCGTTCTGAGTAGCCATCAGATCCCAGTAGGTGCCGTTACCGCTGAAGGAAGCGGGAGCGTACTCCATGAAGGGATAGACGGGCCAGGCATCCTTCACGCCAACAGCGATGGCAGCGAAGTTGGGATCCTTGGCGCCGTAGTAGTTCTGCAGGGTCTCCAGCACGGTGTTCAGCTCTTCCCAGGTCTTGGGAACGGACACGCCGGCTTCTTCAAACATATCGGCCCAGTAGAACACGTAGTCCTCGGAGCGCTTCTCGGGGATGCCCAGCACCACGCCGTCCAAGGCGTAGGACTCAGCCATCACGTTGTTCTTGGTGGCTTCCAGAGCGCTCAGGTCCACCATGTAGTTCTTGAACACGGGGAAGTAGCGGGTCTGCAGGTACATCACATCAGGCAGTTCGTTGGCGGAGGCGCGGATCTTCATCTGCTTGAAGTACTCGTCGTCATCCTTGAACTCTTCGATCTCGATGGAAACGCGGGGGAACAGCTCCTGGAAACGGCCTTCGATGTCCAGCTCGTCAAACAGCAGCATTGCTTCGTTGTCAAAGGTAGCAAAGGTCAGGGTCGCCTTCACATTGGTATCCAGCTCAGCGAGAGCAGCGCCGGTCATGGTCAGAGCCATCACCAGGGTCAGGCACAGAGCAATCAGCTTCTTCATGGGGAAGAATCCTCCTTCGATTTGGAATGGATAGAGGATACCACAAAACCCCGAATCAGGAAATGATTCGGGGTTGGTTTTGCTGATGTTTTGTCAGATGTTTTTTGTTTGTTTTTGTCCAAAACTGCTCTTTCTTCAGGAAGATTGACGTTTTGTCAGAAATGCCTGGCGATACCCTCCGGGCGATTCGCCCGTCTCGCGCTTGAACATGCGCATGAAGTGCTCCATGGTGTTGTAGCCCACCGCATCAGCCACGGCGTAGATGCGCAGGTCCGTGGTTTCCAGCAGCGTCTTGGCGGCGCTGATGCGCACCTGCGTGAGGTAATCCGAATAGGAAAAGCCAAAGCGCTGCTTGAACAGCGTGCAGAAGTACTTTTCGTTGTAGCCGCTCTGCTCCGCCACCTCACGAAGGGTAAGATCGCTGCGCATGAAGTAGCTGTCCATGTACCGGCGCGATCTCAGCAGCGGATCGGGCGTCTGGCGGGTGTAGTTGACCTCAAAATACTCCATGATCTTGTACAGCATCGACACGAAGTAGATAACGATGTCATGCGGGCTTTCCAGCGCATGGATGCGATCATAGAGGTTGTGATCCAGCCCCAGCTTGTAGGCGATCTGCAGATCCAGAAAGCCGATCTCGTAATAGAGATTGAACAGGTAGAACAGCGCATAATCGCGCGCTTCTTCCAGCGGCATCTCCATCAGCCGCGCCGACAGCGCCTGCTGCTCCTGACGCGCGCTGATGAAATCCGACTCGATGGCAGCGCGGATCAGCGGCAGGTGGGACTGACCTTTCTTCAGCGCCGAGAGCGGATCAAACTTTCCATAATAAGTGTTGTCATACACACCGCCCGGCCCCAGCACGTAGCGCAGGGTGGTGTTGATCTCGGCCTGCTCCAGCGCCGCGTAGAAGCCATCCGGCTCGCCGCACGGCGCCATGTAGGACACACCCACCGTGCAGGAAAGGTTCATGTAATCCTTCCAGGCCTTCTTGACCATGCGGAAGAACGCCAGCGCGCTTTCCGTGCTGCGCTTGGCGGGCGCAAGCGAGTAAAACAGAAAGTGGCGCGAAACGTCCAGCGAGTAGAAGCCATCGCAGGGACGGATGAGCGGCGTCTGCCGCACCAGCTGCGTGAGCGGATCGATCAGCGTTTTCTGGATATCGCTGCCCAAACGGTTCATTTCGCGGTAGAGCTCGTCCACAAAGAAGCAGGCCACCACACAGCCCTTGTCCAGATCAGGCAGCTCCGCAGGCGCAGCCTCGTGCAGGATGACGTCGCGCAGCAGCTGGCTGGCGGACGGCGCCTGCGCCGCCGCAGGCGCACGGGCCGGGCGATCCTGCCCCTGCGCGTCGAAGCGCGCCTTTGCGGTGCGCAGCACCTCCTGCAGTTTCTCGGGCGTGAGATCCTGCTTGAGCAGATAATCCTCCGCGCCCTTTTTGAAGGCTTCCTTCACAAGCGGAAAATCATCAAAAGCGCTCAGCACCAGTATCATGGGCTGCTGGCCCATGGCATGCAGCCCGTCGATGAGCTCCAGCCCCGTGCATAGCGGCATTTTGATATCCGTAATCACCAGATCCACCGGATCGCCCGCACAGGCTTCCAGCGCCGCCTTGCCGTTGGCATAGCTGCCGCGCAGGTCAAAGTGCTCCTCTTCCCAGTCCACCATGCGCTCCAGCGCGGTGCGCACCATGATTTCGTCATCGACCACAATGGCAGTATACATCAGTGCGCGCCTCCTTCCGGCAGATAGTTGACAGGCAGGGTGAGGGTGATCTGCGTGCCCTCGCCGGGCGCGCTGCGGATGTCCATGGCGTGTTCATCGCCGCAGTTGAGCTCCAGCCTGCGCTTGACATTGGCCATGCCGATGGAGCCGGATGCCGCGCCGCCGGCCTTCTGCCACGCGGCCAGCTTCTCCGGCGGGATGCCCGCGCCGTTATCGCACACCTGCAAAACGAGCCTGTCCTCCTCCACGCGGGCGGACACGGCGATCTCGCCAGCTTCCTCCGCCTCGGCAAAGGCATGCTGGATGGCGTTTTCCACCAGCGGCTGCAACAGCAGCTTGGGCACACGGCAGCCCAGGCAGTCCAGCGGCACATCGTAGCGCACGGTAAATCCGCCCGGCCGGCGCAGTTCCATGATGGACACATAGGAGCGCAAAAGCCGCAGTTCATCCGCCAGCGTATAGCGGTCGTTGGGGTTGCGCAGCACGCAGCGCAGGATTTCCATCAGCGACGCCGCCATATCGCGGATGGAATCATAGTGAGCCAGCTCCGCCATAAAGCGGATGGTATTGACGGTGTTGAGCAGGAAGTGCGGGTTGATTTCGCTCTGCAGCGCCTTGAGCTCTTCCTGATATTTCTCGTTCTCGCGCGCCTGGTTTTCTGCCATCAGGCTTTCCATGCGCTCGCAGGTTTCGTTGAAGTTCTCTTCCAGTCTGCGCAGCTCCGCATGCCCCTTGGGCTGAAGGCGGTGCGAAAAATCACCCGCCTGCAGGCGATCCATGCCGCTGCTCAGTTCATCCAGCGGCTGAATGATGCGGTGGAAGAACAGGCGCGTGTACAGCACAAACAGCACCAGCATGATGAGGATGGCCAGCAGGATGCCTGCCAGCACCGAGTAATGGGACGCAAACAGCTGCCGGTTGCTCACCAGCGTGAGCACGCCCAGCTCCGTATGCGGAATGGTGGTGAGCGAGTACCAGTCGTACTCCCCCAGCACGCCGCCTTTGCTTTTGAGCAGGCGGGCGGCGTCCCCGGCAGCGTTCGGATCGCCGGCCAGCACACGGTCGCCTTCCACCAGGAAGTGATGCGAGGCGGGCATGGACTCGTTATACTGGGAAATCAGGTCTTCGGCCGAGGTGGAATAATACAGGCAGGCCGCCGAAAGCGCCGTATCGCGCCGCGATTCCTGCACGCTCATGGCCGCGCACAGCAGCACATCGCCATGATGCGTGGTGGCATAGTGCAGCAGATTTTTGTTCACGCTGCCCGTCACAATCCGGTTCGGCGTCTCCAGCGCACGATGATAGCATTGTTCCTCGCGCGCGGCTTCCTCAGGCAGCGCCAGCTCCGCCGTGAGCCCGTAGTGCGTTCCATCCGTCAGATACAGATGCAGCGCCTCGATGTTCTTATCCTGAAAAGCAAAAAACTCAAACTTCTTCTGGAGCTGATTGGTGTTGTTATAGCGCTCCAGCTGCGTTGCGGGCAGCTGCTCCACAATCGCCAGCGCCTCCTGATCTCCGCCCAAAAGAAAGTGCGCCAGTCCCAGCGACGCCTCGCGCACCTCCGCCTCCAGCACCGACGCCACCGAATAGTGCACCGTATGGATGGTTTCGCTGGCGTCGTCCATCTCACGATTGAGCAAAGCCACCGTGGCCGCCGAAAAAATCAGCACAATCGGCAGTACGACCAACAGCAGAAACCAGGCGTAATAAGCGGATTTCAGTCCCCTTTTGCGCAGCATGCCAGCAGCTCCTTCGGTAACGAACTCAATTAAAGGTATTATACCATCCGTTGCAGAGAGAAGCAAATGCGATGGATGGGTGCGTATGCATTTTTGGCGTACAAAAAAGCTCCCCATTCTTCTGTTGCCAGAAGAACGGGGAGCCGGTGAGACAATTACAGCCAATCAGCTTTGGCGTACCTATGCACCGAACCCCTGCGCGAAGCGCAGTGATGGGTGCAGGGTAAAACCCTGCTTAGTTCAGCTCGGCGAAGTACTTGATGGTGCGGACCATCTGAGAGGTGTAGCTGTTCTCGTTCGGCATCGCTTTGGGCGATGCCGTCGCGGGGAAAAGCGAGGTAAATCAAGGCTTTTCAACGATGGATATAGTCTGATTTCCCCTCAAAAATCATAGTCGTTTATGCACCAAATTTCTCTTGGTTGCTTAGTATACTGCAAGTTTAGCATAAGTAATCGCCGTTTTCAATCCGTTTCAAAATTATGAAATGTAAAGCTGTTGTTTTGACAGAAAGAATGCTGCCAAAGTGAGTACAGAATAATCCTATTCTGATTACGCTTAAATATGTATCTCTATTCTGGTGCCCGCTATTTCCAATCATCTTCCAAACAACTTTGAATCAAGATTGATACTACTTTCAAACAACTCTGACACATCTTTTGAACATCTTTCAAACTACTTTGAATGGAAAAGGGCGCGTTGCAAAACACTCCCCCCAAAAAAACAACGAGGGAAGGAAGCCGAAAGGCTACCCAACCCTCGTTGTTTGCTTTAAAATGAATGTATGCAAACCCATTCAAAGCAAGAACAGTATAAGGTATACGAAAGA
>JAQXJZ010000068.1 GCA_029009515.1 bacterium
AAATGGTGACTCCTAGGGGATTCGAACCCCTGTAGCCGCCGTGAAAGGGCGGTGTCTTAACCACTTGACCAAGGAGCCACGCATGTACGTCGCAAACTGGTCGGGGTGAAGGGATTCGAACCCCCGGCCCCATGCTCCCAAAGCACGTGCGCTACCAGACTGCGCTACACCCCGCTGTGAGCGGTTCGCACAAGCGACGTTGATTATTATATGCAAAGCCGGTATTCTTGTCAAGGGCTTTTTCAAAAAAAGTTTCAAAAACTTTCTCAGCCCAGAAAGTACACGCCCCACACGCCTGCGCAGCCCAGCGCAAACACCGCCGCAGCCGCCTCGCACAGGCGGTTCTTCTGCCCAGCATGCGCATACCCCAGCGCGCACAGCGCCAGCACCGGCGCAATGTAGCGGAAGTTGGCCGAGCAGATATACGGGTACTGAATGAAGAAATTGCCGTAGCTGAACAGCAGAATCGCGCCGTAGGCGGCCAGGAACAGCCCCATCAGCCCCAGCTTTCCCCTGACGAGCATGCGCACAAACAGCGCAAGCGCCGCCAGCAGGAACGCCGCAAAGCCCACCAGCAGCAGGTAGGCGGCGTACCACATCAGCGTGCCCTCGGCAAACAGCGCCAGCTCGTCAAACAATCCGGTCTTGAGGGTCTGCATCCAGAAGTTGTGATCCACCTTGCGGATGCCGGAGTAGAACAGTCCGCGGATGGCGTGCCAGCCCGGAATGCCAAAGCGCTCCCACAGGCTGTAGCCGCTCACGTTGATGGTTTCCGCAGGCAGGCGCACGTACTGCAGGGGCATCTGGAAGGCAATCATGTGATACACCGGCCAGATAACCGCCACCGGCACGCTCAGCGCCAGGAACGCCGCAAACTGCCCGATGTACCTCTTCATGTGCTTGAGATCCTTGAAGAAATCCACCGCAAACACCACCGCGATGCAGGGGATGAGCAGCGCACAGTTGAGCTTGATGGCCATGCCGCAGCCAAGCGTGACCGCGATCATCAGGATGTCCGCCATCCGGCGCGTGCGGTGCCAGCGCACCACAAACACCACGCACCACAGCGCGCACAAAACCATCGCAATGTCGTTGTTCAGCGTCGCGCCCAGAATGTGCAGCGCCGGCTGAAAGCCCATGGCCAGCACCGCCACGCGCTGCGCTCTCTCGCCCATGCCCAGCTCGCGCACCAGTGCGCGCGCTGCCAGCACGCACCCGAAGGCGCACATCAGCGTGACCACCTGCATGTTTTCGATGGCCACCGCCTGATCCATGCCCAGCGCAAGGTTCAGCTTCATCCACAGCGCCTGCACAATGTGGTACAGCGGCGGATTGTAAAAGATGGAATACCCGTCCACGCGCGGGTCCTCCGCAAGCGGCGGACGACCATTTTCCACCAGATACGCAATGTATCCCAGATGCCCGTCCGGATTGTTCACGCCGGAAAAGTCCGAGCTGTAGATGGCCAGATCGTGCCACGAAAACAGGTGATCCAGCTGCAGGATGAAGACGAGCCCCATCAGGAAGCTGCCGCAGAGCAAAGCGGGCGTGAGATCGCGTTTGCGCATCAGCTGCGCGGCGGCACACCCCAGCCAGAGGATCGCCATGACGATGCAGACGATATCGCGCTGCGCATCGGCAAGCGGCGTGCAGAGGGTGCTGCAGATCCACGCAAACAAACCGGCGATGATGAGCATGGCCGGGGATTTGTGCTGGGTGAGAACGCGTTTGATCTGCAGCATGGGTATGCCTCCCTTGGGGGCCGCCGGAGGCGGAGTGAAATCCGCTGCGGCGGGTGAAATCTGCCTTCGGCAGGTGAAATCCGTCCGGGGGACGGGTGAAATCTCCTGCTGAAGCAGGAGGATTGGAGTTAGATGTCAGGAGAGGGAGCAGATTGACTTCTTTTTTTGTGTTCAAGCGAGCCGCGACCCCTTCCGGGGAGCGGCGGTCTTAAGCGCAGCCCCAAACACAAAAATCCACCCCCTGAGCCTTCCAAAGGAAGGCTCAGAGAGCGGGTCGAGGGGCTCAGCCCCGCGCGGGTGCAGGGCAGAGCCCTGCCAGCCCCTGGTTACACCTCGTCCAGCAGGGCGAGATCGTCGTCTTCGAGATCTGCGGGGTCGTCCACGCTCACGGGGCTGGTGTCGCCAGCCAGCTTGGCGACGGCTTCGTCGCGCAGGATCTGCTCGATGCGGTTGGCCAGCTCGGGGTTGTCGCGCAGGTACTGGCGGGCGTTTTCGCGGCCCTGGCCGATGCGCTGATCCTCATAGCTGAACCACGCGCCGGACTTGTGGATGATGTCGCGCTCCACGGCCATATCCAGCAGGCTGCCCCACTTGGAGATGCCCTCGCCGTAGATGATGTCAAACTCGGCTACCTTGAAGGGCGGCGCCACCTTGTTTTTCACAACCTTCACCTTGGTGCGGTTGCCGATGGGCTCGGTGCCGTTCTTCAGCTGCTCGCCGCGGCGCACGTCCAGGCGCACGGAGGCGTAGAACTTGAGGGCGCGGCCGCCGGTGGTGGTTTCGGGGTTGCCGTACATCACGCCAACCTTTTCGCGCAGCTGGTTGATGAAGATGGCCACGGCGTTGGTCTTGGCGATCACGCCGGTCAGCTTGCGCAGGGCCTGGCTCATCAGGCGGGCCTGCAGACCCACAAAGCTGTCGCCCATTTCGCCTTCGATTTCGGCGCGCGGAACGAGCGCGGCCACGGAGTCGATCACCACGATGTCCACCGCGCCGCTGCGCACGAGGGCCTCGCAGATTTCCAGCGCCTGCTCGCCGGTGTCGGGCTGGGAGATGTAGAGCTCGTCGATGTTCACGCCCAGCTTCTTGGCATACACGGGGTCGAGGGCGTGCTCGGCGTCGATGAACGCAGCCACGCCGCCGGCCTTCTGCGCTTCGGCCACGCAGTGCAGGGCAACGGTGGTCTTACCGGAAGATTCCGGTCCGTAGATCTCCACAATGCGGCCGCGGGGCAGACCGCCCACGCCCAGCGCCATGTCCAGATCCAGGCAGCCGGTGGAGATCACCTGCAGGTTCTGATCGGCCGCAGCGTCGGAAAACTTCATCACGCTGCCCTTGCCGTAGGTCTTGTTCAGCTGAGCCAAAGCGCTTTCCAGCGCTTTCATTTTGGCTTCTTTCACATCGTCAATCTTCGCGCCGATTTCCTTCTTGGCAGTCTCTTTCTTGGCCATGCGTATGTCCTCTCTTTCGTTAATCAATCACAGAAAGCGCCATCTCCAGCGCATGCGCCGCACTCTGCTCGCGCACGCTCTGACGGTCGCCCACAAAATGACATTCATCCACGCGGGTGCCCTTATCGCTCGATACGCCGATAAACACGGTGCCCACAGGCGTTTCGGGCGTGCCGCCGGTGGGACCGGCAATGCCGGTGGCGCTCACGGCCACGTCCACCTTGAGCACGCGGCGTGCGCCCTCCGCCATCCGACGGGCGCAGGGCTCGCTGACCACGCCCACGGTGTCGATGATTTCCTGCTCCACGCCCAGCACCTCGTGCTTCACGCGGCTGTCGTAGCTCACTACGCCGCCCATGAGCACGGCGCTGGCGCCGCTCACACCGGCCACCGATGCGGCAATCATGCCGCCGGTCAGGCTTTCCGCCGTGCCGAGGGTGATGTTCTTTTCAAGGAAGATGCGCACCACGTCTGCGCTGACGGTTTTCAGATCAGCCATGGAGCACCTCTTTGTTGCGCAGGAAGTAATCCGCGCCGCTCCAGACGGTGATGATGATCATCGCAATCTGAGAGGGAATCATCAGCCATCCGGCCAGGATGTGCAGCAGCGGGAACTGCACGTAGTACACCAGATGCGCAATGATCAGCACCATCTGAATGATGGTTTTGATCTTGCCCAGCTTGCCCGCGGCAATCACCCGGCCCTGCTCCACAGCCACCAGGCGCAGGCCGTCCACCGCCAGCTCACGGAAGAGCACGATCACCACAATCCACGCGGGCAGCAGCTTGTGCCAGCTGAGCATGACCAGCGCGGAGAGCACCAGCAGCTTGTCGGCCACGGGGTCGATGAACTTGCCAAAATTGGTGACAAGGTTGTACTTGCGGGCGATGTGGCCGTCCACGAAATCGGTGACGGCGGCCAGGATGAACCAGAACAGCGCCACGTAGCCAGCCCAGGGCAGATTGTTAAACGCCAGCAGCGCCGTGATGAACGGCACGCTGCCGATTCGGATCAGAGACAGTCGATTGGGCCAGTTCATAGCTTCACCCCCATCAGGTCGTAGGTGTCCGCATCGGTGATGCGGGCCATGACAAACTCGCCCACATCGTTTTCGTCCGCGCCTTCCAGATAGATCACGCCGTCGGTGTCGGGCGCTTCGCAGGCGGAACGGGCGATGGCGCGGCCATCCTCCATGCGCTCCACCAGCACCTTTTCCTCCGTGCCGATGCGCAGCTGGTTGCGCTTGAACGAAATCTCCTGCTGCTTGAGCATGAGGCGCTCCAGGCGCGCGGCCTTCACGTCCTCGTCAATCTGATCGGGCATTTCGGCGGCAGGCGTGTCCTCCTCGGGCGAGTAGGTAAACGCGCCCAGACGGTCAAACTCAATTTCCTCCACAAAATCCATCAGGCGCTCAAACTGCTCCTCCGTCTCGCCGGGGAAGCCGGTGATGTAGGTGGTGCGCAGGATGAAGCCCATCTCACGCGCCTTTTTCAGCAGTGCGCGGGTGGATTCGATATCGCCGCGGCGGTTCATGCGCCTGAGCAGCTCCGGATCGGCATGCTGGAGCGGCAGATCGAGGTACTTGCAGATGTTGGGCTTCGACGCCATGGCGTCCAGCAGGGTCTGATCCACCTCGTCGGGATAGCAGTACAAAACGCGCAGCCACTCCACGCCGGGAATGTCCGCCGCGCGGGTCATGAGCTCCGGCAGCTGGGAATGACCCACGCGGTCGATGCCGAAGCGCGACGTATCCTGCGCCACCAGAATGTGCTCGCGCACGCCCTGATTGGCCAGCTCGCGGATTTCCGCAAGCACGTCCTCGATATCGCGGCTGCGGAATCCGCCGCGGATGAGCGGAATGGCGCAGTAGGTGCAGCGGTTGTCGCAGCCGTCGGCGATGCGGATGTAGGCCTGATACGGCGCGGAGGTGAGCACACGGCCGCCGGTGAGGATATCGTTATTCGGCGCGCAGTAGCTGGGGCGCTTGCCCTTCAGCGCCTCCTCGATGGCCTCGGGCAGCTTCTGATACTGGCTCACGCCCATAAAGAGGTCAATTTCCGGCATTTCCTCGCGCAGGGCTTCCTCGTAGCGCTGCACCAGGCAGCCGGTGGCCACCAGCAGCCTGCACTTGCCGGTTTCCTTGTATTCGCTCAGCGACAGGATGGTGTCGATGCTCTCCTGCTTGGCCGGGTCAATAAAGCCGCAGGTGTTGACGATGAGAATGTCCGCCTCGCGTTCATCCGCCGTCAGCTCGTAGCCCGCGTCCACCAGAATACCCAGCATCAGCTCGGTATCCACCTGGTTCTTGCTGCAGCCCAGCGAAATGGCTCCAACCTTCAGCATAGGGGTCCTCCCTTTGAATGCGTATGTATGTTCGGCATCCAACTTTTATTGTACCACAAAGGTACGTTATTTCACAAGGATAAATGATGGATGATCTGGCAATACCAAAAACCCGCTGCAGACACACAAACTGCAGCGGGTTGCGATGAAATTTACACTTGTCTTACTTGCACAGGGTGGGCCACTTGGACTTGGCGTAGTTCCAGGCCTCGTTGATCGCATCCTGACGGGAAGAACTGACGTTGCCGCTGTGGGTCTTGCTGCCCACGAAGTGCAGACACATCATGCCGTAGTAGTTGTTGGCGGCGTAGAAGTACTGGCCGCTGGGGAACTTGGACTTGGAGAAGCTGTCGGTGCCGTTGAAGCCGTGCGGGAAGCCGTAGATACCCACGGGGTACACGGTGCCGTTCACGTTCACCAGCGCGGCGCGGGCGTCCCACGCGCTGCCGATGTTCTTGGCGCCGCCAAAGGCGTTCTTGAAGTCCGGCCAGGTGTAGGTGACGGTGGACTTGTCGCCGTCGCCCTTGATGAGCTCCAGCTGAGAGCTGCTGGGATGGTTGGAGTTGTACGGGAAGCCGACGATTTCGCACATGGTCTGCGTATCGGCCGCGGAGGCAGGCACGCAGTCAGCGTGGTAAGCGCCGCTCCAGCGGTAGACCTTGAAGACCTTGCCGGTGGCAACATCCATCACCGTGGCGTAGGAGCCCTTGGGAATCAGGTCAATACCAGCATTGTCGTAGTCCCAGTTCGCCTTGACCACCTTGTTGACGGTGCCAAAGTCGGCAACCGTCACGCTGCCGGTGCTGCCGCCGGTGGATCCGCCGCCGGTGGAGGTGCCGTTGAGCTTGGCGTTGATAGCCTTCCAGGTCTCGTTGCCGCAGGAGCCGTCCACGCCGATGCCGGCGGAACGCTGGAAGTTGCGCACAGCGCTCTCGGTGCCGGCGCCGTAGCTGCCGTCAAGCGCGCCGGTGTAGAAGCCCAGGCTCTTGAGCGCGGCCTGCAGGGTGTACACGCGCACATCGCCCACAAGGCCCATGGTGCGCTTGAGAGAAGAGGACAGGGAGCTGCTCAGCAGGCTGTTGCAGTAGGCGTTGAGCTGAGTGGCGGACATGATGCCGTTCTTCACATCGGAGTACACGGCGTTGTACTTCTTGTTGTTGTAGTACAGGCTGCAGTACTCGGTGCCGCCGTTGTTGTAGGTTTCGTTGGACACCAGCATGAGCACTGTGCCGGAGCTGACTGCCACGCCGGTGGAATAGGTCTTGGTCTGGAACAGGTTGGTGTTGGCAGGCAGCTTGACGAAGGTCTTGTCGGAAGACACGCTCAGGTCGCCGCTGGAACCATTGCCGGTGGAGCCTCCGCCGATGGAAGCGCTGGCGCAGTCGCCGCGCACAAAGCCCACCAGGCCGGTGCCGGTGCGGATGTTGTACCAGGTGTAGCCGCCGGCGGACGTGGGCTGGGCCAGCAGATCCACCACGGTGCCCTTGGAGAGCACGTAGCCGGTCTTGTTGCCGTTGGCCGCGTCACGCACGCGGGTGCCGCCCTTGGTGATGGTCACGGTGCCGATGGAGGGGCTCGCGCTGGAACCCTTGGCCGTCACATAGGTGCCCATCAGCCAGCCGGTGATGCCGTTGTAGCTGACCTTGTACCAGGTCACGCCGCTGCGCACGGTAGCGTCCGTGTAGGCCAGGGACGTGCCGGCGGGCACAACGGCCAGACGGGCGGTGGAGGTGCTGTAGCTCTTGCGCAGGTTAACGCTCACCGTGGTGGTGAGGTTGCCGGCGGTAGGCACGGAAGTGCTGGAAGAGGTGCTGCCGGAAGAAGTGCTGCCGGAGCTGGTGGAACCAGAAGAACTGCTGCCGGAGGAGGTGGAGCCGCTGCTCACGCTGCCGCCGGAGGCCAGTGCAAACAGCACGGGCTGGGTGAGCGGACCGGCGTTGCCGTCGTCATCCAGGCCATTGGCCTTCTGGAAGTTCTTGACCGCCTGCATGGTGCCCTTGCCGTAGCTGCCATCCAGCGTGCCGCTCAGGTAGCCCAGCTTCTGCAGGGCCAGCTGCACCGCGTGCACGCGGATATCGCCCACCAGATGGTCGGTGTAGCGCAGGGTGTCATAGGACGCTTTTTTCCACAGGGTGCCGGTGATGTAGTTCTCCAGAGAGGAGGAGCTGAGCACATCGTTGACCACGTCGGTGCGCAGCACGTTGTAGCGCGCGCCGTTGTAATAAACGCTGTAATAGTTCAGCCCGTCGTCGCCGGTGTACCAGTCGTCGGTGAACAGCTGCAGCGCAGTGCCCGCATCCACCTTGAAGCTGGAGCCCTCGCCGTAGGTTTCACCCGTGAAAAGCAGCACGGAACGGCTGAGCAGCGCATACTTCTTGGTGACGGACGTCACCAGATCTTCCGGCGACATACCTGCGCGCGTAGCCGCCAGCGCCGCCGGCAGCGAGGACGTGAGCAGGCACAGGGCCAGTACGAGCGCCATCAATGCGCGCGGCGCCGCAGCCAAGGACCTTTTCGTTGCGTTTCTCATGGTAAAACCTCCGTATGATGACGGCATGTGCCGAGGATATTGCATGCATCCAGACGGATGACATCTGTCGTATCATGCACATAATA
This sequence comes from bacterium, assembly GCA_029009515.1. Lineage (GTDB taxonomy): Bacteria > Bacillota > Clostridia > Christensenellales > Aristaeellaceae > Limiplasma. The sequence continues at coordinate 8,154 of JAQXJZ010000068.1, forward strand.
TTACAATTTTATTACGTTGTCAATGCTTTTTTCTTACTTTTTGAGATCGATATTTGAGAAATGTAAAATAATAATGAAAAAACCAAGGCAAAACTTTGCCTTGGTTCAAAATATCACCGGAAAACAGGTTTTCAGAACGCCTTTTCGATATCGCTCAGCAGCGCGTCCACATCCTCGCGGGCGGTGGTGACGTTGGTGCAGAAGCGCACGGCGGTGCGGCCTTCGCCCAGCTTTTCCCACACGGAGAACGCATACTTTTCGCCCAGCCTGTCGCACACTTCATCCGGCAGAATCACGAAGATCTGGTTGGCGATGGTATCGGAGTACAGCTGGCAGCCCTTGTTCAGGAAGGCCTGCTTGATCTCCTGCGCCATGCCGTTGGCGCGGGCGGCAAGGGTGACGTAATCGTCGTCCTTCAGGATGGCTTCAAACTGCACGCCCAGCAGACGGCCCTTGGCCAGCATGGCGCCGCGCTGCTTGATGTGGTAGCGGAAGAACTTGTGGATGCGGTCGCTGGTGAGCACGATGGCCTCGCCAAACAGCAGGCCCACCTTGGTGCCGCCGATGTAGAACGCATCGCACACCTTGGCCAGGAAGGGCAGATCCACCTCCGGCATGGCAGCCAGGCCATAGCCCAGGCGCGCGCCGTCCACAAAGAAGGGCATGCCCAGCTCGTGGCAGGTATCGGACAGCTCCTGCAGCTCCTGACGGGTATACAGGGTGCCCAGCTCGGTGGGATGGCTCACATACACCATGCCGGGGCGCACAATGTGCTCAAAGCTGGCGTCGGCGATATGCTTTTCATACGCCTCGCGCACCTGCGCAGCGCAGATCTTGCCGTCCTTGTGAGGCAGCGGCAGCACCTTGTGGCCGGTGGCTTCCACCGCGCCGGTCTCGTGCACGTTGATGTGGCCCGTCTCGGCGCACAGCACGCCTTCAAAGGGCTGCAGCGCCGCGGCGATCACCAGCAGATTGGCCTGCGTGCCGCCCACCACAAAATGCACATGGGCGTCGGGAGCAGCGCACTTTTCGCGGATGATGGCGCGGGCGCGCTCGCAGCGCTCGTCCTCGCTGTAGCCGCAGTGCTGCTCGCTGTTGCTTTCCACCAGCGCCTTGAGCACCACATCCGCCGCGCCGCAGGCATAGTCGCATTCAAAATGAAGCATTGGAAAAACTTCCTTTCTATGTCTTTGGTGTTGTTCATCAATCCGGGAACAGCTCCGGGTTATAATAGCTTTCGCCGTAGATCATCATGTGCAGGTCGCCCAGCGTCTTTTCCAGACGGTCGGGGTTGATGTAGAGCAGGCTGACCTCGCCGTACTTCTTGTAGGCGTACTGCTTGTCCACCGGGATGCCGAACTGCTGCAGGATTTCGCCGCCCTCGCTCAGCTTCTTCATGGTTTCGCCGCCAAGCACGGCCATGCCAAGGCTGAGCATTTCATCCAGCGTCAGGTTGGTGCGGCCGTAGGGCAGCGCGGTCTGGATGAGGGTCATCAGCTTCATCACGTCCATGTCCTGCATCACGGTCTTGAGCAGGGTTTCCAGCAGCACGCGCTGGCGGCTGTTGCGGTTCAGGTCGTTCTGGCCCTGCAGGTTGCGGATGCGGCCGTAGGTGACGGCCTGCATGCCGTCCAGGTGCTGCACGCCGTCCTGCTTAGCCAGCTTTTCGCGGCCCTTGTTGGAGTCCATGGGCTCCTTGGTGAACAGCTCGTAGTTGATGGCCTTGGCTTCCTCGGCGGTCAGGTACATGTCCACGCCGCCCAGCGCCTGGATGATATCGGCCAGGCCGTGGATGTTGACCAGCACATAGCGCTGGATGTTCATCTGGAAGTTGACGTTGACCGTCTTCATGGCCAGTTCGGCGCCCTTGCCGATGTCCTCGTTGCTTCCGTACTTGAAGGCGGTGTTGAGGCGCTGGCGGCTCTTGTAGCCGGGCACCTTCACGGCGGTATCGCGGCCGATGGAGGTCAGCGTGATGGCGCCGGTTTCCTTATTAATAGAGCAGATGATGTTGGCGTCGGCGCGGCCGCTTTCCAGCTCCACGCTGCGGTTATCGATGCCGATGAGCAGGATGTTGACCACGTGATCCGGCAACGCGCCGTTCACACTCAGGTCGCTCAGGTCCACCTCGCCCTCGCGGGTGGGATCGTCGATCATGGCGGCCAGCTCGGCCATCAGCGCTTCTTCCTCGGCGCTGGATTCGCCCGCGTTCAGCGCGGCCTCGTCCACGGTTTCATCCGCCAGCCATTCGTCCGTGCCTTCCGCCACGGCAAAGCTGCACAGCATCATCAGGCACAGGCACAGCGCAAGCACCTTTTTCAGCATATCTTTCATTCTGTTTCCTCCTGTCATGCCGGAGCCGTTTGAGGCACGGGAAAATCACGCCCCACTCCGCCATTTCAACAGTATAGCACAAACCCTTTTCGGATACAAACCCATCATGCATCATTTCCGCCGCATCTGCGCATCCTACATGCCGTACCCCATTTCTTCAACAGGAGGCGAACCGACATGGCCTTTCCCAAGAATCAGACCATCCACTGCGACGTGACCAGCTGCAAGCATCACTCCGCCAGCAACATGTGCGAGCTGGAGAGCATCAAAGTCGCTCCCCGCACCGCCTGCCACTCCGGCAAGTGCGACGAAAGCGAATGCTCCAGCTACAGCAGGGGCTGAGCCCCTGCACCCCGCACCGCGCATCCGGAAGGATGCGCGGGTCTTTTGCGTTTGGGGCTGCATCGAAGACCGCCGCTCCCCGGAGGGGGTCGCGGCTCGCTTGACGGTACGCTTCTTCTTGTAAGTTGGATGGTTCAGACCGCCGCTCGGCGGAAGGCCTCCCGGCTCGCTTGTGTGCAGAAAACAGAAGTCAATCCGTTCCAACTCCTGACATCTAACTCCAATCCTCCTGCTTCAGCAGGAGATTTCACCCGTCCCCCCGGACGGATTTCACCTGCCGCAGGCAGATTTCACCCGCCGCAGCGGATTTCACTCCGCCTCCGGCGGCCCCTCCCGGCTCGCTTGAGTGCAGAAAACAGAAGTCAATCCGTTCTCTCTCCTGACATCTAACTCCAATCCTCCTGCTTCAGCAGGAGATTTCACCCGTCCCCCCGGACGGATTTCACCTGCCGTAGGCAGATTTCACCCGCCGCAGCGGATTTCTCTCCGCCTCCGGCGGAAACTTCACTCCTTCACGTGCCGCAGGCACACATCCCTCCCTCCCCTTCAGCATACACTTTCCGTATCACCACCAAAAAGGGGGCGCACCATGCACACACTGCATTTCTTTGCCGGCGGCAACACCTGCCGGGGTTTCCATTCCTGTTTTGACAGCATCCTGCCGCCGGACAGCCGCAAGCGCATGTATTTCATCAAGGGCGGGCCGGGCGTGGGCAAGAGCACGCTGATGCGGCAGTTTGCCGCGGCTGCGCAGGCCAAGGGGCAGGAGGTTTGCTATTATCACTGCTCGTCCGATCCGGACAGCCTGGACGGCATTTCCTTGCCGCGGCTGGGCATTGGCATGATGGACGGCACCGCGCCGCACGTATATGATCCGTCCGTGCCCGGCGCGCGGGACACGCTGATTTCGCTGGGCGATCTGCTGGACGAGGACGCGCTGAGTGCGCATACCGGCGAAATCCGGCAGATTCAGGCGGATATCTCCGCGCGGTTTGCGCGCTGCTACCGCTATCTGGCGGCTGCGGAGGAGGTGTTTGCCGCCTCGGCTATTCCGGAGGACGAGGACAAATCCGCGCGCGTGGCGGATGAATGGGTCAAGTCGCTGCCGCTGCGCGGCGGACGCGGGCAGGTGCGGCAGCTGTTTGCCTCGGCGTTCACGCCCAAGGGGCGCATCGACGCGCTGGACACGGGCTGCTTTGAACGGCGCATCACGCTGGATTGTCCCTTCGGCGCGCGGCCTGCTGCGCTCATGCGCACGCTTTCGCGCCGGGCGGCTGCGCGCGGGCTGGACGTGGTGGAGCTGCTGGATCCGCTCAGCCCGGATTGTGTTGCGCACGTGCTCATTCCGGCGCACGGCGTGGCGTTTCTCAGCGGCCAGCGCACAGCGCATTCCGCAGGCGAATGGCTGGACGCGCAGGAGGTATTCGATCTGTCCCATGTGAATGAAAAGGAGGACGGCTTCGACCGCAACGCCTTTGAGCTGCTCACCCAGCGCGCGGTGGAGCAGCTGACCGCAGCCAAGGCGATGCACGATGATCTGGAGGCCATTTACGTAAAGCACATGGATTTCCTGCGCTGGCAGGACGTGCTGGATCATCTGGTGGCGGCGCATCTCTGATCGCTTGCCAACCGGCGGCTTGCGTGGTATGATGGCCTCAGCAATCCACAAGGAGATGTCCTCATGCGATACGACAGCGTTATTTACGATCTGGACGGAACCCTGCTCAACACCATCGACGATCTGGCCGCCTCCGTCAACCACGCCATGCGCACCTTCGGCTATCCGGAACACAGCGTAGCGGCTGTGTGCCGCATGGTGGGCAACGGCATGGCAAAGCTCATGCACTCCGCGCTGCCGGCGGATGTATCGCCCGAGCGCTTTGACGAGGCGCTGGCCGCCTTCAAGGCGCACTATGCCCTGCACTCCAACGACCTCACCTGCCCCTATCCCGGCATTTGCGAGCTGCTGGAAAGCCTTGCGCAGGAGGGCGTGAAGCAGGCGGTTGTTTCCAATAAAGGCGATCCATTCGTCAAGGAGCTGTGCAGCCGTTACTTTGGCGGATGCATCGCCCTGGCCGTGGGCGAACAGCCCGATGTGCGCCGCAAGCCGCACCCGGACAGCCTGCTCAAGGTGATGGCACAGCTTGGCTGCGAGCCTGAGCGCACCCTGTACGTGGGCGACAGCGATGTGGATATCCTCACCGCAAGCAACGCCGGCGTGGACTGCGCCAGCGTTACCTGGGGCTTCCGTCCGGAGGAGGAGCTGGCCGCCGCCGGCGCATCCATCCTCATCCGCCAGCCCGATGAACTGCGCAGGCTGGTGCTTTCCTGAACCAAATGAAAAAAGCGGCTCCTTGACAGGAGTCGCTTTTTTCATGCCAACATTCAGCAAATCAGCCCACGAACATCATCAGCACAGACAGCGCCACGAACGCGATCGCGCAGATCTTGGTCACCAGCGCCAGCTTGGCGTCCATGCCCTTGGCCTTGTTCTTGCCGAAGAAGGTCTCGGCGGCACCGCTCACAGCACCCAGACCGGCGCGCTCGCTGCTCTGCAGAAGCACGGCCACGATCATGACCAGAGCCACAAGAATCAGCAGAATGCCAATAACAACACTCATTAGGGGGTCCCTCCTTGGCGAATATAGACATATTATATTAGCATTGATAATCGAAAAAAGCAAGGGGAAAATGCTTTTTGCCCCAATTGGGCGCAAAGCTTCTCCTCTCCTTCGTAAAACTTTTGTCATAGTATTGTAAAAATTCTATTCATCCGTTATAATACCCGTGTACGCGCATGTAGCGGCGTGTATTGTTGTACACATTTTGCTATGATTATAATACGTCAAATAAAGGGGCGTTTGTATGCTCAATCCGCGTCAGGTCATCACGGCACTCAAACAGAACATCGGCAAGGTCATCGTCGGCAAGGACGAAGTGATCGAGCTTCTGCTCATCGCGCTTTTGTGCAAGGGCCACGTGCTCATCGAGGACGTGCCCGGCACCGGCAAGACCACCCTGGCATCCGCTCTGGCCAAATCGCTGGACTGCTCGTTCAACCGCATCCAGTTCACGCCGGACGTGGTGCCCAGCGACATCACCGGCTTCACCATGGTCAACATGAAGTCTGGCGAGATGGAGTTCCATCCCGGCTCCATCATGTGCCAGATCGCGCTGGCGGACGAGATCAACCGTACCTCGCCCAAGACCCAGTCCGCCCTTCTGGAGGTCATGGAGGAGTACCAGGTGACCGTCGACGGCGTCACTCATCCCCTGCCCAAGCCCTTCATGGTGCTGGCCACGCAGAACCCCGGCGAGTTCGTGGGTACCTATCCCCTGCCTGAGGCGCAGATGGACCGCTTCTTCCTGCGCATCTCCATGGGCTATCCCACCCTTGAGGAGGAAATGGCCGTGCTGGAGCGCTTCAGCGGCACGGTAAAGCCCCAGGCCAGCCTGACCCCCGTCTGCTCCGGCCGCGATATCATCGCCCTGCAGGACATGATCGGCACCGTTTACTGCTCCAAGGAAGTGCGCCACTACGTGGCCAACATCGCCGCCATGACCCGCACCCACCCCAGCCTGCAGCTGGGCGTGTCCACCCGCGGCGCGATTGCTTTGATCCGCGGCGCGCAGGCCTGCGCCCTCCTCAATGACCGCGACTACATCCTGCCCGAAGACGTGCAGCGCATGGTGCTGCCCGTGCTCGCCCACCGCATCACCCCCAACCCCGAAGCCAAGATGAAGGGCATCTCCGCCGAGCGCATCCTGATCGCCGTAGTGGAGAACGTGCCCGTACCGCTGAGGCTGAGCTGACGAGGGGACGGCCTCCGGCGGGCAGGGGCAATGCCCCTGCACCCCGGACTGCGCCTTCCTAAAGGAAGGCTCAGAGGTTGAGCTTTGTGTTTAGGGTTGCTGCTAAGACCGCCGGTCGGCGGAAGGCCTCCCGGCTCGCTTGCGTGCAGAAAAATAGAAGTCAATCTGCTCCCTCTCCTGACATCTAACTAAGCTTCTCCTGCTTCAGCAGGAGATTTCACCCGCGAAGCGGATTTCACCTGCCGAAGGCAGATTTCACCCGCCGCAGCGGATTTCATTCCGACGAAAGGAGGCCTCCCCATGAAACGTGCAAACCTCACCCTTGGCATGTGCTTCGGCTTTTTCCTGCTGTGTGCGCTGTCGATGGGCAACCGCACGTACCTGCTCATTTCCATCATCATTGCGCTGGCATGGGTGTTCTCCTGGGCCAGTGTGCGCATGGCGGAAAAGAGCGTGAAGGTGGAAAACGCCTTGAGCGGCGTGAAGGTCAACCGCGGCGACGTGGTGGCCATGGACATTGCGGTCAGCCACCGCAGCCCGCTGCCCATTGCGCCCGTTGCGCTGCGCATGCGCGCCACATCCAACACGCCTGCGGGCACCATCCACCTCACCCAGCTGGGCAAGCGCCGTCAGCGCGTGACGCACAAGTTTGCCGCCGATCACGTGGGCGCCATGTTTCCCGGTGTGGACAGCTATGTGGTCAGCGATGTGTTCGGCTTTTTCAAGCGCGAGCATCAGCCCGATATGGCTGGTCAGGAGCTGCTGGTGCTGCCGGTTCCCTTTGATGTGGAGCCGCTCACCTTCGCCGCCGGCGACATGGGCGTGGAAACCATGAAGCGCGCCATGGAGGATCCCTCCTCGCCTGCGGACATCCGCTCCTGGCAGCAGGGCGACCCGCTCAAGCGCATCCACTGGAAGGCCACCGCCCGCAAGCGCGAATTGATGGTGCGCCAGTTTGAAGAACCCGCGCTGCCCGACGCGCTCATTCTGATGGATACCTCTCCGCCTTATCTCTCCCCCGGCGTGGACGAGGCGCGCAAGCCCTTCCTGTGCGACGCCATTCTGGAAACGGCTGCGTCCGTGGTGGCCTGCCAGATTCGTCAGGACAACAATGTGCGCATGCCGCTGGTGGGCGATCGCCCCATGGAGTACTCCAGCCGCATGGGTCTGCCGCTGCTGCTGGAGGAGCTGGCCCGCTGCACGTTTAACGAAACCGAGCGCTTTGAGCGCGTGATGATGATGCAGCTGGCCGAAATGCGCAAGAACGGCGCGGTGGTGGTCATCTCCACCCGTCTGCGCTCCGAGATGGTGGATCTCATCATCCGCATGAAGCGCATGGGCCCGAACGTGAGGCTGTATCTGGTCACGTTCGATCCGGAGGAAGCCAGCGTGCTGCCGCTGGTGGCACGGCTGCAGCAGGCTTATATTGAAGTCAATTATGTCACGCCGCAAGGATGATGGGCGCGGGCTTCGCCGCGCGTGAGGATGGTTCCTTTGTCGGTTGAGCCGACGAGGAACAGGAGATGCCTCCGGCGGCCAAGGGGTACAGGGGAAACATCGAGGTTTCCCCTATACCCCTTGGATCCCCTGACCCTTTCTCCGACCAGGGG
>JAQXJZ010000069.1 GCA_029009515.1 bacterium
AACAGTGTCCGAGGTACGCATCCGCGAAAACGAATCCCTGGAAAGCGCTCTGAAGCGGTTCAAACGTCAATGTGCTCGCACAGGTGTTTTGGCAGAGGCTCGCAAGCGTGAGCATTATGAGAAGCCCAGCGTAAAGCGTAAGAAGAAGGCTGAAGCTGCACGCAAGCGCAAGTACTGATTCATCAGTGATCAAAAAACCGTTCCGAGAAATCGGAACGGTTTTTTGCATTGTGTCTGGCGGTACAAGCCTTGCTGACCCAACACACAATCTTCCCTCACCTTGTTACATGTTGTATATTGACATCAAAGGTAGACAACTGTACACTATGAGTAGACAATTGTCACCTACCCCGAAAGGAGGACCATCATCATGAGCATTCAGCTGACCGACGCCGAATGGAAGATCATGGAGGTGCTGTGGGACAGCGCGCCGCGCACCATGGCCGAGATTACCAAAACACTCGAACCCGACACCGGATGGACGCGTCATACGGTGATCACGCTGCTCAAGCGCATGCAGGAAAAAGGCAGCGTGGAGGTGGATGAAAGTGGAAGTGTGAAACGTTATAATCCCAGAGTGACGAGGGAACAGGCCTCGCACGAACAGACACAAAAGCTGCTCAGCCGCGTATTTTCCGGCAAGGCAAGCCTGCTGCTCCACAACCTGATTGATTCGGGTGAGATGACCGTGGACGAAATGCAGGAAGTGCTGGACATGCTGCGGCGGGACAGGGAAACCTGACAAGGGGGAAAGACTGATGCGTACCGCAACCGTCTACAATTTTCTGCTGGAAGCAACGCTGATGGCGTCCATCGCCATCCTCTTGATGATACCCATCCGCAAGTTTTTGCGAAAGTCACTGTCCAGCCGTGTGCTCACCTTTGGCTGGGGGCTGATTGCCATCCGGCTGCTGTGCCCGCTTTCGCTGCCCAATCCCATCATTCATGAAATCCGCTCGCCCTTTGCGCCGGATGCGGCCATCCGCCCCATTGCGGGTCAGCTGAAGGTGCGCGTGGCGGATGTGATCGGCAATATGCACGCTACGTCCTATCTCAGCAGCGGCGCTGCGAGCGAAAGGCTGAACGACCTGCTGGAAAGCACCTACAACGGCATGCTGTCCATCAACCTGATGAAGCTGTATGTGATCGGTCTTTTGCTGGTGCTGGTGTGGTTTGTGATCAGCAACGTGCGCTTCCGCATGAAGCTGCGCGCCGACCGCATCGAGCCCATCTCCGGCGAGCTGCTTGCGCAGTATCAGGCGCTTTGCAGCAAATTGGGCCTGAAAAAGCCCCTGCCCGTGTATTTTGTCGATCCGCTGCCCAGCGCATGCCTGGTGGGCGTTTTCAGGCCGTATATCGCGCTGCCGCTCACCGCTGCGCCGCAGGATGTGATGCTGGTTCTGCGTCACGAACTGTGCCATGCAAAGGCGAAGGATCACTGGTGGGGCGCTGTGCGGCTTGCCTGCTGCGCCATTCACTGGTTCAATCCGCTGGTATGGCTGGCCGCGCACATGAGCCGCACCGACAGCGAGCTGGCCTGCGATGAGCGCGTGAGCAGGAACCTCACCGCCGAGGGCCGCAATGCGTATGCGGGCGTGCTGGTGCTGGCGGCTGCCAGGCGCGATCTGCCCGGCGTGGCGGTGCTGTCCACCGGCATGTCCATGACCGGCAAGAAGCTCAAGCACCGCGTGGCGGGAATTCTGGCCAACCGCCGCATGCACAAGGGACTGGCGCTGGCATTTGTGCTGCTTTCGTCCATGGCGCTCGTTGGCGCGTTTGCCACCAGCGAGATTGCGCCCAAATTGGAGCCCGATCTGCACAGCCATCAGATCATCAGCGCGCAGACGGAGGTCAAAGCCTTCGATCTGAAGGATGAGCAGAGCTGGATCGACTTTGCCAAGACGGTGTGGCAGAATCCCTATCTGAAAGCGAAGGATCTGGACAGCCTGCAGTGGAGCGCAGCCACCGTGCGCGACACGTCGCATACCGAGGTGGATCACACCGAGGTGCTGGGCTGCAACGCGGATGGCGAAATCATGTTGGCGTCCGCTTTCCTTGAGGACGGCACGCTGATTTACATCAGCAACTTTGCTGAAATGTCCACGCAGTATATGGTGGTGGATACCCCCAAATACGAGGGCTATCCCACCCGCTGGGAGCCTGTGCGCGACTTTGGCCTGGAGGCCATCGAGTCGCTGCGCCCCGGCTATACGGCCAAATACACCAACCTCAGCGAGCCCAGCGAGGGCAAGGCCGACGGCGGGCGAATGAGCCTGTTCTTCGGCCAGCACACGGATTACAACTACATTTCCACTTTCCGCGTGCAGGTGGAGCCGGAAAGCCGCCTCATCTACTTTGTGGATCTGGAATACATGAGCCATAACGACACCGACCGCCTTGCGCCCGGCAACGGCTGACAGGAGGAGAAAAAACATGAAAAAATGGTTAGCTGTGTTTGCTGTACTCATCTTTGCATGCAGCAGCGCCAGCGCGCTGGAAATACCTGAGGTTGCGCCCATTACCATGCGGTCCGTCGATTCTGCTGACGACGCCGTCGCCTATGCCAAAGAGGTCTGGCAGTACGATTTCATCGCCGGATACCGCGACAATCTGAACTGGAAAGCGGAGCTGATCGCCGGGAACTGGGAGATCTATGCCGACGACGCCGAAACCGGCGAGCGCGCGCTGTCGCTGGCCATCCGGCCGGACAGGCGGATCGTCTACCTGCTCAATGTCGAGAGCGGCGCGAGGCAGGCCTGTGATGCTGGTACCGATGCGTACGATCACGATGAAGCGCTTCTGTCCGATCTGGAGCAGTTCGCCATCGCCTCCTTCGCTTCGCTTGCGCCGGAGGTGGACGCCAATCAGCTGACGCTGGATTCTTTCCGCGAGGAAACCAACATCGGCGACAGCTACTTTGTGGATTTCTGGGAGCCCATGCCCGATGGCATTGAAGGAAAGGGCAATGTGCACCGTCACCTCTATGTGCAGATTGCACCCGAGGTGCGCGTGACCTTCTGGGTGGATATGCTCCTCGCGCCGCCTTCTGACGTATGGGAGCGTCTGGAGCCCAACATGGGCAACGGCTGATGGGGGAGGACGTACAAATGATGAAAAAATGGTGTGCGCTGCTGTTTGCAGTCTGCCTGATGCTGGGCTTTGCCCTTGCGGAAAGTGCGGAAGAGCAGTGCAAAGAGCACGCGCGAAATCTGCTCACCGAGGTATACGGCTACACGGTGGAAGAATCCACCGCATTCGAGTTTGAAACAACGGATGAAAACGGGAAGCTGCAGGTGCGCTTCTGGCCCGTCGGACGGCCGGAATGGGTCTACAGCGGCGTATTTGATGCGGAAAGCGGACGTTTCCGGGAAAGCCAGTCGCCCTTTACCCGAGGCATGCGCATGCCGGAAGGCTACCCCGGAGAATCCGCCGTGCGCGAGGTGCTGCGAAGCGCGCAGGAGGATTCCTGCTTCCAATACTGGCACAGCAATGACCGCAACGAGCTGCTCATGGTGATGCGCAAGCAGGGCGTGCAGCCCACCAGCGCGCTGATGGAAGGCATCGTGACCGGGCAGATGAGCGGCGGCGAGGCGCTGCACGCGTTCTTTGAAAGCTGCTATGGCCCCGAAATGGGCTGGAACAAGGCGCTGCGCGAATGGTACGAAGAAACGCTTGCAGTCAGCGAGGCTGAATGGAAAGAAACGCCTGCGTTTGCGGACGGCGTTGTGACCTACACCTATCAGCCTACCGAAAATCACGCGCCCATCACCGTTACGCGCTTCACGGGCGAAGCCCCGGCGGAAGTGAAGGCCATGCTGGACAATCCAAATTTGGCAGGCTGGACGCCCATCTGCGGCGTTCTGCAGGCCTCCGCGCCCTCAGATACGCTGGCCAGCATGGAGGATCAGGGCATGCTGGCGTTTGAAAAGGACGGCCAGCGCCTGCTGGTGGCGCTGGAGCGCAAGGACGAGAAAACGGACTGGACGCTGCATCCCATCAGCCTGACCGCGCTGCGCACCGATGTGGACATGTACATCGAGCCTGGCAGCGTGCTGCGCAGCCACAGCATCGTCTACCGACTGTCGGAGACGGAAACGGAGCGCTTTCTGGTGCGCACAGGCACGCGGCGCATGGAAAACCTGGAGGGACTGGGCTGCTCGCTGCTGGAATACAGCCGCATGGATTCCGCCACCGGCGAAGGCTTCTGGCTGGACGTCGCGTCCGGCAGCGCCAGCAAAGCCGTTGTGTATCATGCTGACGGACGAGTGCAGGAGGAAACCATCACCGCGCCCATTCCGTACTCGCTGGAATGGCTGGACGTAACTTGCCTTTCCCACCACGCTCACGCAGTGCTGGCAGCTCAAGGCCGATGAACTGCCGCATGGCTATGCACTGAGCGGCGGCGTGCATCTGCGCGCAAGCACCTCTTCGCGCGGAAAGGATCTGGGCAACTATGAAAACGGTGTGCTGGTGAAATTCCTTGGTCAGGAACCGGGCGAGCCCTACCCGTGGTACCGCGTGCGCGTGGGCAGCCGCGAGGGCTACATGTGCAGCATTTACGTGCATGATGATGCGCAGGCCTATGCCAACCGCCGCGCGCCGGTTGGAAAGACCACGAAGGAAGTACGGCTGAAGGACGGCGCCAGCCTGCTCAGCCGCACCGTGCAGACGCTGCCCGAAGGCACCAGGCTGCATGTGCTGGCCGATTGCGGCAGCAAGCTGCATGTGATGATCATGGAGGACGAAAACGCACCCATGCCCGCAAGCGGCGTGGACGGCTATCTGCCCAAGGACGCCGTGCAGCTGGCGCTGACTGCACTACAGCTGGAATGGAAATAAGTGAAAAAAGACGGGCATCCGGCGATAATGGCCGGATGCCCGTTTGCGTAAGTCACAACAGATCTCCTGATCAGATGGCATGATGGTTTATATTGGCTTTCCTTGCCTGAGCACACAGGTCTTTGGTCTGCAATGTATATTCCTTGCCGTCTTTGATAAAATGCGTTCCGCATTGCCTGAATTCAAAAGACACATTTTTTCGGATGCATTGTTCCCGGATGTTCAGCACCCAGGCGTAATCAAGCGGCCTTGCATCCCGGTCTGATTCGCCGCCCACAACCACAAGCTCCACGCCATCCAGATAGCGCTCCATATCGATGGCTTCAATCAGCGGCTGAGCCGTGATGCACTTGTGTTTGATTGGAAGCGTTTGAAAAATGGAGAGCTTGTGATCGGCGTTCCTTTGATTTTCAACCGTACAGCCAACCACGACGTTTTCATAGCCATCGCCCCAATCATCTGGGATGCAGTCCATAAACCGTTCGATGCGCTTTGTAAGGAACAGGAATGTGCAATCCGGACGCGCCTTCATCATCTGCCAGCATTCGGACCGCCAGGCATCGGCCTCTTCAATCAGAAAATCGGTGGAAAAGCAGGTGTAGACAATGCCTGCTTTCATTTTGAAATGGCCATTCTTCAAACGTTCTGCGGGCTTGGCAAAGTCTATTGTTTTTTCGATGATGCCTGTATCGACTCCGCGCTTTGCATCGCCCTTGTGGATGTAGCAATAGCGGCAGCCTTCGCTGCATTTTATGCAGCCTCTCCACGGATTCCACATGGCCATAGGCGTACCTCCGCATTGGTATCATTCAACGTTGATTTCGTATTTGTCTTCAATGAGGATGCAGTTCGCATGATGCTTTTGGGCAAGGGCTGTTTTGCCGGTATGCGAAGCGCCTGTGATGAGTATAATCATTTAATCATCCCTGCAAATCATGATTTGTCATGTTCATTCTATCACAGCACAGCAAGAAACAGCAAGCTAAGCATACGGAATCCATGGAAAAAGTCAAGAAAAACCGCCGGTTTCATACCGGCGGCACAGAAGCGTTATTCTTTTTTGTTCAACCCCAGCAGATAATCGGCGCTTACGTTGTAAAAGCCGCACAGCGTAACCAGATGCCGCAGCGGAAGCTCGTTTACGCCCGTCTCGTAACGCGAGTATACCTGCTGAGTGGTACCCAGCACCGTTGCAACGTCAGATTGCTTTAGCTCATGGCTTTCTCTGAGTTCACGGAGTAATTCGCAGTACAATCTCATGGCTGCACACATCCTTTTTTGTTATCTAAAACGGTTGAATTGCTTATTTTATACGCCAAAGTTTGTCATTTCGCAAGTTCTTTTCCAACATTATCCTGTATTATAAATGAATTCGACACAAGAAGTTGAAAAAAGCCTTTTTTATTGGAAATCAAAACGCCTGCCAAAAAGGCAGGCGCTTAAAACAATCAGGCAAGTTCGATGGCGGAAACCATCTTGTCGTTGCTGTGCACGGTAATCATGGTGCCCAGAGGCATTTCGGGCGCGGGCTTGTGCACGTCATAGTAGAACAGGCGGTCGTCCTCGGGGTCGTCCTTGTCACCCACGTTGATGAGCATGGCGTAGCAATCCAGGCCCTCGCGGTCGCTGACGTCCTCGGAGAAAGACTTGAACACGCCGGTGGTCACGCGCATGCGGCCATTGAGCATATAGGTGAGGTGCTTGCGATAGATGCGCACAGGGCGCACATACACGCCGTAGAGGAACAGGAAGTAGCCGCCGCCAATCACGGTCAGCACAACGGTCAGCTTCCACAGCACATCGTTGCGATTGAGTTGGCCGTACACAAACACGGCCACAGCGGCGATCAGCAGCAGCGCAGCAGGCAGCGCAGTCAGCCACCAGCGCTTTTTGAGCATGCGGCATACAACATTGTAATCATCCTGGGTATACATGAGAGATCACCTTTTCTTTCAAAAAATCTCTATATTAACGCGACCATTTGCGCGTTGTCATCATCTGAGGCGCGATGCCGGGCATGATGGTGACGCTGCGGTTTTTCACCGCGTTGAGCACCAGACCGATACCGGCCATGTTGGTAACCAGGTTGCTGCCGCCATAGCTGAGGAACGGCAGCGGAATGCCAGTGATGGGCAAGAGACCCACCGTCATGCCCACGTTTTCAAATACGTGGAACAGCAGCATGGACATAACGCCGATGATGATCATCTGCCCGAAACGGTCCAGCGTGTAGCGCGCCAGATACAGCATGCGCAGAATGATGAGCAGGTAGGTGAGAATGACCAGACCGCTGCCGATGAAGCCAAACGCCTCGCCGATGGTGGCAAAGATGAAGTCCGTCCAGTCCTCAGGCACGTAGTCCAGCTGGCTGAACGCGCCCTCTACGAAGGTGCCACGTCCCCACAGGCCGCCGGAGCCGATGGCAATTTTGGAGTTGGTCTGCTGGTAGGAGGCGGATTCATCCACCAGCGCGGGATTGACGAAGCTGATGATGCGCTCCAGACGGTAGCTGTCCGACCCGGTGGCCACCATGTAGGCGTACAGAAGCGCAATGGCAATCACGCCCACGGCGATGGCGCCGCCCAGCACCTTCAGGCTGGCGCCGCCAAAGTACATCATGATGCCGAAGATGAAGATCATCACCAGCACGGATCCCATCTCGCCCTGCGCAAGCGTCAGCATCCACGGGAACCCCATCAGGATCGCCAGACGCATCCAGCTGTTCAGGCTGGAGAGGGGATTGGTTTCGGTCTCCAGATACTTGGCTACAACGATGATACACGCCAGTTTAACGAACTCCGAGGGCTGAATGGTGTAGCCCCAGATGAGGTCCGTCCAGGCCTTAACGCCCTGCGCACGGTTGGTGATCAGGGTGATGGCCAGCAGTCCGCAGGCGATGAAATAAAACAACGTGGCGCGGCGGCGGATGAATTCGTACGGGAAATAGGTGATCACGCCCACAACGACGGGCGCAATAATAAGGAAGATGGCCTGACGCATGCCGTAGTACGACGCCACGATGTAGTTGAGCAGCGTGTCCTCCGGGGCGGAAGACGTGCTGAACGTGGCAACCGACACACACAAAACACCAAATGCGGCCAGACCAAACACCAGCAGCGCCAGCGGCATATCAAAATGCGCGCGCGACCGGCGTGATTCATTAACCATCATAAGATGAACATACACCTCCAAGAGAATAATCCCCCTGAGGCCGCCCAAGCGGCCTCAGCCCACGGGATTCTTAAGGGCGAAGCCCTTAAGCGGGTGCAGGGCGTCCCCCTGCCGTCCCCCTGCCGTCACATTCCAAACGTCTCTTCCTTGCTGCGCCTGCGCCTGCCAAACAGGCCGCGCCGGGGCTTGGGGAAGGCGGGCATGAGCACATGTTCGCCAAGGAAGCGCTGGGCGATGCGCTCAATGGCCGCAGCGGCTGCGCATTCCTGCTCCATGAAGCTTTCGTGGCGGTTGATGGCAGCAAGCACCCTGCGGTCCTCAGGCACAAAGCCAAGCAGCGGCACATCCAGCGTAGCGGCCACGGTCTGGGGGCTGTACATTTCGCCGCTGCAAACCATGTCCGGAATCACGCGGTTCACCACCAGCATGGGACGAGGCTTGCCGGCTTTTTCAAGCAGCTCAATCACGCGCTCAGCGTCGCGGATGGATACGTCGTCCGGCGTGGTGACAAGGATGGAATGATCGATGGAAGGCAGCAGGTTTTCAATGCCGCGGCCAATGCCCGCAGGCGCGTCCAGCAGCACATAGGGCACGCGCTTTTTCAGCTTTTTCACAATGCGCGCCATGTCGTCGGCGTTCATGTCCTTCACATCGCCCAGCTGTGCCGCAGGCAGCATGCACAGGTCGCTGTGGCGCGTGTCCTGAATGAGCGCATACTTGATTTTGCAGTCCTTGCGCGCCACATCCAGCACGTCGTAGACCACCTTGTTCTGCATGCCCAGCAGCATATCCAGGTTGCGCAGACCGATGTCCATGTCCACGCAGCAGCAGGGCAGCTTCTTTTTGGCCAGCGCAATGCCCAGCGAGGACGTGATCATGGATTTGCCCACGCCGCCCTTGCCGGAGATGATCATCCAGGCCTGACTCATTGCTCGTTTGCTCCTTTCGGAATGTTACGGGGCAAGCTGGTTGCCGCTGGGGAATACGCTTGTCTGGTTGCGCAGCGTCTTCTGGTCCATGTACCAGCCCACAAACTCGCGGGCCGCCATGCTGGCCTCGCCGCCGCTGAAGCCGCTGGGGATGAATACCGCAATGGCGATTTCCGGCTCGGTGGTAACTGTTACCACACCATCGATGGTTTCGGATTCAAAAGGAGCCAGCATAACGAACCATGCGTTGTTTTCAAGGTCGATGGTGGTAACCTCAGCCGTTCCTGTTTTCGCGCATACCATGTTGCGGTAGTCCCAGCTGCGGAAGTACTTGGCCGCCGTACCACTCTCGTCCACAACGCCCTTCATGCCTTCCAGAATATAGGGCAGATATTCCTCTGCGCCTTCAAATTCGTTGAGCAGGCTGGGCGTGCGCTGACTGACGATATCGCCCTCGGGCGAGGTGATGGAATCCACGATCATCAGGTTGTACACCTTGCCGCCGTTGCCCAGCGCCGCTACATAACGGCTGACGGCCGCCGGCGTGACCACGGTGATGGACTGGCCGATGGCCACCTGTACCGTCTGCGAGGGACCCCACTTGATGTCGTTCATGTAGTTGTAGGTATCGCCGATGATGGCCTGTGTGTAGACCATATCGCGCGTCATGTTCAGCTCTTCCATCAGGATGGGGCGCATGTACTGCAGCCAGTCGGTCTGGTCGATGTTGACGGCCATGTCCATCAGGCGCTTGACGCACTTGTTGAGGCGCTCGTCATCATAGGTGATGTTGTAGCCCGCGCCCTGATTGCGCAGGTGCTTCTTGATGGAGTTGAACACGATGATGGGAACGGACGTGTCCTGATCCTTTTCGCCCATGGGCTTGTCTGGATCGTAGAGGCTGGTCTGGTTGCCCACCACGCTTCGCAGTTCGCCGGGCAGGTCCACGCCGGTCTTGCTGGTAAGGCCGAACTCGCTGGCGTACTGGTACATGCGCGTTTCGCCCAGACGGTAGCCCAGGGTGTAGAAGAAGTAGTTGCAGCTGTTCTGCAGGCCCTGAATGATGGTCTGGTTCTGGTGCGTGAAGCGCTGGCTTTCGGACACCCAGCACTTAGGCGCCTGATCCTCCACGCGGGTAACGAGCATGAACGGGCCGCCGTCGCTGATGGTTTCGTTCACCATCAGCTCGCCTTCCAGCAGCGCGCCAAGCGAGGATACCATCTTGAAAATGGAGCCGGGCGTGCCGCGCGCGTGGATGTTGTAGTTCATCAGCACGTTTCGCGTATCGGTGAGGATGGCCGCACGCTCCTTGCCGCCCTCCACCATGGCGTTGAGGTCGAAGGTAGGGTAGTTGGCCATGGCCAGCACGCGGCCTTCCATGTCGATCACCATCATGGCGGCGCGCTCCGCCAGCGAAAGCGGATATTTGCCCCAGTTGCGGCTTTCGATGATGGACTTGTTGTTTTCCAGCCACGTCTGGTTCATCAGCTTCTGTTCCTGCGTGGAACGCGTGGAGGAGATGTTCTCCGCCAGCGCGCGCTCGGCCTGCTGCTGATAGCTGGCCTTGATGGTGAGCTTGACGTTGTTGCCGTCCTCGGGCTCGGTGTAGCTCAGCTCGCGGGTGATTTTGCCCACGCTGTCGCGCTCCACCTCGCGGTAGCCCTGACGCAGGTCGCTGTTCTGGGTCAGCCAGTCCTCCATGGAGGCTTCAATGCCGTCCACGCCGATGGTGTCGGCGTACTGATACCCCTTTTCCTTCAGCTCCAGCCACTTTTCCGTGGAAGGAATGGAGCCCATGTAGCCAATGACCTGCGCAGCCAGCGTGCCGCGCGGATACACGCGCTTGGTGCCCATGGCCACTTCCATGCCCGGCAGCGTCATGGACTGCGTCTCGATCTGGATGACCGTTTCGTACGGCACGTCCTCGGCGATGACGATGGGCTGGGAGTTGAACAGGTTCATCTGCATTTCGGAGAAAACCGCCATGACCTTGAGCATCATCTCTTCATCCAGAATGTGCTCTTCGGTGTAGGAACGGCCGGCTTCGATGGCGGCCTGACGGTTGGCTTCGCGCTCGGCTTCGGAGTTGACAATCCTGAAGCGGGACTTGAGCCTGACCATGCAGTCGCCTGCGGTGGGATAGCCGGTGGCGGAGAGGTAGTTGTTGCTGCGCCACTGGGATTCGCGGGTCTGCAGTACGCTCTCGCTCACGCCGGAGCCGAAGTTGAACTCCCACTCGCCGGTTTCTTCGCTGCGCTGGATGACAAAATCCACCGCCAGCTCATTGCCGCGCGATTCGATGATTTCGATGGTGCGGCGGATGGAATCGGTAAATTCGGCATATTCGCGGGACGAGTTCTGGCTGGCGTCGCGGTAGAAGGTGACGTTGTAGATATCGTCGTCGCGGGCCAGAATGACGGCGTCAGCGTCGGTGATCATGCCTCGGCTGCCGCGCAGGGTGATGGTGGTGGTGCGGCGTTTTTCAGCCGTCTGCATGTACTCCTCGCTGCCAACCAGCTGGAGGTTGAAAAGGCCGTAGTACAGGTAGGCAAACATGCACAGCACAATGACGATAAAGGAAGCATAGCGCCAGCCTACGTTGTAGTTCTGGCGGCCGCGCTGCGGAGAACGTCTGGCCAAAGGGATCTCACCTCCTGAAAATGAGGTTGAAAATGTTTATCTGGCTTTGCGCAGCTTGTAGGTGCCCATCCACCAGCGGATGGGAAACTGCAAAACAGCGCAGATCAAAGTGGAATACACCACGTCAAAGATGGCGCGGCCCCAGTGAGCGGCATCCATCGTAACGCCGCTCAGATAGGTATACATCATGTTGACGCCTTCAAACACCAGCATGCTCAGCGCCGCGCACATGGGCGTGCGCAGGTGGGCGTTCCACTGCCGGCCGCGCTTGCCCTGCGCGCGTTCCTCCTCCAGCTTGCGTTCGCTCTTGTCGGAGAATACCAACGCGCCCAGCATGGCGCACACGGGGTAGAGGATGAGGTTGATGTAGTCCAGCGCGGGCAGCATGATTTCCAGCAGATACCCGATGGACAGGCTCATCATGAAGGTATATTTGCGGCCCATGCACACCGTGATCACGGCGACGAGCGCCAAAGCGATGTTTGGCGCTACGCCGCCGATGGCGATGAGGGGTGCGACGGTTACCTGCAGCAGGTAACTCAGCAGTGTCAGAATCGACACTTTCAGCAGTTTTCCTAACAAATCAATCTTCCTCCACGGACAGATCCAGCGGCGGCGGTGTGGGAGACGGGGTGGCGGTGGGCGGCAGGGTGAAGCCGTAGGAGTTGTCCGTAGCAGCGCCGGAGGGAATCTGATACTCGTAGCTGATGCTGGTATCGTCCGTGGGCGCGGGCGTGATGACAATCTCCACGCCATCCGCACCGATGGTCACCACAGGCGTGGGTTCGGGCGTGGGCTCCGGCGTGGGCGCCAGCTGGAAGAAGTCGTTGCCGATCTGGATGGTGGGCACGGGCTGTGCGGGATCCAGCGGCGTGATGGCCAGCGAGTCGTTGCTGCTGGAGCGTTCCTCCACGGCCTCGGCCTCGGGCTGATAGCGAAGCACAATGACGTATTCGATGTGCTGGAAGTCGGCCTGCGGCTCCACCACAACGAACTGCTTGTTGCTCTCCATGCCGCGCGTGCTTTCGCGCACGGTGCCAATCGGGATGCCCTTGGGGAAGGACATGCCGACGCCGCTGGTAACCACAAGGTCGCCGGGGCGGGGCAGATTGTCCTCAGGCAGGTAGTACATGCGGCACAGCGCCGTGCCGTCCACGCCCAGCGTGCCGCGGATGGTGCCCTGGTCGCGGGAGGAGGAGATGAGGCCGGCGATGGAGGCCTCGCTGTCGATGATGGTGCGGACGGTGGCCTTGGTGGCGGTCACATTGTAGGTATAGCCCACCAGAGCGCCGTCCATGGTGACGGCCATGTAATCCTCCACGCCGTCGTTGAGGCCCTTGTTGATGGTAAAGACCGAGAAATAGTTTCCGCTTTCTCTTCCAATAACGGTGGCAACGAGCGGATTCATGCTTTCGTTGGCGGAAATTTCATCGTAGAGATTTTCGTACACGCTCAGCTTGTGCTGCAGCTCCTCCACCAGCATGGCGTCGTAGATGAGCTGTTCATTTTCCTGCTTGAGGTTGTTGTACTCCAGCTCGATGCGTGAGCGCAGCTTGAGCTTGTACAGGTAATCCACCACCCAGTCCACCACGGAGGAAAAGCCCGTCTGGATGGGCGTAACCACGCGGGAAACCTGGTTTTCCGGCTCGGCAAGCAGCGCGTTGCCGGTGATGAGCGCCAGCAGATGCGTGCCTGCCAGCCCCAGCAGCACAATCACCAGAAGAGTGATCAGCGCGCCCTTTACAATGCGCTTGAGCCGGCTGTCCGAGGAGCGCTTGCGCTCTGTTTTGGGAACTTTCAGCTTCATTTGGCTCCTCCGATCAGAACTGCTTGAGGAAGCTGGCGCGGCCCAGATGCTGCAGCAGCTCGTAGTTTTCGATGATGTTGCCAAGACCCAGCGCAGCGCAGTCCATGGGCTCGCGCGCCAGAAGCACCGGAATGCCCAGCTCGCTGGCGATCATCTGATCCAAACCGTAGAGCAGGCTGCCGCCGCCGGTGAGGTAGATGCCGTTGTGCATGATATCCGCAGCCAATTCCGGAGGCGTGCGCTCCAGCACCCACTTGATGGCGCCCAGGATGGCCAGACAGGGCTCGTGAATGGCCTCGTAGATCTGGCTGGAGTTGATCTCCGTGGTCTGCGGCAGGTTGGTCACCATGTCGCGGCCGCGGATGCGCGCACGGCGCTCATCGCGCAGGGGCAGCGCAGCGCCAAGGTCCAGCTTGACCTCTTCCGCGGTGCGGTCGCCGATGAGGATGTTGAACTCGCGCTTGATGAAGTTGATGATGGCTTCATCCATCTTGGTACCGCCCACGCGGATGGAGTGGCTGATGACGATGCCGCCCAGCGAAATCACGGCCACGTCAGTGGTGCCGCCGCCGATATCGACGACCATGCAGCCGTTGGCGTCAAACACCGGAAGGCCGCTGCCCAGCGCCGCCAGGAACGGCTTTTCCACCAGAAACACCTTGCGCGCACCGGCATACTTGGCCGCCTCACCCACAGCGCGGCGCTCAATGGCCGAGATGGAGCAGGGGTAGCTCAAAAACAGGCGCGGGCGCACCAGATAGCTGGAGCCGATGGCCTTGCGCATGAAATACTGAATCATGATCTGCGTCATGTCAAAATCGGTGATCACGCCTTCGCGCATGGGGCGAACGGCCATGACGCCCTCGGTGGTGCGGCCCAGCATGATTTTGGCGTCGTCGCCAACCGCGCGCACCTTGCGCTCGTTGGAGGAATCCACCACCACAATGGTGGGCTCGCTGATCACGATGCCCTTGTGCTTTACATATACCATGGTATTGCTTGTGCCCAGATCCACGCCCAGGTCATGCGCAACAAAACCCATTCAACATCCCATCCATTTCTTCGGTCTTACATCAAATTCTTCTGAAAAAATTCCACGCCGGCCTCGGTCAAAAACTGCGTGAGCAGTCCAAGGGGCAGTCCGATGACATTGCTGAAGCTGCCTTCAATCCGGTCGATGAACACGCCCGCCATGCCCTGAATGGCATAGGCTCCGGCCTTGTCCATGGGCTCGCCGGAGGCGATGTAGCGGCGGATATTCTCGTCGGAAAGGGGCATGAAGTGCACGTCGGTGGTGTCCACGCCCAGCAGCTGCCGTCCATCCGGCAGAAGGAGGCAAAGCCCGGTGTGCACCTGATGTGCACGGCCGCTCAGCAGCCGCAGCATGCGCTCGGCATCCTGCACATCCTTAGGCTTTCCGAGGATCTCATCATCCACGCATACCAGCGTGTCCGATCCGATCACCAGCTGCCCGGGATGGCGCGCCGCCACTTCCAGACACTTGGCCTGCGCCAGCTTCTGCACGCGCACATCGCCCGCGCCCTCCACGTGCTCTTCGTCCGCCTGGGACGGGTCCACCACGAACGGTACGCCGTAAAGGGACAAAAGCTCGCGCCTGCGGGGAGACTGGGAAGCCAGTACGATCGGTTCCATGGGGAAAAATCCTCCTTATATCCGGCAGCCTTTCATGAAGGCATACAATACAACAGCTTATTATACCACAGTTTGGTTTGGGATGGAAGGGAAAGCGCAGGTTTCAGTTGCGTCCGGAATGTAAAAATCGCGCAATGCTTGACAAAATACCACCTCCGGACTATGATATGGAGGTGATTTTTTACCAACTACGAGGGGGAAACGACAATGGCTGCTTTGACCATGGACAAGCTCGTCGCGCTTTGCAAAGGGCGCGGCTTCATTTATCCCGGCAGTGAGATCTACGGCGGTTTGGCCAACAGCTGGGACTACGGCCCGCTGGGCGTAGAATTCAAGAACAACGTTAAGAAGGCCTGGTGGCAGAAGTTCGTTCAGGAAAGCAAGTACAATGTGGGTCTGGACGCTGCCATCCTCATGAACCGCGAAGTGTGGGTTGCCTCCGGCCACGTGGGCGGCTTCAACGATCCGCTCATGGACTGCAAGGCCTGCAAGGCCCGCTTCCGCGCGGACAAGCTCATCGAGGATTACGCCAAGGAGCAGGGCGAGGAAATCGAGGCCGACGGCTGGAGCAACGAAGCGCTGGAAGCCTACATCGAAGAAAAGAAAATCCCCTGCCCCACCTGCGGCAAGCACGATTTCACCGGCATCCGCAAGTTCAACATGATGTTCAAGACGCATCAGGGCGTCACCGAGGATTCCGCCGCGGAAATCTACCTGCGTCCGGAAACCGCGCAGGGCATCTTCGTCAATTTCAAAAACGTCGTGCGCTCCACCCGCCGCAAGCTGCCCATCGGCGTGTGCCAGATCGGCAAGTCCTTCCGCAATGAAATCACGCCCGGCAACTTCACCTTCCGTACCCGCGAGTTCGAGCAGATGGAGCTGGAATTCTTCTGCAAGCCCGGCGAGGATCTGGAATGGTTCGCCTACTGGCGCGCATTCTGCCGCGATTGGCTGCTGGGATTGGGCATGAAGGAAGAAAATCTCCGCCTGCGCGATCACAAGCCCGAAGAGCTGGCGCACTATTCCAAGGCGACCACCGACTTCGAATTCCTCTTCCCGTTCGGCTGGGGCGAGCTGTGGGGCGTAGCCGACAGGACGGATTACGACCTTAAGGCTCATCAGACTATGAGCGGCGAGAGCATGGAATATTTCGACCAGGAAACGGGCGAAAAGTACGTTCCGTATGTGGTTGAGCCCTCCCTCGGAGCTGACCGCGTGACCCTCGCGTTTCTCATCGAGGCGTACGACGAAGAGATCGTCGACGAGGCGAAAAACGACGTTCGCGTAGTGCTTCATTTCCATCCGGCGCTCGCGCCGATAAAGTGCGCAGTGCTTCCGCTTTCCAAGAAGCTCTCCGAGAAGGCCGGCGAGATATTCACCGACCTCAGCAAGGAATTCATGTGCGAGTTCGATGATTCCGGCAGCATAGGCAAGAGATACCGCCGCCAGGACGAGATAGGCACCCCGCTCTGCGTGACTTACGATTTCGAGAGCGAGAACGACGGCTGCGTCACCGTGCGCGACAGAGACACGATGCAGCAGGAGAGGATACCGATAAGCGAACTTAAGGCTTATATAGCCGAAAAG
>JAQXJZ010000070.1 GCA_029009515.1 bacterium
ATAACCGTCTTCATCCTGCGCTTTTTCAATCGTCGCAATGATTTCATCAGCAATCATTTCCAGATTTTCATCACGACGGTTGCCAAGCGCGCAGCCCACAGCATCCAGCCATTTGGCCAGATCGGTGTCCTGATAAGGTACACCGGCAAATTCGCCCGCTTCTTCTCCGGCTGCAATACGGAAATTGCGCACAGTAGGATTGGCGTCGAGCTGTCCGCTGAGCACCTTCCACTGATAGGAAAGGGCTTTATCGCCCATGATGTCCATATAATGCTTCAGGAATCCTCCGGTGATCTTTACCTGTCCCGCTGCAGGAATCGACGCTTTCTTCATTGCACTTCCTCCTTTTGCTGCTGTGTTGCCAGAAACGGTATCGTGATGGTAATGGTAGTTCCCTCTTCCCAATCGCTTTGAATGTCCAACCCCTTGCCATAGAAGAGGAGCAGGCGCTGATGAACATTGCGCACGCCCACGCCGCCTGCAAAGGGATTCTTCAGATCGTCCTCACCCGTGCGTTCAATGCGGATTCTCAGATCGTTCAGCTGCTGCTCCGTCATGCCAATGCCGTTATCCTTCACACAGATTACCAGCTGATCCTGTTCGCGACGTGCTGACACCCGGATACATCCATCTTCGTTGCCGCCTCTGAGTCCATGTGTCAGGCTGTTTTCCACCAACGGCTGGAGCAGGAACTTCATCACCCGGCATGGCAAAAGTTCGTCGGGCACATCAATCTGCCACCGGAATTCTTCCTGAAAACGAATGTGCTGAATCTGCAGATAATAGGTGATGTACTTCAATTCATCTTCCAGCGTTACAATATCGCGTCCGCCCGCCAGCGAAAGGCGGAACAGTGCCGACAGCGACAGCACCATCTGGCTGATCTCCCCATTGCCGCTCCGCCGTGCCATCATATGGATGCTGTCAAGCGTGTTGTACAGAAAATGCGGATTGATCTGATACTGCAGTGTTTTCAGCTCCAGCTCCTTCTGGCGGCGCTGGTTTTCCTCGTGCTGCTGTATATAGCGCTTTGTATCTGCCAGCATCTCGTTATACGCACGGGCGAGCCGGGCAATCTCGTCCTCTCTGTGTACACCCACATTGGCATCCAGGTTTCCCTGACCTGCCCGTGCCATGGCATGCCGCAATTCGCGCAGCGGCTGGGTCAGTCTGCCGGAGATAAACACCGTCAGGCAAACGCCCATCAGCAATACGCCCACCAGGCAGTACACCAGCACGCTCAAAATGGCATTGGCTGGCGCATACACGTCATTTTCCGCAATCCACACAGACAGATTCCAGCCATTGGCGGAAGCGTGGCTGATCAGATACTTCTTCGTCTCTGTACCGGTCGGCAGATCATCGCCCAGGATCAGCTTCCCATCCGCACTTTCCACGCGGTAGTGCAGATGCTGATCCAGCAGCACCCGCTTGCAGTTCTCGTCAAAGCTTTGCCGATTGATGACCATATACAGTGCGCCTATGTCCTGATTGAGATCGTAGGTGGTGTCATGGATGACACGATACATGACCACATGTCCGCCGGGATAGTTTGTGGACCAGATGGCGCTGCCAGAGGATTCTTCCAGATCCTTCAGCGTCGAATGCACATAAGCCTGCGCAGATTGCGTGACATTGTTGCCATACATATTGCCCTCACCGTCCACCAGATACAGGAGGTGGATATCGGGGTCAAACTCCGTATAGCGCATCATCAGCAGGCGAAGGGTATTGGCAATATCGTCGGTTTCCGACAGTTCGCCCTTGAGAAATTTCTGAACAGTGGCATCAGAGAGAATGTTGATGGAATAAGTCTGCATGGTCTGCCGCTGGCTGCTCAGCTGACTGTTGAGCAAAGACACCGTGCGGTTGATCTGCTCCAGATGCGTATCGTATAGATAGGGTTTGAGCGCAAGCACGGTAAACCCGGCCAAAATCGACAGCAGCAGCACAATGACGCCCACAAACCACAGAATGATCTGATTGCGCAGCAGTTTGAGGGACAGCCTCTTTTTCCACCTTCTCAGATCTTTCATGCCTCGTTCTCCATTCGGAACTGTTTGGGGGTCATGCCGGTATGCTTTTTAAACAGCGCGCTGAAATAATTAGGATGATTGTAGCCCACCATCTCGGCAATCTCATAGCTTTTGATGCTGCTTCCACGAAGAAGCTCCTTGGCCGCTTTCAGCCGGACGGAGGTCAGATACTCCATGCAGGTCACGCCTGCGATAGAACGGAACAGGCGGGAGAGATACTGCGGAGAGATATACAGCTGCCGGGCAATTTGCGAAACACTGAGTTCCGGATTGCTGTACTCCTTCTTCATCATTTCCTTGGCCTTTTCCACCAGCAGCGCCATGGCCTTCTGCTGCATGCCAGCTTTGCGGCGGGCAATTTCTCCAAAGAGCTCGCCAAAGCGTTTCTGCGCATCTGCAAGGCTCTCGGCCTCCATGCTCTGGAACGGAGGCATATCCTGAATACCGCAGCTTTCTGCCAGGCTGTACAGCGCTACCTGAAAACGCAGAAGCATCAGTCTGCGATGCGCAGCATCCCGGTCGTAGACAGCGCTGATGAATTCCTCAAGCGCATCCGGATCCGGATCGTCGCTGTAGCGCAGCGCTTCCAGCGCACGTTCCTCCAGCGCAGCTGGATAGGGAGCTTCCTCGCCGCGAACGCTCTTCAGGTCCAGATAGTACGACACACGGTGTTCCATCAGACCAACCGCGCTTTTCAGCGCACTGACTGCCTCCTGTGCCGTTTGTCCCAGCATTCCCAGCCCGCATCTGGCCTCGCCCACGCCAATCCAGCAGGCAACGCCCAGCGCATTGTGCAGGATCTCAGGGAAGGTGCGCAGCTCGCCCGTGGAAAGATCTGCGCCTAGAATGGCCAGCAGGTAACCTCCTTTATCCAGCACACAAAGGAGGCGGCCATCGAGCAGATCCTCCAGTGCCTGCTGGAACTCTGCACGTTTGACAAAGGGCAGCGGATCCGCCGTGCCTATGGCCAGACACTGCAATTCTCCTTCCGGCGGTTCAACGTCGTACAGAGCGGCCAGCTGCCGGGCTTCTGCTTCTGCCGGCGCGTTTTCGCTGGTGAGCAGCTGCCAGTATTGCTGGCACACCACAGAGTGATATTCCTTCAGCTTTTCCTGCGTACGGGTCATCGCCTGTTCCATACGGCGATTTTCCAGTATTTGCTCCCGCATCTCGCCAAGCAGTTTGCGCAAATCGTCCGGCTGAATGGGTTTGGTCAGAAAGCGTTTCACGCCCAGTTCCACTGCTTTTTGCGCATATTCAAACACGCCATGTCCCGTCAGAATCACAAATTGAGTATCTATCTCCATGGTGCGCGCCATCTCAATCATCTCAAACCCGGAGATAGAGGGCATGAACAGATCTGTGATGACCAGATCCGCACCGTCGTGATCCAGCATTTCCAGCGCATCTACCGCATTTTCCAGCGCCACCACTTCGGAAAAGCCTTCCTCCGCCCAATTCACCATATTCAGGATTCCTTCCCGGATCAGGGCTTCATCCTCTACGATCAATACGCGCATTGCAGTTCTCCTTTGTTCATCAGCCCTTGACCGCACCAGCCGTCATACCGCTGATGATCTGATTGGTCAAAAGCGCATACACCACAATGGTGGGCAGGATGGCCAGCACCATGGCTGCAAAGGCATAGGCATAATTGGCTTCAAACGTTGTCAGGAACGAGCGGATGGCTACCTGCAGGGTGCGGGAGGAATCGCTCTGATTGAGGATGTTGGCAAAGAGCAGTTCATTCCAGCAATGGATGAATACGAACACGCAGGCCGTCACCAGTCCCGGAACGCTGATAGGCAGCACGATGCGCACAAGCGTCTGCAGGCTGTTTGCACCATCGATCTGTGCGCTTTCCACCACTTCCGTGGGCAGCGTTGCCATGTAGCCGCGCACAACCATTACAGTTATGGGCAGGTTGACGCCGGCATACACCAGTGCGATGCCCATCAGCTGGTCATACAATCCCATTTTGTTGATCATGATGTAATAGGGAACCAGGAAGGCATTGGTCGGAATAAACAGACCAATGGACAGCACAAATGCCACCATTCCCTTTCCGCGGAAGTGACGCATGAGGCCATAGGATGCGCCCACAGCGAAGGCAACGTCAACCACAATGGCGATGATGGTAACGAAAAAGGTATTAAACAGATAAAGGAACATGGGGTGACTTTCTAGCACCGCCACGTAATTGTTAAAATTGAGCGTATCCGGAATGCCGAAGGGCTCGCTGAACAGATCCATATTGGGTCTGAAGGAAGACAGAATGAGCCACAGGAACGGAAGCAGCATAACGATCAAAACCAGCCAAAGGAACACATTCATCATACCGCGTGCAAAGGTAAGCCTGTTTTTCATCGTTTCAGCTCCTTTCCTTCTGCAGCAGCGTAACGCTGCTCATCAGAATCACGCCCAGCACAATCGTTACCAGACCCGCAGCCATGGATACACCGTAACGGTTGGCGCTCATCATCTCACGATAAATGTACAACGCCAGATTGGTGGTGGAATTGCTCGGACCGCCGGAGGTCATCAGGAAAGGATACTCAAAGGCTCTCAGACAAAACGCGCCGTTGAGCATTACATTGGTGAGGATCGCCGGCTTCAGAAGCGGCAGCGTGATAAACCAATCTTTGCGCAGGCCATCCGCACCGTCCATTTCCGCCGCTTCATACAAATCCGGAGAAATGGTGGAAATCTGCGTCAAGAAGATGATACAGGTCAAACCTACATACAGGATAAACGGGACCTGGTTGCAAAACAGCGCCGTGCGCGTATTGCCAAGCCACGTGTTAGTCCACTGTTCCAGCCCCACAGCGCGAAGAAGCGCATTCAGCAAGCCCATATCTGCATGATAAATAAAATACCACATAAACGCAACCGCAGTGGTAGAAATAACATTAGGAATGAAGTACATCACACGGAGGAATTTCCATCCGCGGGGCTGACGGCTCAGCATGAGAGAAAGCACCAGACCGAAAGGAATGTGAAGGACCATGGCTGACGTCAGCCATGTCATGGTTACGCGAAATGCTTTGTGAAAATTGCGGTGATTGAAGATATAATCGTAATTGCCGAACCCCACAAACTCCATGGGGCCAAGGCCGTTCCATTTGAACAGCGAAACGGTAATCAGATAAACCAGCGGAATCAGAAAAAACGCGATCGTCAGCACCAATGCTGGCAGCGTATAGAGAAAGGCATGATCCTGCTGTTTGCGTTTTTGCATGCGATATCCTCCTTGTAAAACAGGGAAGGGCGAAGCCCTTCCCTGCCCGAAACAGAACCTGATTTTCATCGATCCGGCCAGACCGTCAAGAACGGATCGATGAAAACCGTTGCCTATCCTATTATTAATATGCGTTTTCCGCAGCCAGATCCGCTACGAAATCAGCAGCGGTGCACTCGCCCAGAACCAGCGCTTCCACCAGAGAGGGCAGAGCAGCATTGGCAGCGGTGGACAGGTTGCGCTGAATGTTGACAATGTTGGCCTCGCCGCCAGAGTACACATTGAAGTATTCACGCTGCACGCTGTTCATGCTGGCCATGTCCTCATCGGTCAGAGTCAGACGGGCAGACTGGTATTCGCTGCCGTCCAGAGTGTAGCTCTTGGTAGACTCTTCGTTGGTCAGATACTTGAGCAGTGCCACAACCGCCTCAGCCTTGGCGGGATCTTCCTGCGCAGCAGCAGCCCAGGGAGACTGAGCATCCGTCACCTGATAGTTAGCCGCAATCTTGCCATCCGCAAAGGAAGGAGCCACAGCAACCTTCACCTTGTCGATCATTTCAGCGGGAATGCTGCCCATGAACCAGGGACCGTCGATGACGATGGCCGTCTTGCCGGTGAAGAAGTTGTTGGATGCCACGGAGTAGTTGCCGCCCACGGCATCGCTGGTGGTATAAGCGAAGGCCTTCTGCAGGTATTCCGCAGCCTTAACCATTTCTTCGCAGTCGATCACACCGCTGTTGGCCAGCTCGTTGCCAGCAACGCTGGAGAACACATAGGTAAGGAAGCAGGTGGCGTACCACGCATCATCCGCGGTGTAGAGAGAAATGGCAGACACGCCATTGGCCTTGAGCGCTTCGCAGCAGGCAAAGAAATCATCCCAGGTAGTGGGGAACTGATCATAGCCGGCAGCGGCCAGCAGCTCGGCATTGTAGTAGAACACGGCAGACTGCTGAGCGCGGGGCAGAGAGTAGAGCTTGCCATCCAGCGTGAGCAGGTCCAGATCGCTCTGCTTGAAGCGGGCCTTCCACTCTTCATCCATATAGGGAGCCAGATCCATCAGCTTGCCGCTGTTCTGGCGGGACAGATCATTGGGATTGAAGTTGTAGCAGAAGATATCGGGCGTCTCGTTGGCAGAGATCATCGCCTTCACCTTCTCCTGATAGGTGGGGAAATCCGGGTTGACACTGGAGACGGCCTTGTAAACGCCTTCGTATTCCTGGTTGAATTTCTCCAGAATCTTTTCCGTCACAACGCCGCGAGCCGTATCAGAGCTCATGTGATGATAGATGTTGATTTCGATAGGGGCAGCCAACGCAGAAGCGCAGCCCAGCACGAGGCACAGCGCAAGGAGAAGAGCAACGAGTTTTTTCATAGTAGATCCTCCGTTTCTGTTTTTTTCTGAAGGCTATACCTTCTTTCTGTTACTAGCATTATAGCATGGCCTTTTTCAAAAGAAATTCAACAGATTTATCCTAAAAAAGCAAGTTTTGTGCACGAGGAGCGATGCGAGCATCAATAGAGAAGCTGTTTTTTGAGCGGCTATTTTTTCAATAGTATTATTCAAATACTAAAAGAACACCCTCATATTGCGCAGATAGTTGTTGATGGTGATATTGCTGACCTTCTCGTTATAGTCGCTCCTGTTCTCGGGAAAGTTGATCTTCTTGCTGCGCTCATCTGAGCAAGCCGTATCCTTTCCGCGCGACTGAAGCTATTTGGCAAACAGGCGCAGCGTCTTCTTGTACGCGCGCATGGTCTTGGGACGCAATTGCTTGCTTAAGCAATACTCCATGAACAGCAGAATCATCCTTTGAAAATCCAAAGCAACCAACTCCACATTGTCTGCAAATAACAGGGGCTGTTATTCTTGCGCAGAGGAATGATTTTTTGTTATAATGCAATCAGCAAAGAAGAAAAATAACACAGAAGGAGCGGAGGAGATGTCCATTAAAGTCGTTATTATCGAAGATCATCCGATAACGCTTCGTTCGCTGACCGAAACCATTGACTGGGCCTCGCTGGACTGCGAAATTGCCGGAACGGCTCCCAACGGCATGGATGGCTACAAACTCTGTCTGGATGTACAGCCGGATATCCTGCTGACGGATATTTCCATGCCGCACAAGGACGGACTGCAGATGGTGGAGGAATTGCGCGAGGAAATGCCGGATCTGAAGGTGATCATCATCACCGGATATGATCAGTTCCAGTACGCCAGCCGCGCAATCAAGCTGGCTGTGTTTGACTACATCCTCAAGCCCATCCGCAACGAAGAGGTCATTCGGTCCGTTCAGCGCGCCGCCAGAGAGATCCAGCGCATGCAGGAGATCGGCTCCTCCCTGCGGCTGCGTCAGCAGACCCAGCTGCTCTCCCTTCTGACCAACATGTCGCGCGCAGGCCTGAATGTGTACCAGATGATGGAAGACGTAGGCATGCGGGCAGGCGCCTATTATTTTATCATCGTTCAGCCCGAAGCGCTCCACTCGGTGCCCATGGCAATCATGTACGGCATCGACAGTCTGCTTTCCACAGTTTCTGCCCGGACGCTGTCCATCATGCTGTACGATTCGCTGGTGCTCTATGTGATGCGCGATGATCTGGACGAGGCCTGGCAGGATGAGGCCGCTCAGCTCGTCGAACTGATTGCAGACGCTGTGCCGGTACGCGTTCGCTTTGGCATCAGCGAGCTGGAAAAATCCTATCACAAGGTCCGGAAAACCTATCAGCAGGCCCGCCAGGCGCTATGGGAAACAGCTATGAGCCAGGAAGGCACCCTATGCTGCTTCTATTCGCAGGTGCGCACCTCCGCCGACGCAAGCATGGCACAGATTCACCAGAAGCTGGGCGCGCTCATTGAACGCGCAGACCTGAGCGACGAATTTGCCCAGGAGGCTTCCCGCACTATCGTGGATCTCAGCGGTCAGCAGTACAGCCATCTGCGCGCACTGGTATCGCTGTATGTGCTGATGTTCTCCAAAAAATTTCCTTCTTCCAACAACTCGCAGGTGGAAAAGGCCCTCAACGACGCCTGGTATGTAACCTGCGAGGCGGAGGTGAGCGGCTGCCTGGCCCATCTGAGCGCAGTGCTCAGGCAGGATGAGCAGCCGGACCAGAGCAAATATTCGCTTTTAACCAAGAACGTGCTGGAATATATTCGGCTGCACGGTGCAGAATCCCTCAAGCTCAATGACGTGGCTGAACATTTCCGCGTCAGCTCGAATTACCTTTCCGCGCTCATCAGCCGCGAAACGGGCACGCTGTTCCACGCACATGTGCTGCGCGTGAAAATGGAAATCGCCCATACGCTGCTGGCCGATCCCCGTGTTCGCGTGGAGGAAGTGGCCCATGCCGTGGGCTACAGCAATTATGTTTCCTTTTATAATGTGTTCAAACGCCTGGAACATATGACGCCCAGCCAATACCGCGAAATGCTGGCCAGCCAGCAGCCTGAATCCGGGAGCCAATAGCGCTCCCGGACTTTTTTGATGGTTTTTGTTCATAAGAAAACGAATCATGGATTTTATATACAAATTGATGAATTTAATGCATTTTAAATTGGTTCTTTTTTTGCCATAATATACATAACAAAGGACAGGCGGATGAATGTCCTGTCCATGTTGTCGTTCCATAGGCAGTGAGATCTGCCAACAAAAAAATTGGGCAAAGTCCCGAGGAGGAAAAACAATGAAGAAATTGCTGTCCCTGCTTCTGGTGCTGGCTCTGTGCATCGGCATGGTTCCCGCAGCTTTTGCTGACGAGGCCGCGAAGATCACCGTGTTCCACTACATGGTCGAAGGTCAGAAGGCTGACGGTCTGGTTCAGATCGAAGAAGCTTTCAAGGCCGCCCATCCCGAACTGAACGTTGAGTTCGAAAACCTGGCTTACTCTCAGGGCACCGACTTCTGGCCCCAGCTGTCCACCGCCATCTCTGCCGGTGACAACCCCGAAATCATCATGGGCAACCCCGGCCTCTACACCGACCTGATCGAAGAAGGCTTCATCAAGGATCTGACCGGCAACGAGACCATCAAGGCTCTGGGCCTGACCTCCGGCGACATGGGCGATGTGTCCTACAAGGGCAAGTGGTACGCTTATCCCGTTGACTTCAAGTCTTGGGGCGTGTTCTACAACACCAAGATCTTCGAAGAGCAGGGCATCGCTGTTCCCACCACCGAGAGCGAACTGCTCGCCGCTTGCGAAAAGCTGCAGGCTGCTGGCATCTCTCCCTGGGCCAACTGGTTCGCTGACGGCGCTGCCGTGGATATCGAAATGCGCCCCATCGTTTGGACCAAGGCTCTGGCCAATGGCGACAACGACATGTTCGAGAAGCTGATGAGCGGCGAGAAGAAGATCGCTGATTATCCCTACTTCGCCGAGGGCCTCGAAGTTTGGGGCCGCCGCATGGGCAACTGGGCTCGTCCCGACGCCACCTCCAACAAGCAGACCGACGCCAACGAAGTGTTCGTTTCCGGCCAGGCTGCCATGCTGTACCAGGGCACCTGGAACATCGGCTCCATCGAAATGCTGATCAAAGACACTGACTTCGAATACGGCTTCTTCCTCTGCCCCACCGACGACTCCGGCGAAGCTCCTGTGCTGAACGTGCAGGTTGACCAGGCCTTCATGGTGAACCCCCAGGCCGACAACGCCGATCTGGCTTGCCAGTTCATGGAGTTCTGGCTGACCGACTGCATGGGCATGTGGTCTGACTTCACCTACCAGCCCTGCATCACCGGCGCTACCACCGAGAACACCCCCGCTCTGCTGCTGAGCCTGCTTGAGACCAAGGCTTCCGGCAACACCGCTTGCTACGGCGACTTCACCGCTCCCTTCTCCTCCGCCTTCACTGCTGCGTACCGCAAGGGCCTGGGTGCCTGGGCTGTCTACTGCTGCACCGGCGAAGAGACCAGCGGCGTGAACTCCATCGAAACCTGCATCGAGTACATGCAGGAGCTCTTCGACGAGGAGATCGCTCAGGCTGCTCTGTAATCCAAGAATTTGGATAACAGGCATCAGCTTCAATGCCGAAACCTGACACCTGATTTTCCGTACGGCTGGCTGTCCTGGGCGGCAGCCAGCCGTACTTACTATCCATCTGATTTCATTCCAAGCATGAATGGAGTGGCTGAAACAATGGCAAAACCGGTTGTAAATACCAAAACGGAAATGGCCTTGAGCAAGAAGATCCATTTGGGCAATATGCTGTTTCTGCTGCCCACTGTGCTCCTGTTTACGTTTGTCGTACTGATCCCCTTCTTTCAGGGCATTCCCTATTCCTTCACCAGCTGGAAGAGCGTCGTCTCTACCAACCATCCTTTCAATGG
Source organism: bacterium (assembly GCA_029009515.1). GTDB lineage: Bacteria > Bacillota > Clostridia > Christensenellales > Aristaeellaceae > Limiplasma. The sequence goes on from JAQXJZ010000070.1 coordinate 10,599, forward strand.
CATTGCCAACTACAAGTACCTGTTGGGCAACAAGTACTTTAAAATGTCTCTGGGCGTAACGTTCTCCTTTACGCTTCAGTATATGTTCTGGTCCATCCTTTTCGGTTTCGGACTGGCGCTGCTGATCCACCGCGAATCCCGTTTCAACAACTTCTCCCGTACGATCTTCTTCCTGCCGTTCACCACTTCCGTTACGGCCGGCGCGATCATCTGGTCCTACCTGTGGACGGATATGTACGGAACCCTCACCGGTCTGGTAAGCCCGCTGGGCATCCCCAGTCAGATCGTTCCCGCCATGGCAATCATGGCGTCCTGGCGCGATATGGGCTATGCGATGCTCATCTTCATCGCGGCGCTGCAGACGGTTTCCAAAGACTATTATGAGGCTGCCACCGTTGAAGGTGCTAACAAGGTGCAGCAGTTCTTCTATATCACCATTCCCAACATCGTTCCCGCCTTTACCACCAATACCACGCTGCTGCTGGCATGGGGCCTGCGTACGTTCGACCTGCCCGCCGTGGTGTCGCAGAACATCGTGGAAGGCCAGACAACTGCCATGTACATCTATCAGTCCATTTTCGCCAACAACAAGGCCAGCCTTGGCCAGGCGGCCGCCATCATCCTGACGGTGATCCTGGTAGTGCTGACCCAGATTGTGACCCGCACTCTGCGCAGATTGGAGGTTGAGGCGTAATGATGACAGCCAAGACCACTATGCCTCCCATGAGCGAGGCATCCGCCCAAATGCACCGCAGAAAGAAGCGCAACAACATCCTGCGCACCCTGTTTGTGTGCCTGATCCTGCTCGTTGTGCTGGCGCCTTTCTACGTAGCGATCCTCTACGCTTTCAAGCCTGCTACGGAGATCACCGCCAACCGTCTGGCCTTCAGCCAGAATCCCACCTTTGAAAACTTCCGCAAGGTTATTTTTGAAAACGAGCTGTTCGGCATCGGTTTCAAAAACAGCATCATCAATACCATTCCCACGGTGCTCATTCTAATGAGCTTTACCGCCATGTCCTCCTGGGTGCTTGCGCGCTACGATCATCTGCTGGCCTACAAGATCCTGTACGCCGTTCTGACGCTGGGTCTGCTGATTCCCTTCCAGTGCTTCGTGCTGCCGCTGTATCTCAACTGGCACAACCTGGGTCTGGTCAGCACCAATATCGGCTTTATCATTGCCCGTTCCGGTCTACAGGTGTCTATCAGCCTGACCGCTGTAACCGGCTTCGTCAAGACGGTTCCGCGCGAGCTGGAGCAGGCGGCCAGCATTGACGGCTGCAACCGTTTCCAGACCTTCTGGAAGGTTGTTTTCCCGCTGATGACGCCCATCAACACCACCCAGCTGGTGCTGAACACGCTGTTCATCTGGAATGACTATTCCACCTCCGTGATCCTGCTGCGTACCAAGGAATCCCGCAGCCTGACGCTGGCGCAGATCCAGTACTTCAACGGTAAAACCACGGAACTGAACGAGGCCTTCGCATTCTTCATTCTGGCCATGATCCCGATCCTGACCCTGTATCTGACCTGCCAGAAGTGGATCGTCAGCGGCATTACCGCCGGCGCTGTAAAGGGCTGATTCCAACTGCAAAAAAGTTTCTTGAGGCTTGCCCTGAGGAAACTTTTTTTATAAAATAAAGATCAGATTTCATTTGATTCATCGTTGAAAAATCATACAGAATCATACAGGAGTGCTGCGGCGTGAGCAAGCGTTTCAAGGATCTCTCCTTTCAGAGCAAACTTTTTTTGACCAACCTGGCCATTGTGCTGCTGGTGGTAATCATCATCACCGTGGTGATGACGCACAACGCATCCCAGATGATCAGCAGAAGCTACTATGCCAGCTTGCATCTGCTGACGGAACAGGCCAGCGTTACCTTCGGCGAAAATCTGAACAACCTGCAAAACGCGCTGTTTTCCAGCAGCCTTACGTCCCGGGTGGGAGACTGCATGCGCAGGCTGCAGGAGCTGCAGGGACAGGGCAGTGCATACAGGCAGGCCAGCAGCGATCTGCAGTTTGCCCTGAGCACCATGATGGGCAGCAGCTCCATGTATGACAGCGTTTCGGTGCGCCTTCCGGACGGCGAATGCTTCGGCAGCCAGTCCTCCTTTGCCCAGATTACGGCGGCTGCAGAGACCGGCAAGGAGCTGCTGTGTCTGCCGCAGTACAGCGAAAAAAGCTACGGCCACGCGGAACTGATCCGGACGGATAAAGGCGAAATGTATCTGCTGCGCGATGTGTACACGACATCTCCCCTGAAATATGTGGGCCGCATGGCTGCGCACATCCGATCCAATGAGCTGTTTGATTTGCAGCAGTATGATCATCCCTTTGCCTTCAGCGTGATGTTCTACAGCGAGGAGGATGATTTTCTGGCTTCCGCTGGCATGACGGCCGGGGAAGAGGCCAGTCTCATCAGCCAGCCCGTCTCTGCGGACGGGCAGCATCTTTCCACGCCCGAGGAAACATATGTGACCTCCGTTCTGGTGCGCGGCGGCTGGAAGACGGTGGGCCTGATGCCGCTTTCCGCCGTACACAGCGTGCAGGATTCCAATCTGTTTACCTGCATTGCAGTCGCGCTGCTGGGCATCCTGATTGGTTTGATCAGCGCACAGGTCATCGGCCATGGTCTCACCCGCAGGGTACACAAGCTGGTGCAGTCCATGAACCGTTTTTCCGCCGGCGAACGCAATGTGCGCCTCCCCGTAGACAGTCAGGACGATATCGGCGTGCTCACCAGCCATTTTAACCAGATGACGCAGAGCGTGAGCGAGCTGATGGAGCGGCTGGTTGAGGAGGAGCATCACAAGCAGGAGGCGGAATATCAGAATCTGGAGTACCGCTATCGTTTCCTGCAATGGCAGATCAATCCGCACTTTATATACAACGCGCTGGAAACAGTGAATGCGCTGGCCAAGCTGGATGGCAATCCCGAGCTGAGCGATATGATCACCATGCTTTCGGACTACTTCCGGCAGAATGCCGAGGCCATGCGCATGCGCTTCATGACGGTACGCGCGGAATTCAAAAGCCTGGAGCAGTACGTGGAAATCTATCGGCATATCTACGGAGAGGGGCTCACAGCCAGCTTCAGCATTGCCCAGGGGGCGGAAATGGCTCTGGTGCCTACCATGATCATCCAGCCCATTCTGGAAAATGCCCTGATTCACGGCAATGCCTACGGCGCGCATTGTCCCGTCATCCGTACGACGGCGGAAATCATCAGCGGACAGCTGGTGATCTGCATCCGCGACCAGGGCCAGGGCATGTCGCAGGACACCATTGACAAGCTGCTGGGCACCCAGTCGCCCAGGGTTGCAGACGGCGAGCAGCGCACCTCGCTGGGCATTCGCAACGTGCTGGACCGCATGCATCTGCTGTATGGCGAATCCGCCAGCATGGCCATCGAAAGCTGCATCGACGAGGGCACCTGTGTGCGCGTTACCCTGCCGCTGCTCTATTCCGAAGCAGATTTTGTGATACGTTAAGAATCAATACAAATTGCGAAGGATGGTATATTGACGTTCAAAAATGCTGCAGATACAATGAAAATATCATAGAAGAGATGCGTTCATCAACCCATATATGTCATCACATGAAGGAGGAACCTGTATGTTGGATTACCGTACCATTCCCGCCAGTGAACTGGGCAAGGGCAGCAACATCAAAGTGGATCTGTGCGAAACTGAAGTGGACCTCTACTGGAAGATGGCCATTGAAGTGCTTGAACTGATTCAGGAAAACAACGCCAAGGGCGAGCCTACCGTCATGATCGTGCCTTATGGCCCGCTTGGCCCCTATGCCCGTCTGGTGTATCTGGTGAACAAGCATCGCGTAAGCCTGAAGAACTGCTGGTTCATCAATATGGACGAATATCTGGATGACGAGCTCAAGTATCTGCCCAAGACGGATCCGCTGTCCTTCCGCGGCGGCATGGATCGTATTTTCTACGGTCTGGTCGACGAAGAACTCAATATTCCCGAAGAGCAGCGCATCTTTCCCGAACCCGGTGCAGAGCACAAGGTGTGGGATCTGATCCAGAAGTTCGGCAAGCTGGATATGTGCTGGGGCGGCGTCGGCATCACCGGCCATATCGCCTTCAACGAGCCGCCGGAGCCCGGCGAAGTGTGCACAGATGAGGAATTCCTCGCCCGTCCCACCCGCATCCTCAAGCTGGCCCGTGAGACCAAAACCATCAATGCCTTCATGAATTCCGGCTCCGATCTGGACGGTATTCCGGATAACTGCATCACAGTGGGCATGAAGGAAATCAACTTCGCCCGCAAGATCCGTATGCTCATGCCGCGCGACTGGAACGCCGCCATGCTGCGCAAGGCTCTGCATGGCCCCGTCAGCTGCCATGTGCCGGTTTCCCTGTTCCAGAATCATCCCGACGCCAAGATTTATGCCATCCAGCTGGCTGCCACCACGCCTGTTGTGCCCGAGATCCGCGTTTACAACAAGTAAGAGGTGTTTTTCATGTGTACGCTTTGGATCGGGAACGGTCATGTGGTTCTGCCTGATCAGGTAGTGTACGGATCGGTATTGATCGAAAACGGAAAAATCGCCGCTCTCAACGCCCCCTGTCCTCAGGGGGCGGAGCGCGTGGATGCCGGCGGCGGTTACATCATGGCGGGCTTTATCGATATCCATGTGCATGGCGGCGGCGACGCCGACTTTATGGATGAAAGCGTCGAGGCCTTCCGCTGTGCTGCGCGCACGCACTGCCTGCACGGAACCACCGCAATCGTACCCACCACCATGACCTGTGAGGATTCGCTGCTGGAATCGGTCATCGCCTGCTTCCTGAAAGCAAGGGAGATGTCCTGCGGCGCAGAACTGCTGGGTCTGCATCTGGAAGGCCCGTTTTTCTCCGCGGCTTCCAAGGGCGCCCAGCCCATTACAGAGCAGCGCATTCCCACGCGCGAGATGCTTGAGCACATTCTTCAGTGCGCCCAGGGAACCATCCTGCGCTGGGATATGGCTCCGGAGATCGGCGGGATGGAAGTGTTTTCCCAGGTGATGCGCGACCATGGTGTACTGGCTTCCATAGCGCATACCAACGCAACAGCCGAGGAGGCACTGGAGGCGTTTGATCACGGTTTTTCCCATGTCACGCATTTCTACAACGCCACCTCCACCTTCCACAAGGTCAACGGCATCGTGCATTCCGGCGTGATCGAGGCCACCTATCTGCGCGACGACGTCACCATTGAGCTCATCGGCGACGGATGTCATATTCCCAAGCAGTCCATGCAGCTGGCCATGCGCATCAAAGGCCCGGACCGCATCTGCCTGATTACCGACGCCATGCGCGCGGCGGGTACCAGTCATACCCAAAGCATCCTTGGTCCGCGCAAGGGCGGAGTACCTGTCGTGGTGAAGGATGATGTGGCGCAGCTGACGAATCTGCAGTCCTACGCAGGCAGCATCGCCACGATGGACCGTGCGCTGCGTGTAGCGCACATGCGCTACGGCCTGCCGCTGTGTGATGTATCCCGGATGCTTTCGCTCACGCCGGCAAGGCTATGCGGCGTGCAGGACCGCAAGGGAAGCCTGGAATGCGGCAAGGACGCGGATGTTGTGGTACTCACGCCGGACTTCCAGGTAGAAAACGTGTTCGTCCGCGGCGAACGCTTCTGCAGTTGATTAAGGAGGCAAAATAGCATGGAACGTACTCTGCCCTGTGGCATTTTGCTCAAACTGGTTCCCAGTGAATTCGATGTGTATCTGGATATGGCGCTGACCATGCTGGAAACCATCATTCGCTGCCGCAAGGAAAACCGTCCCTGCGTGATGATCGTGCCGGTCGGTCCCACCAACCAGTATCCTATCCTGGCAGAAATGGTGAACCGCCTGAACATCCCTCTGGATCATGTGCATTTCTTCAACATGGATGAATATCTGATCACTCCGGACACTGCGATCGCGGAAGATCATTCCATGAGCTTCCATGCCCGCATGAATAGCGAGTTCTACAGCCGTGTCCGCGACGAACTGAACATTCCTGTCTCCCAGCGCCATTTCCCCGAACCCGGAAAGGAAGCGGAGTACGATGCGCTGATCGAGGAGCTGGGCGGCGTGGAGCTGTGCCTGGGCGGCCTGGGTATCAACGGCCATATTGCGTTCAACGAGCCTCCGGAGGCGGATGATCCCATCACGGCCGAAGCATTCGGTGCGCTGGGCACCCGCGTGCTGCCCATCAGCCGTGAAACGCGTACCATCAACGCCTACGGCTATCAGCGCGGCGACATCCGCGGCATGCCGGAGTATTGCATCACCATCGGCATGAAGCAGATCCTGGCGTCCCGCGCCGTGTATATTGCGCTCAACCGCGACTGGCAGCACGGCATTGCCAGGCATGTTTTTGGCGATCCTGTACAGCCGCAGATTCCCGCCTCTCTCCTTCAAAATCATCCGAACGTGCGCTTCTGCACGTCCGAAAGCATTGGCAAAGGTTTATAAAGCCCGCAGCAAACGGACGTCTTTTTGGCGTCCGTTTTTCCGTTCCCTGAGAGGAGAGTGCAACCCATGAAAGCAGTCATTCTGGGCGCAGGGTTCATTGCCGAGTTTCATGCCCGGGGATACGGCAGCCAGCTGTGCGCCGTGTGTGATACGGATGCATCCAAAGCGCAGGAGCTGGCACAGAAATACGACTGCCGCTGGTATACGGATGCGCAAAACATGCTGGATGCTGAAAAACCGGATGTGGTATCCATCTGTCTGCCGACATGGCTGCACAGGCCCTATGCGGTGATGGCGCTGGAAAGCGGCGCCCATGTGCTGTGTGAGAAGCCCCTGGCCCTCACTATGGACGATTGCCTGGCCATGCAGCAGGCTGCAAAGCGCTGCGCGCGGCAGCTGGTCACGGCGCAGGTGCTGCGCTGGTGGCCGGAATACGCATGCATCGCCGAACAGGTGAAACGCCTGGGAACGCCTCAATACATCAGCACCAGGCGCCTGCAGCATCCGTCCCGGATCAGCTGGCATGTGGAGCCCAAACTGGGCGGCGGTGCGCTGTATGACCTGTTCATACACGACGTGGATTTTGTCTGCAGCCTCATGCGGGAGCCGCCCATTGTGCTGGCTGCCAGCGGAAACCGTGGCCCGCAGGGATCGTTCCGCCGCATCGACGCGCTGCTCCAGTTCCCCGGCTGCTGCGCTCACGTGGAAGCCAGCAGCCAGATGCCGGAGGGCTATCCATTCACAGCAGCTTTCCGCGCGGAATACCCCGATGCATGCATTGAGTACAGCTTCCGCACCGCTGTCAACATCAACCTGGAAAAGCCTGCTCAAACGGAGTTCCTGCTGTATGAAAATGGCGGCCCCCGGACGATGCCCGTCTGTGAAAGCGCACAGGAGACCGCTTTCCGCGACGAGATCGCCGCCTTCCTGCACGGCGTTGAAACAGGCTCGCCATCGCTGCCTCTGGAGGAAACCATCGCCGTCATGCAGACGGTGGACACCATTCACCGCCTGATCTGCTGACGTCCGTTCGCAGGTTTTTTCAAAAGTAGTCGATTGTTAAAACATAATCGTGGATTCGGTATATTGACAAGTAAAAATATCCTAAATTAAAATGAATTTGATTGTGAAACGTATGTCTTTCCAACAAATTTCATATACCCGGACAGATTAAAGGAGGAACCTTCATGCTGGATTATAAAGTCAAGATCGGTCTTGCTCCCATGCGCCGCGATGTAACGCCCCGCCCCGGCATCTTCAACTGGGAAAAGGCAGAAGAGCGCGGCCACCGCACTGTTGCCTACATCAAGGAGCACTTTGCCTCCGAGAAGGTCTCCTTTGTGGACCTGGAAGGCATCAATGATGTAAACGTCATGTATAACGAAAAGGATGCCGAAAAAGTCATCGAGCGTTTCAACGCTGAAAAGGTCGACGCCGTTTTCGTCATCAACTGTAACTTCGGCAACGAGGAAATCTGTGCGCAGGTCGCCCGCGGCGTGGGCAAGCCCGTGTGCATCTGGGCGCCCATCGACGACAGCTTCCTGCCGGACGGCACCCGCTATACCGACAGCCAGTGCGGCATCTTCGGCGTCAGCCGTCAGCTGCAGCGCTTCCACATTCCCTTCAGCTTCATTGAAACCTGCGCTGTGGACAGCGATCTCTTCGCCAAGGGTTTCCGCAGGTTTGTCTCTGTGAGCTGCATGGTCAAAAATTTCCACGGCATGCGCATCGCGCAGGTCGGCATGCGACCCAAGCCCTTCTGCTCCGTCATCTTCAATGAGGGCGAGCTGATGGAAAAGTTCGGTCTGCAGGTCATCCCTGTCAATTTGGCCGTGGTGATCGACAAGTACAACCAGATCCTGGCCGAGCGCGACGCCGAGCTGGAGGAGGGCGCTAAGCTGCTGGAGTCTCGCTATGAAATGGACGATATCACCCCGCCGCTGCTCAAGAAGGTTTACGCCTTTGTGCTGCTGTATCAGTGGGTGTTTGAAACCTACAATGTGCAGGCTGTTTCCGCCGAGTGCTGGACGGCCATGCAGCTGGGCGTAGGCGCAATGCCCTGTACTGCCTACTCCATCCTGGCCGATATGGGCTATATCATCTCCTGCGAAAGCGACATGCACGGCGCCATCAACATGGCCATGCTGTCCTGCGCCACGCTGGGCGAGAAGATCCCCTTCTTCGGCGAGTTCACCGTGCGTCATCCCGAAGATGCCAACGGCGAGCTGCTGTGGCACTGCGGCCCGTTTGCCTACAGCCTCAAGAAGGACGGCTGCCCCTGCAAGAACGTCAACATGCGCCAGTGGTTCCAGGTCAAGGACGGCCAGTACACCGTGGCCCGCATCGACCAGGACGGCGGCAGGTACAGCCTGCTTGCCGGCACCTGCGAAACCATGGACGGCCCCTACACCTTCGGCACCTACCTGTGGGCAAAGTTCAAGAATCTGCCCGCCTGGGAGCGCAAGCTGGTTGAAGGCCCCTACATCCACCACATGGCGGAAATCGAGGGCGATGTGACCGAAGAACTCCGGGAGTTCTGCAAGTTCATTCCTGCGCTGACGCTGGATACCGTAAACGAATAACCGCATAGCTGTAAAACGAAAGGGGTTTTATCACCATGCTTACCAATATGAGGGATTTGCTGGCCATCGCCGAGGAGCGCAACTGTGCCATTCCCGCTTTTAACGTCTATAACGGCGAAACCGCCATGGGCATCATCAAGGCTGCTGAAGAAGCCAACGCCTGCGTCATCCTGCAGATGTACAGCCGCCTGTTCACCAGCGAAGAGGCTGAGTTCATCTCCCCCTCCATCCTCGCTGCCGCCCAGCGCTCTCCTGTGAAGTTTTGCTTCCATCTGGATCACGGCGCTTCCGACGAGGCTGTCGCCCGCGCCATCCGCTACGGCTGCACCAGCGTCATGCGCGACGCCAGCTCTATGCCCTTTGAGGAGAACCTGGCTATCATCAAGAACGTGACCCGTTTTGCTCATGACCTGGGCATCGATGTGGAAGCCGAGCTGGGCCACATCGGCCTTGCCAAGGACGGCGTGAGCGCTGAGTACACCAAGGTGGACGAGGCTGTGCGCTTTGTGGAAGAAACCGGCGTGGAAGCGCTGGCTGTTGCCGTCGGCACCGCCCACGGTCACTACAAGCAGGCTCCCGTGATCGCCGTCGAACGCATCCGCGAGCTGCATGACGCCATTCCCGCCGCCCTGGTTCTGCACGGCGGCAGCGGCGTCCCGGACGATCAGATGGTCGCCGCCATCAAGGCCGGTATCCGCAAGGTCAACTTCGGCACTGATGTGTGCCTCGCTTTCCTGGACGCCGTGCACGAAGTGGATCGTTCCATCATCGGCGTGGACACTTACATGAAGGAGCCCGTGCAGGCCGTGAAGCGCTTTGCGCTGGAGAAGATCAGGCTGCTGGGCGCGGAGGGCACCAATGCGTAACGAATGGCCTGAAGTGATCGGCATCGGTTCCACGGTGTATGACACACTGATGGTGGTGCCGGCCTATCCCACCGAGGATACCAAGATGGAAGGGATTGAGACCAAGGTGCAGGGCGGCGGACCGTGCGCAACGGCACTGGTAGCCGCACGCAAGCTGGGCGTTTCTGCTGCTTATCTGGGCACCATCGGCGATGATCCTTTCGGCAAATTCATGATGGATGATCTGGAGCACTGGGGCGTGGATACGCAGGATGTACGCCGCATTCCTGACAGCGTGAGCTTCCATGCGGTGGTGCTGCTCAACCAGGAAACCAAGAGCCGCACCTGCGTGTGGAGCCGCGGCACCGTTCCGCAGCCCACCGTGGACGACATCAATGAGGAAGTCGTCAGGCATGCCAGAGTGCTGCATCTGGACGGCCATATGCTGGAGGCCGCCATTGCCACTGCCAAAAAGTGCAATGAACTGGGCGTGAAGGTGAGCCATGATGCGGGCGGCACCTATCCCGGCGTTGAGAACCTCATGCCCTATGTGGACTGGCTGATTCCCTCGGAGGAGTTTGCCCTCAAGATGACGGGCGCCGCCACAGCAGAGGAAGCCGCACAGCAGCTGTATGACACCTATCATCCGGAGCTGGTCGTCCTCACGCAGGGCGTGCGCGGCGGCATCCTGCTGGATGAAAAGGGCATGCGCCGCTATGAGAGCTACAAGGTTGAAGTCAAGGATTCCAACGGCTGCGGCGATACCTTCCACGGAGCGTTTGTAGCCGCCAAAATTCATGGCCTGGATAACGATGCAGCCTGCAAGTACGCCAGCGCTGCTGCGGCTGTGAAATGCACCCGCCTCGGTGCGCGCTATGCCATGGCTACGGATGCAGAATGCCGCGTTTTCCTCAAGGAAAGGGGTGTTGAGCTGTGAGCCTGGTGACCATCCGCAATGAATATCTGACGGTTGATATCTCCACCCTGGGCGCACAGATGCAGTCCATCCGGGATGCAGACGGCATCGAGCGCCTCTGGCAGGGCGACCCGGCCTTCTGGGCCGGGCGCGCCCCCATCCTGTTCCCGATGGCCGGCGGACTCCGGGAGGACTGCTACTATCTGAACGGCGAGCGCTATGAGATGCCCAAGCACGGCTATGTCCGTCTGATCGAATGGGCACTGGAAAAGGCAACCGAAACCAGCGCTGTTTTCCTCACCACGGAAAAGCACCCCGGCTTCCCGTTCGATTATGAGCTGCGTGCCTGCTACACCCTGGAAGGCAACAGCCTCAGCGTCAGCTATCGCGTGTCCAACTGCGGCGAAAAGACCTTCTATTTCGGCATTGGCGCGCACGAAGGCTATGCCACACCCGGCGGGCTGGAAGCCTACACCATCGAATTTGAGCAGCCGGAATGCCTGGCCAATTTTGTGCTGGACGGCAACCTGATCAAAAAGGAACCCGTCATCATGGCGGAAAAGACGGACCGCATGCCGCTGAAGACGGACTACTTCGCGGTGGATGCGCTGGTATTCCGCACGCTCAAAAGCCGTGCCGTCACCCTGACCACTCCGCTGCATAACCGCAGGCTGCGCGTTTCGTTTCCGGATCATGACGTGCTCATGTTCTGGACCAAGCCCGGCGCGGAGTACATCTGCATCGAACCATGGGTCAATGCGCCCGACTTTGTGGACAGCGATATGCAGATTGAGCACAAGCCCGGCTGCCTGTGCCTTCAGGCCGGCGAGACCGTGGAACGCACCCATGTGATCACGGTGATGTGAGGAGGAATCCCTATGGAAAAACTGGAAGCCCTTCGCAAGCTCAATCCCGGTCTGCCGTTCTTCTCGATTGATGACAGCGAGTTCGCCCGCTTTGGCCGCGTGGTTGATTTTGACGCTTCCACGCTGATCGAAGCCTGCGAAAAGGCTGCTGAGATGCCTGAAAGCGGCAGCCGCTATGTGCCGGATATGCCGGAGCTGGAAGCCGCCGCCCTCGAAAAGGTGCAGCACGAGCTGCGCGGCGAGGGTTCCTGCCAGATCGGCTGCTGCTGGGGTCATTCCAGCAGACTCAACTGTCTGGAGTATCACCGCGCCAGCGAGCACAATGTGGCTGTAAGCGACATTGTGCTGCTCCTGGCCGCCCAGCAGGACATGGAAGCCAATGAATTGCCCGAAGGCAAAATCACGGCGTTCTTTGTACCCAGGGGCGCGACCATCGAGGTCTACGCCACCACGCTGCACTTCTGCCCCTGCGAAGTCAGCGCAGACGGTTTCCGCTGCATTGTGATCCTGCCGCGCGGCACCAACCATCCGCTGGAAAAGCCCCGTCCTGAAACACAGGAAGGCCGTCTGCTCTGGGCCAAGGACAAGTGGCTCATCGCCCATGCCGAAGCGCCCGCCGTGGAACGCGGCGCATTTGTAGGCATTCACGGCGAAAACTACGAGATTCATTATTGAGGAGTATGGATATGGAACTGAAAGCATTTATGCCCGGTATGATCCTTGACGAACTCGCGGACGCCGTGGGCGGCTACGAGAACGTATCCATGGAAATGAGCGATCGCGCCACCTATGGCGTGGACTACTTCTGGATTGGCCGTATGTGGCAGGATCGCGGCGAAGTGCCGCCCATGCCTGACTGGATCGTGCGTCCCGGCGCCACGGAAGAAGTTTCCAAGATCATGAAGATCGCCAACTACTACAAGATTCCTGTGCACATCTGGGGCGGCGGCTCCGGCTCTCAGGGCGGCGCCCTGCCGATGAGCGGCGGCATCCTGATGGATATGAAGCGCATGAGCAGGCTCATCGAGCTGGATGAGGTGTCCCGCACCATTACCGCCGAAGCCGGCATGATCTTCCAGCAGCTGGAGTGGTATGCCAACGAGAAGGGCTATTCCTGCCAGCACATCCCCAGCTGCCTCACCTGCGGCACCATTGGCGGCGCGCTGGGTCATCGCGGCATCGGCATCATGTCCACCAAGTACGGCAAGATCGATGACCAGTGCCTGTCTATGGAAGTCGTTCTGCCCAACGGCGACATCATCAACACCCTGCCCGTGCCCAAGCATGCGGCCGGCCCAGACCTCAACCAGATCTTCATCGGCTCCGAAGGCACCCTGGGCGTCATCACCAAGGCCACCTTCAAACTCTTTGAACAGCCTGAAGACCGTCAGTTCCGCGCCTTCCTCTTCCCCGACATGAACTCCGGCTACATGGCTGGCCGCGACATCATGCAGAAAGTGAAGCCCTCCATCCTCCGCTTCTTTGACGAAGCCGAGACCGCTTCCATCATCAAGAAGATCCTTGGCTTCGAAAAGCAGGGCTGCTTCATGAACCTCGCCGTTGAGGGCATCAAGCGCATCGTGGATATTGAGATGGAAATCATCCTCGAGATCGTCGAAAAGTGGGGCGGCCAGGATCTGGGCAGCGACTACGGCGAGAAGTGGTTCGAGAACCGCATCACCTTCTTCTATCCCGGCCACATCATGGATATTCCCCAGATGTTCGGCACCATGGATACCGTCGCCACTTACGCCAACATCGAAAAGATCTACTGGGCCATGAAGAAGGCTATCCATGACAAGTTCGGCGATAAGGTGCGTTACATCTCCCATTCCAGCCACTGGTATGAGTGGGGCTGCATGAACTATACCCGCTTCATCGTGGATCCCGCCAACGTGCCTCAGGATCCTGAAGAAGCCCGCCGCCTCCACAACGAGATCTGGAATACCGGCGTGCGCGCAGCCATGGAAAACGGCGGCGTTATCAACGATCACCACGGCATCGGCCTGAAACTGTCCCGCCTGATGAAGGAGCAGTACGGCCCCGCTATGCAGGTAATGGAAGCGCTGAAAAAGCAGCTGGATCCCAATGGCATCATGAATCCCTACAAGCTGGGTCTGTAAGAGGAGGGTACAAAAATGTTTAGTGAAAAAGCCAAAAAGCATGCGGATGCCTGCCGCTTCTGCTACATGTGCCGTCATCTCTGTCCCATCGAGCTTGTGACCGGCAAGGAAAACAACACGCCCCGCGCCAAGGGCCTGCAGGTCAGCATGATGGAGCGCGGCATGAAGATGGATAAGGGCTGTGCCGTAACCATGTATGAATGCCTGCTCTGCGGCGCCTGCACCGCCGACTGCGTGACCGGCTTTGATCCGCTGATCTTCATCCGCGAAGCCCGTACCCAGGCCATGCTCGAGGAGCTGACCCCCGACTTTGCCCAGAAGGTGATCGACAATCTGATGGAAACCGGCAACGCCTACGGCGCGAAGGAATCCAAAGTTCACTATGAAGGCGTCGCTGAGTCCGGCGAAATCCTCGTATGGCTGGGCAATGCCGCCCGCTATGCTGTACCCGATGTTGCGGAAGCCTTCTTCTCCATCCTGAAGAAGGCTGGCATCGCGTTTGCCGCCCTCAAGGACGAGCCTGCCTCCGGCTGCGAGCTGGGCGATATGATCGGCCATGTGGAAGATGTGCGCATGCAGGCCAAGGCCGCCGCTGCCGCCATTGCCAAAGCCGGCGCAAAGAAGCTGATCGTGCTGGATGCGCACGATGCCGCTTTCTTCCTGCACGAGTGCAAGGACTGGGGCATCGAAGTGCCTCAGGTCGTCACCGCCACCGCGTTTGTGGAAGAGCTTATCAACGAAGGCAAGATTGCTCCCAAGCCCCTGGGCAAGGTGGTGAGCTATCACGACGCCGCCCGCCTCAGCCGCGATCTGAGCGAGCTGGAGCCTGCGCGCAATATCATCAAGTCCTTTGCCGAGCTGCATGAGATGTACCTCAACGAGAAGGACAACAAGAACCCCGAGAACAAGGCCTGCGGCTCCTTCGTTCGCGCCCGCGAATGCGGCTCCTCCATCATGGGCCAGATGAAGCCCGAGCTGTCTGTGCTGCTGTGCCAGAAGCGTTACGAGGATCTGCTGCGCACCGATTCCCGCATCCTCATCGCCGCCGATCCCCAGGCCACCGAGGCCCTGCGCCTTTCCATTCCCGAAGGTGTGGAATATCACGATCTGTTCGTGCTGCTGAACAACCAGATTTAACAAAAGCCCATCCCAGCGGCGCGAGAAGTTTTTTCGCGCCGCCTTTGATATTTGCTGAGAGGGATCGATATGCCAAGGATTGAAGAGGCAGCGCGTACGCTGGACGTTGCGCGCAGCGTGGATGTACTGGTTGCCGGCGGCGGCATCGCCGGTGTGGCAGCAGCGCTGGCCAGCGCCAGAAATGGCGCTCAAACTCTGCTTTTGGAAAAAGAATGCGCCCTGGGCGGTCTGGCTACGCTGGGCATGATCATCCGCTATCTGCCGCTGTGCGACGGCTACGGCCATCAGGTGATCGGCGGTATCGGCGAGGAACTGATGCGCGAAAGCCAGCGTTATGGCGTTTTGAAAATGCACGGCCCATGGTATGGACTCCCTGAAGTCTGGACGGGCGAAGGCTCCGTAGAGGCACGCGCAAAGAAGCGTTTCGAGGCCGACTATGACGCCGGCCCCATGATCATGACGCTTGAAAAGCTGCTGCAGGAAGCTGGAGTGGAAATCTGGTACGATACGCGGCTTTGCAGCGCATCGTCCGGCGGGCTGACCCATGTGATCGTAGAAAACAAAAGCGGTCGGCTTGCGCTGGAGGCCAGGGCCTTTGTGGATGCAACCGGCGACGCCGACCTTTGCTTCCTTGCCGGAGAGGCTACCGAAAGCTCCGATCAGAACCGGAGAAGCGGCTGGTATTTCTCCGTGCGCGATGATGAAAATCCCGTTCTGCACCCATTGACCGATCCGCTCTATCAACCCTGTCTGCCGGGCAGCCGCTTCTATGCGGGCGATCGCGGCAGCGATGTAAGCGCCTATGTGCAGGACATGCACGATATGATTCTGGAAAATGCACAGAAGCAAAACGCTGTGCCCTTCCTGATTCCCACCATTCCACTCTTGCGCATGACGCGCCGCCTCCTGGGGCGTGAAACGCTTACAGAAGCGAATCTTGGGCAGTGGCGCACAGACGCCGTGGCCCTCACGGGCGACTGGCGCAAACCGGCTCCTGTGTACGCCATCGGCCTGGCTCACCTGCAGGGTGTCAAATCCGCCAATCTGTTTGCCGCCGGCAGGTGCATCAGCTCAGCAGGGGATGCGTGGGACGTAACCCGCGTGATTCCCACCTGCGCGGCAACCGGAGAGGCCGCCGGGCTGGCGGCTGCCATGTGGGCTCAGACAGGCACAGTCGACGTACCTGCGCTGCAGAACAGTCTCAAAGCTGCCGGCGCAATTCTGGACCCAGATCTTCTTCAAAATCAATGATGCATGAAAGGTTGCTTTGCGTATGAATATCTTCGTGTGTATCAAACAGGTGCCGAGCACGAATAAGGTGCAGGTAGACGAGAAAACCGGCGTCCTTAAGCGCGATGGCATCGCCAGCAAAATGAACCCGTATGATCTTTACGCTCTGGAGACCGCCCTCAGGCTCAAGGCTGAGCACGGCGGCACGGTAACCGTCGGCACCATGGGCCCGCCCCAGGCACAGGCCGTGGTGAAGGAAGCCTATATGATGGGCGCGGACGATGGCTATGTGTTCTCTGACCGCAGACTTGGCGGCGCGGATGTGCTGGCCACCAGCTACACCCTTTCCCAGGCCATCCGGAGCGTTGGCGATTTTGACCTCATTCTCTGCGGCAAGCAGACCACCGACGGCGATACTGCGCAGGTCGGCCCTGCCATCGCCGAGCATCTTGGCATTCCCCATGCAGCGTGGGTCAGTAAGCTCACCCTTAGCGGCGACGGCGTGGACGCCGAGCAGCAGCTGCAGGATGTGATCGAAACCGTGCACATGCCCTTCCCGTGCCTGGTCACCGTGGAGCAGGATATTCATGTGCCTCGCCTGCCCAGCCTGAAGGTAGCCCGTGAAATCGGCGACAAGCCGGTTCATATTCAGGGCCTGGACACCTTCCTGGACACCGATCCCAGCCACTACGGCCTCACCGGCAGCCCCACGCAGGTGGAGCGCATCTTCCCTCCGGCCAATGACACTGAGCATGAGATCTGGGAAGGCGAAGGTTCTGCCGATAAGCTGCACGACATTCTCAAGAAGTGGAAGTTCATGTAAGGAGGAGGAAGCACCATGGCACAGATTGCTATCGTAGAACGTAAGTGCACAGGCTGCGGCCTCTGCCAGTCCAACTGCCCTTTCGGCGCTATTGACATGGTCAACGGCAAGCCCGAGCTCAACGCCGCCTGCAAGGTGTGCGGCATCTGCGTGAAAAACTGCCCCGAGAAGGCCATCGTCAAGCTGGAAACCAAGGTGGACTCCGTGGATAAGTCCAAGTGGAACGATATCCTGGTGTACGCTGAGGTCAGCGGCGGCCGCCTGCATCCCGTCAGCCTTGAGCTGATCGGCAAGGCGCATGAGCTGAAGGAAGCCGTTCCCGGCTTCAAGGTCAAGGCTGTGCTGGTTGGCGACGGCGTGAGCGCCTATGCTGAGGAGCTTCGCCACTATGGCGTGAGCGAAATTGCCGTCTATGACGACAAGGAGCTGGGCTACTACCGCGCAGACGCGTACGCCTCCTGCGTGGAGGATTACATCAAGTACTGCAGGCCCAGCGTAGTGCTGGTGGGCGCCACCGCCCTTGGCCGCAGCCTTGCGCCGCGCCTGGCCACCCGTTTCCACACCGGCCTGACGGCTGACTGCACCACCCTCATCCTGCGCGACACCACCGACCTTGTGCAGATCCGTCCTGCCTTTGGCGGCAACATCATGGCGCAGATCGTCACCCTCAACACCCGTCCCCAGTTCGCCACCGTCCGCTATAAGGTGATGAATGCGCCTGTACGCAGTGACGAAGTGACCGGCGAGATCCTGACCCGCAAAATCCCCAAGGGCGTTGCGGAATCCAAGGCCAGCTGCGTGAGCGTTGTGCCCGTGCCTCCGAAGCAGAGCATCTCCGATGCGGAAATCCTGGTTGTCGGCGGCCGCGGCCTGCAGAAGGAAAGCGATCTTGAGATGATCAAAGAACTGGCCAAACTGCTGGGCGGCGACTGGGCCACCACCCGTCCGCTGGTGGAAAAGGGCTGGACCACCAACGACCGTCAGATCGGCCTTTCCGGCCGCACGGTTCGTCCGCGTCTGATCATCACCTGCGGCGTCAGCGGCGCGATCCAGTTTACCGCCTGCATGAACGGTTCCGACCACATCGTGTCCATCAATACCGACAGGGATGCGCCCATCTTTGAAGTGGCGCACATCGGCATCGTTGGCGACCTCTATGAGATCGTTCCCGCTCTGATCAACCAGCTGAAGGAGGCGCAGGCATAATGAGCTTCAATCATGTAACCGAAGCGGATCTGAAATATTTTGAAGAATTGCTTCCCGGCCGCGTCTTCAGCGGCGAGGAAATCTCCACTGACTATGACCATGACGAAATGACCATCTATGGTCACTATATGCCCGAAGCCGTGCTGCAGGCCCTCACCACCGAGGATGTGAGCGCTGTGCTCAGGTACTGCAATGAGCACAACATCGCCGTCACGCCGCGCGGCGCGGGCACCGGCCTGTGCGGCGGTTGTGTGGCCATCCACGGCGGCGTGATGCTGTCCACCGAGAAGATGAAGAAGGTTCTGGAAGTGGACGTCAAGAACATGACCGCCACCGTCGAACCCGGCGTGCTGCTGATGGAGTTCCCCAAGGCTCTTGAAGGCACCGGCCTGTTCTATCCACCGGATCCCGGTGAGAAGACCGCGACCATGGGCGGCAACGCCATGACCAATGCCGGCGGCATGCGTGCCGTGCGCTACGGCGTGACCCGCGACTATGTGCTGGGTATGGAAGTGGTTCTTGCCAGCGGCGAGGTCATCAACCTCGGCGGCAAAAACGTGAAAACCTCCTCTGGCTACAGCCTGATCGACCTGATGGTTGGTTCGGAGGGCACGCTGGGCTTCCTGACCAAGCTCACCGTGAAGCTGATCCCCGAACCCAAGGTGAATCTCTCCCTGCTCATGCCCTTTGACGATCTGGACGCCTGCATCGGCGCGGTTCCTGCCGTGCTGGGCTGCGGCTGCGAGCCCACTGCTGTCGAGTTCATGGAGCGCGAGGTTATCGCCTGTGCCGAGACCTATCTTGGCAAGCAGTTCCCCGATACCTCTGCCGACGCTTACCTGCTGGTGCGTCTGGACGGCGCGAGCGTGGAAGCGCTTCAACCTGCGATGGATCAGCTGACCGACCTGGCGCTGTCCATCGGCGCTAAGGATGTGCTGCTGGCTGACACCGACGAGCGCAAGGAGAGCATCTGGAATGCGCGCGGCGCGTTCCTGGAGGCCATCAAGGGCTCCACGCCCGAAATGGACGAGTGCGACGTTGTTGTGCCGCGCGAGGATATCCCTGCATTTGTGCGCAAGAGCGTTGAAATCGGCAAGAAGCTGGGCGTGCGCATCTGCTCCTTCGGCCACGCCGGAGACGGAAACCTGCACATCTACGCCTGCAAGGACGACCTTGCTGACGAGGTATGGGAGAAGGCTGTGGAACAGGTCATGGATGAACTGTACATCGCCGCGAAGGAAATGGGCGGCGAGGTCAGCGGCGAGCACGGCATCGGCCATGCCAAGAAGGGCTTCCTGGCTGAGAGCATGGGCGAAACCCAGATGAACCTGATGCGCGGCATCAAGGCTGCATTTGACCCCAAGGGCATCCTGAATCCCGGAAAGGTGGTCGGCTGATGAAGGCAATTGAACTGCCGTTTGGTCACGGCAAACAGACATTGCATGTGGAGGAGAGCCGCCTGCAGGCCGTCCTTGCTCCCGCTCACGGTGAAAAGCAGAGCGAATCTCAGCAGGCCATCGTGCAGGCCGCGCTGGAAAACCCCGTCGGCACGCCCCGCCTGTGCGAGCTGGTACAAGGCAAGGCAAAGATCGTGGTCATCACCAGCGATCACACACGCCCCGTGCCCAGCGCCGTGACCATGCCACTGCTGCTGCGCGAAATCCGCAAAGGCAATCCTGATGCGCACATCACCCTGCTGGTGGCCACCGGCATGCATCGCCCCACCACAGAAGCCGAGCTGCGCGCCAAATACGGCGATGAGATTGTGGACAACGAGACCTTCGTCATTCACAAGGCGCAGGAAATGGAAAACATGACCTTCTTCGGCACCCTGCCCTCCGGCGGCGAATTGTGGCTGAACAGGCTGGTAGGGGAGGCCGATCTGGTCATCTCCGAGGGCTTCATCGAGCCGCATTTCTTTGCCGGCTTCTCCGGCGGGCGCAAGAGCATCCTGCCGGGCGTGGCTTCTGCCAAAACGGTTCTGTACAACCACAACGCCCGCTTCCTGCAGAGCCCCCACGCCCGTCAGGGCAGCCTGGATGAGAATCCCATCCACCGTGATATGCTCTTTGCCGCCCAGCAGGCCAAACTGGCGTTCATTCTCAACGTGATCATTGATGCGGACAAGCGCGTGATTGCGGCGTTCAGCGGCCATCATGAGCAGGCGCACCGCGCCGGCTGCCGCCTGTGCGAAACGCTGACCCGCGTTGAGCCCGTGGTTTCCGATATCGCCGTCACATCCAACGGCGGCTATCCGCTGGATCAGAACGTGTACCAGTCCGTCAAGGGCATGACCGCTGCGGAAAGCTGCGTGCGCGAGGGCGGAGCCATCATCATCTGCGCGGCTTTGGGCGACGGCCACGGCGGCGAGGCCTTCTACCGCTGGTTTGCCGACCGTGCCAGCGCTGCCGAAGTGGCGCAGGCCATCGAAAGCGTGCCTCCTGAAAACACCTTCATGGACCAGTGGGAGGCGCAGATCCTGGCCCGTGTGATGCTCAAGGCCAACTGCTGGTTCGTAACCGGCGAAGAAAACCGCGCCCTGATCGAAACCGTGCACATGCGCTGGGCGCCCGATGCCGATACCGCCCTGGCAGAGGCCACGGCGCTGCTTGGCGCAAACGCCACCGTTACCGTTATCCCCGACGGCGTGGGCGTGATTGTTTGAAAGGAGGGAATGCCATGAAATATCTGCTTGGCGTTGACTTTGGCGGCAGCTCCTCCAAGGTGACTCTTCTGGGCGAGGACGGGCGCGTATATGCAACCGCCAGCCAGGAATATCCCACCTATTATCCGCACAACGGCTGGGCGGAGCAGGATGCAGCGGACAGCTACAATGCCATGTGCGCCAACGTGCGTCACATTTTAAAGGAATCCGGCGTGAACCCCGCTGATATTGCCGCGATGGCTCTGGATGCGGCCACGCACACCGCCGTGCTGCTGGGTGAGGATGATCAGCCCGTGCGCCGTGCCATCTACTGGACGGATACACGCGCCGCCAAACAGGCCGCGCAGCTGAAGCAGAAGATGGGTCCGCAGCTGATTGAGGAATGCTACAACGGCGTATCCAGCCTCTGGACGCTTCCTCAGCTGATATGGCTGAAGGAAAACGAGCCGGAAGTGATCCGCAGCACCCACAAGGTGATGGCTGTCAAGGACTATGTCCGCTTCCGTCTTACCGGCGACTATGTAACCGACTCCATTGAGGCCATGGGTTTCCTGCTGCTGGACGCCCGCAGCAACTGCTGGTCTGAAAAGCTGTGCGGACTGGCAGGGATTGACCCTGCCATCATGCCCGAAATCGTGGATCCCATGCAAAAGCTCTCTCCCCTGACCCCACAGGCACAGGAGGATACCGGGCTTTGCGCATCCACCATCGTCATTGCCGGCGCAACCGACACAGTGATGGAGGTCTATGCCTCCGGCGCCATTCAGCCCGGTCAGGCTACAGTGAAGCTGGCCACTGCGGGCCGCATCTGCTCCATCACGGATCATGCAGTGGTGGATCCCCGTCTGGTGACCTACCGCCATGTGGTAGAGGGTATGTGGTATCCCGGCACGGCCACCAAGAGCTGCGCCGCTTCCAACCGCTGGTACCGCGATACCTTTGGCGGCAGCTTTGACGAAATGAGCGCAGCTGCGGCAGAAGTGCCGCGAGGCTGCGAGGGGTTGTTCTTCCACCCCTATCTGCAGGGAGAAATCACGCCCTATCTGGATGACAGGCTCCGCGCCAGCTTCGTAGGTGCGGCAGGCTTCCATACCAAGGCGTACTTCAACCGCGCAGTGCTGGAGGGCGTGGCCTATTCCATGAAGGACTGTATCTCCACGCTGGAGGAACTGGGCATCGCGCCTAAAGAGGCGGTCGCCATCGGCGGCGGCGCAAAGAGCGCACTGTGGCGCCAGATCCTTTCGGACATGCTGAACATGCCCCTCACCACCGTGGAAAATGTGGACAGTTCTCTGGGCAGCGCCATGATGGCCGGCGTAGCAGCTGGCGTGTTTGCCAGCCATGCACAGGCCGTGGAGCGCTGTGTGCGCATAACGGGCGTGACGAAACCCGATCCCGAGGGAGCAGCCTTCTATGAGGAGCAGTTCAGGCTCTACAAGCAGATTCAGCAGGCGCTTGCGCCCATCTATCATCAGCTGTAAACCGGAGGTACCATGCGGATCCTTGTATGTGTCAAACAGGTTCCCGATACAACTGAAGTCAAGCTTTCCAGCGAATATACCCTCCAGCGTGATTTTGTAGCCCAGGTGATGAACCCTGCCGATGAAAGCGCGCTGGAGAAGGCGCTGGCGCTGCGCGATCAGCACGGCGGCACCGTAACGGTGATGACCATGGGGCCTGCCCGTGCCGAAAGCATGCTGCGCGAGGCCATCACACGCGGTGCGGACGAGGCCATACACTTGACCGACAGCGCCTTTGCCGGTGCGGACACACTGGTGACGGCCAAATGCCTGCAGGCTGCATCAGAAATGGGCGAAGGCTTTGACCTCATCCTGTGCGGCCGCCGTGCTGTGGACGGTGAAACCGGTCAGGTGGGGCCGATGGTGGCAGCACTGCTGGATGTGCCCTGCGTGCCCAATGCCACCGATGTGCGTCTGGAAAACAATGCGCTTGTGATCGACCAGCTGACGGAAGCCGGCGTGATCACCTGGCAGGCATGTTTTCCCGCTGTGATCACCTTCTGCGAGTGGAGCCACCATCTGCGTCTGCCGACCCTGATGGGCATGCGCAGAGCCAGGAACGCGCAAATCAGGCGTGTCACCGCGCAGGAACTGGGTATAAAGGAAACAGGGCTGAAAGCATCGCCTACGCGCGTTGTGCGCATTCATTCCCGCCCTGTAGGGGTAAGGCCCTGCCAAAAGCTTCCGGTAGATGAAGTGCTTGCCGCGCTTGTGCATAAGGAGGTGCTTCCGTGACGATTGTCATCATTGCCGAACAGCAGGGAAATACGGCGCTGGAGCTGACCTTCAAGGCACGGACCATCGCTCCGGAAGCCCGGATCATCGTCCTGTGCGAGGAGGGAAACGAGGCGGATTTCGGCTCAGCCGGCGCGGATGAACAGCTTCTGATTCCTGCGCTGGAGGACGACTGCGCGCAGGCAGAGCGGCTTGCAGACGCGCTGGCGCAGATCGGGCCGGATGCAGCGCTGTTCCCGGCCACGGTGCGCGGACGCTTCCTCTCTGCGTGGGCGGCAGCCCGTCTGGACACGGGCCTGACTGCTGACTGCACGGAGCTGTGCATCACGGATGATGGGCTGCTCAAACAGATCCGCCCTGCTTTCGGCGGCAACCTGACAGCCGAAATTCTCTGCCGTACACACAGGCCGCAGCTGGCCAGCGTGCGTCCCGGAGTGTTTCCACTGCCTGCAAAGCAGCCGGAAAGAATCCTTGTGCAAAAGCACATCTCATTGGCAGATGTAAAAACCTATCTCCGGAAAATCGCCTTCCGCCCGGTTCAAAGCGAGGTTTCCCTGCAGAATGCAGAGGTGATCGTCACCGGCGGCAAGGGTGTCGGCAGTGCCAAAGCTTTTGAAAAGTTGGAAAAGCTGGCTGGGCTGCTGGGCGGAGCCGTGGGCGCAACGCGCAGCGCCGTGGATGCAGGCTGGATTTCCTATGCCCATCAGATCGGGCAGACAGGCGTAAACGTGCAGCCCAGGCTGTACATCGCCTTTGGCGTGAGCGGCTTTGTGCAGCATACCGTGGGCATGAACAGCTCAGAAATCGTGGTCGCTGTGAATACCGACCGCAACGCCCCCATCTTTTCCTGCGCGGATTATGGAATCGTCGCCGATTGGGAAGAAACCATCGACGCCATGATACAATTTTTACAAAATCAAAAGGAGGCATAAACCATGAACTTCAAAAAGACCTATGTTCCGCAAAACGGCTATACTCCGCTGTGCAAGATCGGCGAGTGCTCCCTGAAGGATCTTGAGTTCGGCATCATCGAGCTCACCCCCGGCCAGGCGTATACCTTCAACACCGAAAACAAGGAAACGGCTTTCGTGATGCTCTGGGGCAGCGCCAATTTCAGCGCCAAGGGCGAAGACTACGGCAAGCTGGGTGTGCGCGCCACGGTGTTTGCCAACCCCAAGGCCGAGTGCTTCTATGCCGGCCGTGAAACCGAAGTGCAGATTGTGAGCATTCACAACTGCAAAATCGCCGTGTGTGCCACTCCTATCGATGTGGACACCGAGCCCCAGGCCATCCATCAGGCAGATGTGCGCGTGACCCGTCTGGGCGTGAAGCCCTGGGAACGCGACACCAGCTTCATCGTGGACGGAACCACCAACGCCAGGAAGCTCACCATTGGCGAAGCCTACTGCACCCCCGGCAACTGGGCCGGCTTCCCGCCCCACAAGCACGATGTGGACGATATGCCCCGCGAGTGCGTGGCCGAGGAAGTATACTACTTCCTGTTTGATCCTCAGCAGGGTTTCGGCGTACAGTGCCTCTATACTGCCGACGGCTCCATCGACGAGGCTTACCGCGTCAAGAACGACGAGCTGGTAGAGTTCCCCTATGGCTATCACACCACCGTGAGCGCCCCCGGCTACAACACCTACTTCCTGTGGCTGATGGCCGGCAAGCATCAGGGTTTCTGCCGCGTGAACGATCCGGACCATGCCTGGGTCAGCGCTGTGGAGAACATGGTCAAGAAGATGTAACAGCACCCAGAGAACACCTAAAAAGAGCGCCATACGGCGCTCTTCTTTGTTTCATATGTTTTTTCCGGCTGAGTATGGTCAAATGTTCCGCGCAGCCTCAACAACCCAGCGGATCCGTTCTTCATCCATCTCATCGTGGATGCTACAGTCCGCGCCGAGAATATAGCCGGTTTTGCCGCCCTGCGCAATCAGCTCCGCAACGGCCCGCTCCACCTCTTCGTGGCTGGCGGTGTAAAGCAGGGTGCCGGGACGGTTGTCAAAACCACCCCATACGGTACAGCCAAAGCGCTTTTTGGCTTCCTGGATATCCATGATATCGATATAGCGCGACCAGCTGATCACAGCCGCCTTGTAATCCTCCCAGACAGAAAGGCGATTGGGGATCTCCTCCCAGGCGCACAGGTGGATGGCATTCATCGAACTGAGGGTATTGGCATAGTCCAGCACCTCTTTTTCGCTTGGGGTGATCCACTGGCGGTATTCCTCATAGGTAAAGCGGTTTTCCTCAGCATTCTGAACACTGAAGAAAATACCGTCCACGCCTGCCTCCCTGATGATGCCGTGCACGAGCAGCTTGACGTCCTGCGCAATCACGCCGCAGGCATGCTTCACAGCCGCAGGGTCTTCACGCATGAGCTCCATCATCTTCGGATAACCCACCTGCAGGCGCAGATAGCTCAGGGGTGCAAAGATCAAATACAGGGCAACACATTCGCCCTGAAGGCCCTGAATGATCCTTTTGGTGCGTTCGATCTGTCCGCGGATATAGGGATGATCCGCGCCCAGCGGCTGAATATCATACAGCGCTTTGGCGCTGGCGATCTGTTCCAGTACAGGCGCAGGCCAGCCAAAATATTTATCCGCCGACAGTTTGACAAAGTCCACATCGGTGACCCTGTAGGAATTGAGCTGACACTGGATGAATTTGTCATCGTCGTCCCAAAGCTCTGCGGGCACATGCTTCCACATGCAAACAGGTACATGATCCGTTTCTTTTCCCTGGAAAGCCGCAATAACCCGTTCTCGTTTATTCATGGTTTTACTCCTTGTATGCGATTGTTCATCAGCCGGTCTCTTTGCTGCCGGTTTTGTCTTATGCTTCTATTATACTCCTCGACATCTTTACGTTCAAGGAAAAGGCAGAGAAAATTTGAATTTGATTTACCGAAAAACCATTTTTTCACTTGTTGAACAACGCATCACAATGCCCGGCTTCATCCCGACGCATATTATGCCGCCGGATCTCCGCCTGCCGACGGGCTGCGCACAGGGTTAGCTGCCCCACGCATCCCCGCCGCTGACCGCAACAGTTTAGGCCATACCGCGTCCGCAGGGCTGTGCTGATGATATGCGATGCAGAATCTGCAACCGGCGCAGACAGGCCCGAAGGCAAAGCCGCGGCGGTATACACACCCATCGATTCTGCATCTGCCAGATTACGCAAACGCCTTATGCCAGGATCCCGGCCTTTGGGCAACGTCCGAAACGCAAAAGCTTCTCTCTGACAATATGGTTAGGATGATTCTGATTCGTCGAACGCTCGTCAGCACAGAAAGTATATTTCCCGCGCGTTTGCAGACCAACGATGTAGGCTCTGGTGTGCGGTTCCTTCACCTGTTCAGCGTTTTCAATCTCCATGTTCTCCTTGAGCCATCTGACAAAGAGCTTCAAGGTCTGTTCATACGATCCCATCGTCTTTGGCCTTAACTGCTTGCTACGGCAGTAGTCCATAAACAGCGCAATCATTCTCTGTAAATTCAAAACGACCAACACCTTTCCATTTACACATTTTCACCCGTATTTTTTTGACACTGTGAAAGCGCAATAAATGCTCGGCATTGGTCGCTATTGGTGTTTTTCCTTTATCGCTCTCTTGCCTACCAAGAGGACATTGATTGCTATTTTGCTATAAGCAAAAATCGCTCAAACCGTTGATTTATAAGGGTTTTAGGCACTCCGTTCAAGGCTGAGTTTGTCTGCTAACATCGCGATAAACTCCCCATTCGTCGGCTTATCCTCCGGCGTACACACCCGGCAGCCGAACGCCTTGTTCAGCGTATCCACCCGTCCGCGGTTCCATGCCACCTCAATCGCATGGCGGATCGCCCGTTCCACCTTGCTGGCGCTGGTGCCAAAGTGCTTGGCGATGGTCGGGTACAGCTCCTTGGTGATGCGGTTGATCATATCCGGCTGGTCGATCACCAGTTTGATGCCGTGGCGCAGGTACTGGTAGCCCTTGATGTGCGCCGGAATGCCGATGGTTAAAAACAGGCTGCCCAAACGCTCGTCCAGGCTTTGGGCCTGCACGGGTGCGGATGTGCGGGCCAGCGGCAGCTGGGCGGCGGATCCTTCGGCGATGTCGCGGATGTGGCTGAGCAGGTGCTCGGGCTCGAAGGGCTTGACCATGTAGAACAGCGCGCCCACCTCGATGGCGCGGGTGATGAAGTCGTCGCGCCCCAGGGCAGAGGCCACAATGATCTTGGGCGCGGGCACAATCTGCTGGCGACGGATTTCCTCCAGCAGCATGTAGCCGTCCATCATGGGCATCACAATGTCGGTCACCAGGATATCAAACCGGCCTTCGCGCAGGCATTTGAGCGCCTCCACGCCGTTGGCCGCCTCGCGTACATCGTCAATGCCGTCCTGCTTGCGCAGGAAATCGGCCATGCTTTTGCGCAAAGAACCATGATCATCTACGATCAGGATGCGGGTGCTGATCACAGTCATTCCCTCCCCAAAAAGTCCGCGCCCGTTCCGCACAAGATGCGGTGGAGCGTCTGTTTTCTGCATCATAGCACACAATGCGCGCGCCCGTCTGATATTCGATGGAATTAGTTCTGAATCGACATTATTTTCTATATTTGTCATTTTATAGTAAATACTGGAGATCCCAAACCGTGAGCGCGCAACGAAAAAAGGCTTGCTGCCCGCACTGTGCAGGCAGCAAACCCTCTTTTGTTTTTCACCCCTGCGCCATCGCGCTCAGCCGCTCATGCAGCATTTGCGCAATGCGCAGTTTCTCCTCATTCATGCCATTCTCCGGGTCAAACACAATCCCATCGCCAATGGTCACCAGGCGTTTGCGCTTGTTGGCGTACACCGGCACAAACACCGCGCGGCGCTTGTTGCGGGCCCAGTGCATCGCGCCAAGCATGGCAAAGCCGGTGTAGAAATCGCCCACGCCCTCTTTGATGAACCCGCTCTTGCCCTCATCGTGCTCGTCCGCGTTTTCCGGAAAGATGAGAATGTTGTGCCCGTCGCGCATGGCGTCCAGCGTGAGACGGAAGGTTTTGAGCAGTTCTTTGGGATGCCCCCGATACACCGGGATGGCGTGCACGCCCTCAAACAGATAAACCAGAAACGGCGTGATCAGCCGCAAAAGCGGCCTCTTCCATTTTTCGGGCAGCCACTTCTGCCGCTCCATGGTGCCGTAGTACATGTGCTCCACAATCTCGTCCAGCACCATCATGCGGCTCAGCACCCACGGGCGGAACACCGTGGGCAGATACAGCATCGCCGCCACCGGCCCGTAGATTTCGCCGTGGTTGCAGATGAACAGCACATCGCCCTGCTCATACGCCTGCAGCTTTTCCGCGCCTTCCACCCTGTGCGGATACACCGCCCGCAGCGTTTTCACAATGGCGCGCACGCCCCGCGGTCTTTGCAGCTCCTTCATCTTTTGTGTCCCTGCCTGTTTTCAATTCCTCATGTTGATGATGCTCAGCGACCGAAGAGGCTTTCCATGAGCGTCAGTTTTTTCACGCTGCGCTCCTGAATGCCGCCGCAGCGGTAACAGGTCTGCGCCTCAACGCCTTCTTCGGAACGGGTGGGCGCTTTGGTTTCAATCCACTCGCCATACTGATGTCCCAGTGCGGCAATCGCTTCCTGCGCCAGCAGCTCGTCGCACAGCGTGCAATGCTGCTCTTTCCGGCCTTCCTCAGTGCAGGTGGCTTCAAGCGCCGTCTGCATTTCGCCGGGCGTATGGCCCAGTGCGGGGATCGTCTCCTGCGTCTGCTTCTTCCTGCACACGGTGCAGTGCTGTTCCTTCAGGCCTTCCTGCGTGCAGGTGGCTTCGAGCGTCGTCTGCATTTCGCTGAGCGTATGACCCAGCGCCGGGATCGCCTCCTGCGTGAGCAGTTCCCTGCACACGGAGCAGTGCTGCTCCTTCAGGCCTTCCTGCGTGCAGGTGGCTTCACGCGCCGTCTGCATCTCGCCGGGCGTATGGCCCACCGCGGGAATCGCCTCCTGCGTGAGCACTTCGCCGCACTGCGTGCAGCGCTGCTCCTTCAGGCCGTCCTGCGTGCAGGTGGCTTCCGACAGCACAAACCACTCCGGCTCCTGCGCATGCTCCTCAGGGGTGCAGAAGCTGAGCGCAAGCGAACCAATCCGGCTGCTGCGCACGCGCAGGAACGCATGCTGGCTGTCCGCCGCATACACATAGCTACCGGCACGGAGGTATTTTTCATCGCCAAGCGGATACCCATCGGCATCCGTCAGCACAGCACTCACCGGCGTATCCTGCGCAACCGTCAGGCCGATCTTCATGTCAGCGGCGGCAAATGCGATGTAGTCGACGTCGTTCTCCATCTCAAAGCGCAGCACCATCTTGCCCACGGCAGACTGGACGGCGCTTGCAGCGGTGTTTCCGCCCAGATCGGCTTCGTCCTGACGCTTGAGCGTGTAGCCGCACGCCTTCTCTGCGCTGATGCGCAGATAGCAGGGGGTTACACTGTCCACCGCGAAAACAGCCGTTTTCTCCTGACCGGCATTCAGCCACCAGGACTGCATTTCCTTGCCAGCATGATTATACACTTGCGCCCTCAGGTTTCCCTGTTCACCGGCGCGTACCGTCAGCTGCACAAAGGAGGATTCGCTGTCGATGCGGAACCAGTCGATATCGGCCTTGCTGCCGACTGTGCCTTCCAGAGTGCCTGCTTCCAGCGGGCTGGCTTCTTCCTGCGTGTCGCCCTCAGGGTCGCCCTGCTCCAGCAGAGTCAGGCTGTAGCTGCCGGTCTGCGTCCGGTTGCCAGCCTCCACCTGCAGGTAATAAACCGCACCGGCTTCGGGCTGCCAGTTGAGCGCGTTGGAGCTGTCCTTTCCGGCGTCCTTCCTGTCCAGCTCGCGGCCGGAGTGATCCAGCAGCCGTACAAGCACACGGCCGCCACCCATCTCGTTGGCAAACTCCGCCTGATAATACGCCGCGTCCTCGGAGGCCGTCAGCTTGTAAACGTCCACGTCGCCCGCGCCATCCAGAGAGGCCTGCACCAGCTGGTCAACGGGAATCCCGGCAGCCAGTTCAGGCGTATCCGCCTCGTTGTCCGCCTGACGGCTGAGGGTGAGCGCGTAGCGGCCGGTGCGGTCGGACGTTCCGGCATAGGCGCACAGATAGTACGCGCTGCCCGGAGTCACCCGCCAGTTGAGGAAGCTCTCGTCGCCCTTGTAGGCGCTGATGCGTTCCATCTTCAGCCCGTTTTCATCATACAGCTGCACATAAACCGTGCTGGCAATGTCCTCATTCTTGAAATCCACCCGGTAGAAGGCGTCGCCCTCCTCCGCCGTGAAGGTCAGCCAGTCCTGATCGCCCGTGCCGTCCAGCGACAAATCCAGCGCAGCGCCGGTTTCCACAGGCAGCGCATTTTCAAGGACGTTGGGCTCGCCGTCCGCCTGACGGCTGAGCGTGAGCATGTAACGGCCGGTGCGGTCGGATGTTCCGGCATAGGCGCGCAGATAGTACGCGCTGCCCGGGGTGACCGCCCAGCTGAGGAAGCTCTCGTCGCCCTTATATGCGCTGATGCGCTCCATCTTCAGCCCGTTTTCATCATACAGCTGCACATAAACCGTACTGGCAATGTCCTCATTCTTGAAATCCACCCGGTAGAAGGCGTCGCCCTCCGCTGCCGTGAAGGTCAGCCAGTCCTCATCACCCGTGCCGTCCAGCGAAAGATCCAGCGCAGCGCCGGTCTCCACAGGCAGTGCGTTTTCGATGGCGTTGGGTTCGCCGTCCGCCTGACGGCTGAGCGTGAGCATGTAGCGGCCGGTGCGGTCGGATGTTCCGGCATAGGCGCGCAGATAGTACGCGCTGCCCGGGGTAACCGCCCAGCTGAGGAAACCTTCATCGCCCTTGTAGGCGCTGATGCGCTCCATCTTCAGCCCGTTTTCATCATACAACTGCACGTAAACCGTGCTCGCAATGTCCTCATTCTTGAAATCCACCCGGTAGAAGGCGTCGCCCTCCGCTGCCGTGAAGGTCAGCCAATCCTCATCGCCGGTGCCGTCCAGCGTGGTCAGCACGGGTTCGCCAGTGCTGATGACGGAGGCATTCTCCAGCTGGTTGGCGTACACGTCGGGCGATTTGCTGAGCTGCAGCGACACGCGCCCTTCCGCCTTGTCGGAAGAGCTCTTCCAAAGCAGCCAGTACTGCTCGCCGGGCTCTGCCTTCCAGCTGATGAAATCGCTCTTCTGCGTGTACACGCTCACCTGCTCCATCTTCAGGGAATGGCGGTCATACAGTTCCAGCTTCACATTTGCGCCTACGTCCTCATTTTTGAAATCGATGCGGTAGTAGGCAGGGTCCTCATCCGCCGTCATGACCAGCAGGGCTTCCTCCCGCCCGGACAGGGAGAGGATGTACTGCTGATCAATGCCAATTTCGCTGTCGCTGCTGATCTCCTGCGCCGACGCGCAGCAGACTGCCACCAGCAGCAGGCAGAAGAGAAACAGACTCATTGCTTTTTTCATAACGGTTGGCCTCCTGTAAGGATGCGTTTTGACCAGTATACCATAAAATGCGGTCATAGACAAAGGGGCATAGCGCCAGCCATGCCCCCGGTTCATCCTTTGTGGTTCAAGATCCGCTCCGCCAGCACCTCGCTGATGCCCTCCACCTCACACAACTCTTCCTTCGTGGCCTCGAAGATGGCCTTCACGCTGCGGAAGTGGCGGATGAGCGCCTGCTGCTTCTTGGGGCCCACGCCCTCGATGTCGCTCAGCTTGCTCTTGAGCTGATTTTTGCCGCGCAGCGCGCGGTGATGGGTGATGCCAAAGCGGTGCGCCTCGTCGCGCACGAACTGCACCAGATGCAGGGCGTTGCTCCTGCGGTCCAGCACGATGGGGTCATCCGGCCGGTCGGGCAGATAGATTTCCTCAAACCTCTCGGCAAGGCCGAACATGGGGATGCTCACGCCCGCGTCGTGCATGGCTTTTTGGGCGAAGGCCACCTGCTGCGGGCCGCCGTCGATGAGGATGACGTCCGGCATGCGCGAGAAACTGCCGCCGTCCACATCCAGCCCGGCTTCCTGCCGCTCATGGCGCTCCTTCAGGCCGTGCGTGAAGCGGCGGCTGATGGCCTCCGCCATGGAGGCAAAGTCGTTGGCGCCTTCTACCGTTTTGATGCGGAAGATGCGGTAGTCCTTCTTGCTGGGCAGGCCGTTTTCAAACACGACCATCGCGGCCACGCTCTGCTGACCCATGGTGTTGGAAATATCATAGCCCTCGATGCGGATGGGCAGCGTGGGCAGATGCAGCGCCTCCTGCAAAGCAAGCATCGCCTGACGTGTGCGCAGATCCTTCACCGCCGCGGACTGCCTGTGTTTCTCCAGCGCGTCCTCGGCGTTTTTCAGCGCGATCCTCACCAGATCCACCTTGTCGCCGCGCTGCGGCACCGCCAGCGTCACGGCGGAACCCTTGCGCTCCCTCAGCCAGCTCTCCAGCTCGTCCATGCCATCCGGCAGCACCTGCGCCAGCACATGGCGGGGGATGAGATGCTCGTCGTCATAATACTGGGTGATGAAATTGGCCAAAATCTCGCCCGGTTCTTCGTCGCCGCTGTTTTCCAGCAGGAAGGATCGTCCGCCCTCCATGCGTCCGGCGCGGATGTGGGTGAGATGCACCATCGCGTCGCGCTCGTCGCAGGCCACGGCCAGCACGTCCTGCTCCACGTCCTTGGTCTGGATGGCGTGCTGCTCCTCCATCAGCTGCTCCACATCGGCGATCTTGTCGCGCAGCACCGCCGCGTTTTCGTACTCCAGCCGCATGGCGGCGGCCATCATCTCCTCCTTCAGCCAGCGGATCAGCTCCCGGCTGTCGCCTTCGAGGAAGGAAATGACCTTGTCGAGGATCGCGCGGTATTCCTCTTCCGAAATCAGGTTGGCGCACGGCGCTTTGCACCGGCCAATCTGATGGTTCATGCACGGGCGTCTTGGACTCTTGAGCGGCAGCTTCAGGTTGCACGTGCGTAGCGGAAAGAACCGGCGCACCTCGTCCACCACCTGCCGCACCGCCGTTGCGCCGATGTAGGGGCCAAAGTACTTGGCTCCGTCGCGCTGATCCATCCTGCGCGCCAGCGTGAGGCGCGGATAGCGCTCGCTCAGGTCAATCCTCAGATACGGATAATGCTTGTCATCCTTCAGGAGGATGTTGTAAAACGGCTTGTGCTTCTTGATGAGGTTGCACTCCAGCGTGAGCGCCTCAAAATTGGTCTGGCACAGCATGAGGTCGAAGTCGTCCACCCGGCTGACCATGGCCGCCACCTTGGGCGTATGCGCGCCATGAAAATAAGACCGCACCCTGTTTTTCAGGTTCACGGCCTTGCCGACGTAGATAATCTCGCCCCGGCTTTTCATGATATAGCATCCCGGGCTTTCCGGGAGCATCTTGATCTTATACTCGAGATTTGCGTTCATGGGTTACGGCCTCCGGGCAGGGGCAGTGCCCCTGCACCCCGCACCGAGGCCATGAAATGGCCTCGGAGGGGGAATGGTTTGTTTGGGGTTGCGCATAAGACCGCCGCTCCCCGGAAGGGGTCGCGGCTCGATTGTGCACAGGGGGGGACGCGCCTTTGGCGAAACTGCCTGACCGCTTTGCTGGCAGGCAGCCCTTGTACACCTCATCAGTCCCTTCGGGACAGCTTCCCCTCAAGAGGAAGCTCGAGGAAGCTCTGCATGACTTTCTTTCGTGTTCTAACAACTTAATATTGCTGGGAGATGTG